>CAMAPI010000069.1 GCA_945860065.1 Chryseobacterium gleum | reverse complement strand
GACCGAACAAGGTACCGAACAATATTGCATCGTCTAAATGGATGAGTTTCGTTTGGTCATTTTTATCGGGTACGTAGTAATCGTCCAGGCTGTCAACTATTGTCTCTGTGGTGGAGCAAATCAAATCCACGTTTTCAACTTCTTTCAAGCACTCCGTTAAATGGTTTGGTTTGTATTGATCGTCACTGTCCAAGATGGTAATGTAATCGCCCATGCTGTAAAGTACTCCGCGGTTTATGGACGCAGATTGTCCGCGATTGCTGTGACGGATGTAGATTATTTTGTCCTCGTGTTGCTCCACGTATTGCATCAAGGCCTCACGGTTATTTTGGGTGCTGCCATCATCGATAATGAGCAATTCGAAATCTTGAAAATCCTGATTTAAAAGGGAATCAATTGCTCGTTTGATATAAGAGAAATCGGTATTAAAAACAGCCATTAGAACGGATATCTTTACATGTCTCAACATAAGTGCTTGGTCTAGTGGTTGCGGCGCAAAGATAGCCAAATGTTTGAATCAAACCACAGAACTCCGCTCTCTTTCTCACTCTCCGCTCTGACTCTCGCTCTGTTTCTCATAAATCAACTGACACACCTTATCCATCGCTTTAAACAACGCGACATCAAATTTAGGGGATTTGGTCAATTTGGTCATGGAAGAAACGGCATCGAAAAGTAATTCGTTTTCACCTTGATGAATCCGTTCAACGAAGGTAATTTCCTTGCTTCCTTTCTGTGATGATGAAACGATCACTTCGTTTGTGGTCAAATCGAGGGCAAATAATAGGGTCTTTTTCATTTTGTGCGCGCTTGTTGGATCTTAGTGAAGGTAGCAACGTCCACTGGAATTCGTTGTTTTGTTCTTGCATCGGACACCTTTTTGAGTGGTACCTGTACATTGTCGAGCGGTCGTTGTTGGTTGTTTTGTGGAGCCACCATCACAGCAATTGGTTCCGACTGTTCTATGGTGAATTTTGCAGGTGCAACTGTTCGATTTACTTCGGTTACAGGACATGCACAGCAGTTGAATGTTTGACGCTTCACTGCTTCCACCGCACGAAAAGGGAGTGATATGATCGTATTCCAGATTGGATGAACTTCCACAGCAATTGCAGTTTCCGCCATCTCTGGAGTACACGATTTTTTTCGTCGTCTCCGAAATATAGCGACTCTGTGAAAATCCGGAGATGCTGATGAACAGGAGTGCGAGGAATAAAAGGATTTTTTTCATCCACCTATGATTTTATTAGAAATATCAATTCTTAAAGGTAATTGATTTTTATGAATGTAAAATCCCCCACGAAATGTTATCAACAATTGAGGTAAATCGCTTGAAAGCAAGTATCTTTGTAAGCTAAAAAATTACTTCATGAATAGTTGGTTTACCGTTAAAGTAAAATACACAAAACAATTAGAAAACGGATCGTTTAAACGTGTTTCCGAACCTTATTTATTAGCTGCCATGACCTTTACGGATGCAGAGGCGCGTATCTATGAGGAATTGGGTACGACCATTCGTGGTGAGTTCCAAGTAACAGGAATTGCACGAACGGATTTACATGATATTTTTAAATATGACGACACTGAAACGTGGTTCAAATGTAAAGTGACTTACGACCGCATGGACGAAGAAGGGGAGAAGGCGAAAACGGTTTCTCAAAACTTTTTGGTTTCTGCGACGACTGTCAAAGAAGCATATGACCGTACGGTGGAAAGTTTAGCGACATTAATGATTGACTTCAACATTGCTTCCATTGTTTCTTCGCCAATTGTGGAGGTTTTCCCATACCTTGAGGAAGATGTACAAAGTCCTGCTATGATAAAAGTGGCGGAAGATAAGCTAGAAGAACGCACACCTGTTCGCGCGGTTTTCTCTGCTGCTGGTTCTGATTTTGACGATACCGAAGAAGAAGTTTTTGTAATGGATGAATCTGAAGAGGTTTCAACAAGTGAATTAGAGGATGCTTTTTCGAATGACGAGGACGAATGAGTGAATGGCTGAAAAAATACCGTGAAAATCATGCGGATTTCGACAAGGGTTCTTTGAACGATGTCGGAACAGATCCTTTTATTGCTTTTTCCGCTTGGTTCGATGAAGCTGTTAACCATGGTGAAGCGGAAGCGAATGCGTTTGTCCTGAGTACCGCTTCGGCGGCGGAGGGAGTAAGCTCGCGCATCGTTTATTTGAAAGAACTGAAGGACGAACGTTTTGTTTTTTACACGAATTACTTAAGTCAAAAGGGACAGCAAATCGCGGCGCATTCAAAAGTGTCCATGTTGTTTTTCTGGCCAGGACTGCAACGCCAATTGCGCATCGAAGGAATCGCTGAGAAAATCACTGAACAGGAAAGTGATGCGTATTTTGCTTCGCGTCCTAGAGAAAGTCAACTTGGTGCTTGGGCATCGCGACAATCGGAAACCTTGGAAGGAGCGGGAAATTTGATTGCTGCCTTTGAACAATACGATCAACAATTCCCGAACGATGTACCGCGTCCACCACATTGGGGAGGCTACGCGATTCAAGCAACAAGCATCGAATTCTGGCAAGGACGCCCATCGCGCTTGCACGATCGCATCGTGTTCGTAGCGGAAGTTGGTTCCTGGAAACAAATCCGTAAAAATCCATAATGAGGAAATTTCAACCAACGTGTCATACTTTATCAAATGGAATCCGAGTGGTTCACTTGCAGGTTCCGAATCAAGTGGCTCATTTAGGCTTTTTCTTTTCGGCTGGATCAAGGTATGAACAAACCCACGAAGTTGGATTGGCACATTTTCTTGAACATTGTTTGTTTAAGGGTACAAAAACACGCCATGCCTTACACATCCTTTCACGGATTGATGCTGTTGGAGGAGAATTAAATGCGTACACAGCTAAAGAAGAATTATGTTTACACGCTTCTTTTTCGAAAGAACACACGAAAAGAGCCTTGGAATTGTTGGCAGATATTTCCATTAATCCTACATTCCCTGAAAAAGAAATTGAAAAAGAAAAGGAAGTAATTTTAGATGAAATCAATTCCTATTTAGATAGTCCAAGTGATAAGATATTTGATGATTTCGAAGAACAGCTGTTTAAAAATCATCCACTAGGAAATAACATCTTAGGAACAAAAGAAAGCGTTTCTAGTTTTACACAAGCTGATTTACAACGCTACGTGAATGCGTATTTCACCGCTGATAACATGGTGGTTTCATACGTTGGAAACATGAGTTTCAAGAAATTGGAACCTCTGATGGAAGCGACGTTGAAGGAAATGCCACTAACTTCTAAGCGCATTGAGTTCCTCCCTTTTTCTGATTACGTGCCGTTTCAATTGCATGTGAAAGAAGCGAACTACCAGGCACATGCTGTTTTAGGTGGAATCGCACCGAGTTACAAAAATGATGACCGAATGGCGATGTCCTTGCTGATTAATATCCTCGGCGGACCCGCACTGAATTCCAAGTTGAATTTGTCGGTACGTGAGAAATATGGTTTGGCGTACACGGTGGAAGCAAGTTATTCTTCCTTCGTGGATTCTGGATTCTGGCAAATTTATTTCGGTTGCGAGGACAACAACATAAACCGTACGCTAGACTTGATTCACAAAGAACTGGAAAAATTCCGATCAAAAGAAATGAGTTCCGTGCAATTGCTTCGCGCCAAACAACAATTCAAAGGACAAATGGCCCTTGGTATGGATGTCAATTCTAGTTTAATGCAAGGATTGGGAAAAAGCATGTTGGCCTTCAATCAAATCGATACTCTTCAAGAGATTCATCAAGGAATCGATAAAATCACAGGTGCGGATATCTTGCGATTGAGCAATGATTTCCTATCAGATAATACTATTTCTTCTTTGATTTTTGGCGTAGAACCGGATTAACGTCCGCCGAAAATCGAACTTCCTACGCGAATCATGGTACTTCCTTCCTCGATGGCGATTTGGTAATCTCCCGACATTCCCATGGAAATTTCTTTAAAATAGGAAGCATCCTTGAAGTTGCTTACGTGTAATTCATCAAAAATATTTTTTAGTGCTTGGAATTCACGGTGAACTTGTTGTTCGTCGTCTACAAACGATGCCATTCCCATAACGCCAACCACACGAATGTTTTGACACGATTGAAAGGCGGAACTTTGGATCAATTCCTGCGCTTCTTCCTGAGAAAGTCCAAACTTGGTTTCTTCTTGTGCAATGTGGAATTGCAATAGCACATCTATGCTTCGCTCGTTTTTTTCTGCTTGTTTATTGATTTCCACCAACAATTTTAAACTGTCAACCGCATGGATCAAGTGAACAAAAGGAGCAATGTACTTGACTTTATTGGTTTGAAGGTGTCCGATGAGGTGCCATTCGATGTCCTTTGGAAGAACATCGGCTTTATCGACCAACTCTTGTACTTTGTTTTCACCAAATGCGCGTTGTCCTGAGTCGTACGCTTCTTTTAAATCGCTGACAGGTTTCGTTTTGGAAACAGCGATTAATTGAACATGTGAAGGCAACGTAGCGCTTAGTGCATTAATTCGTTCAGTAATCATGCGTGTAATTGATAAATGGTGAGTCCACTGCGAAGTTTCGGTTCCACCCAAGTAGATTTTGGTGGCATGTTCATTCCGGCATCCGCTACTTCTTTGACTTGATCAATGGTTGCGGGATGTAGGATGAATCCAACTTCGAATTTCCCCGATTTGATTTTATCTTCAATGGAGGACAAGGATTCATTTCCAGGTACGAACTCCACTTGATTACTTGTTTTTAAGTCGACGATTCCTAACAGCGGTTTTAGTATTAAATCGCTTAGAATGAAAGAGTCCAATTGTTCCACGGGATTTGATTCATTGATATAAGAATAATCCGGTTCAAAGCTGTACCATTCAGTTCCCATACAAATCGTAAATTGATGTTCCTTTTTTGGTTCAGCAGCACTAGGAATCGCTTTTATGCTTCCCAGTTCGCTCATCGCAGCAACAAAAGATGCTTTCGTAAATCCGTTCAGGCTTTTTAACAAGCGGTGGAAAGCCAATATTTTCACTTGATCCTTCGCAACGATGAAACTTAAGAAGGACCCTGTTTCAGCTGTTGCTGTTCCTTGTTCTGTTTTCATTTCTGCATAACGCACGGAGGACGCTGAACGGTGGTGTCCGTCCGCAATATACAAGGCATCAACATCTTCGAAAAGCGCTTGGCATTTCTTTGTTTCATCCTGGGAAAGTACCCAAAGTTCATGTTTGATGCGATCAGTTGTAGTAAACTCGTATTCTGGACGCTCAGCACTAACTTTTTCGATGAGTTCATTCAATCCAATATGAGGATCATACGTCAATAAAACAGGTTCCGCATTAAATCCTACTTGGTCTAAATAATTGGTAAAGACTTCTTCGCGTTGTGTTAACGTTTGCTCGTGCTTTTTGATATCGTTGTCAATATACTCTTGTACGCTTGCACCACCTACGACACCTATAACAGAAAAGTCTTCTTTAGACTGTTTATAAATGTATAAATGTTCAGTTAGATCTTGAATTAAAATCCCTTCCTGGCGAAAGAGTTCAAATTGACTTTTAACGAGTTGAAATCGTTCTGTTGAATTTGGTTTTGTTGTAATGGAAGTACTGAACTCTGGATTGATGATGTGTAAAAACGTATATGGATTATCCTCTAATTTTGCTTTCAGCACATTTTTTTTGTACGAATAATAAGGTCTTGTTGCAACCAAATGCACCTTGTCCCTAATTGGGCGAATGGCTTTGAATGCTGCAATTTTAGACATCGAAAATTAGAATTTGTAATTCAATCCAAAACTTGGAAGTATTGGGAACTGATAGATTTTCTCAGATGTGATGCGATTGATATAGAAGATGTTATTTCTATTGTAAACGTTTGTCACACTGGCAATCATTTCTAGTACATCCTTGTTTTTGAAGTTAAATTGTTTTTTGAATGTGATATCAAGACGATGGTAGTACGGTAATCTTTGCGAGTTGAACCCACCCAGTAAAGTAGTAATTGCACTTGGATTATTTGTCACGTAGTTACTTGTGACACCGCCCGAAAAACTTTCCCCTTGGTAATATCCGGCAGTTGGAGTAAATGGTAACCCGGAACCAAGATTCCAACGAATATTTAACTCATAATTTTTTGCTTTCCCGAATAAGTAAGATCCAACAAGGTTTACATTGTGACGTCGATCAAAAACGGGAGCATAGTTCGCAAAGCCATCCCATCGTGTATTTTTCCCATAAGAATAAACTGCCCATAGAAACAGGCGGTCTTTCGAATATTTTGCTAAGAAATCAAACCCGTAAGATTGTCCAGTTTCGATAATGAAGTCTTTCTTGAATACATCGTCGATCAGCTCAAATTGAGAAATATCATCGTACAATTTATTTTGATTGATGTTACTCAACTGCGAGAAGTACTTGTAATATGTTTCCACATTGAATGACCAATATTTACCTAAATCAAACTCCATCCCTACAATGGCATGCCAAGCATATTGAAGTCCATTTTTTGTGTTTTTCACATTTTGAAATTGCGTCACGAATTCTTCTTGCACATTTGTCGGTGCGGACAAAAGTCCATTGAAGAGGTTCACCACATCTTTGTCGGAAGACGCCGAGGTAAAGTTTTGTGAAAAGCGTCCACCAGAGAATTTAAAACGAAGATTTTCGTTCGCATTGTATTTTAAACCAAGTCGAGGTTCGGGTGAAATGGTATTTAACGAAGCATATACTTGAACACGCATTCCAGTTTGAATCACCCATCTTCTTTTGATCAGTCGGTAATTGAAGTAACTTCCGATTTCCGTAGTAAAATTTGTCGCCTCAATTTTTCTTTTAGCTGCGTTGTAGGTAACAAACTCGGTATTGAAGCCATTGATATTGAATCCATAGCTCATTTCACTTTCGTTTTTCAAGAAATAACTAAAGTCGAAACCAAGATCAAATCCACCGATTTTAGAATACCTAGGTTCTTGTGCTGTTTCAGCAAATGTTGTTTGATAGTTACTGCCATTCACATGTCCGCGAATAAACATTGGCGAACCACTAGGGACCATTAAGAAATTCACACCACCACCTGAAGCATCCCAACGGAGGTCTGCAATATCGTAATTGACCGAATCTTGGTTGTGGAATCCAAACGCACTTACTTTGGTTCCCCCATCTCCATTGAAAGTTGCTTTTCCATATAAATCGGTGAAATTAAACGGTAAACCGTTTCCATCATTGACTTTCGGATAAAGTGATTTCGATGTGTTATCTAGTAAACTATGTTTCGCGGAGAAGACATACGAACCTGGCGCTGCTTTTTCCTTGCTTACTTTTCCAATTGGACCTTCCAAGACCATTTTCGCAAGAAAAGGTGATGCTGAAACACGTCCACCGAATGCTCTTCGGTTACCATCGCGGTAGGTGATGTCCATGACAGAAGAAACGCGACCACCGTATTTTGATTCGAATCCACCTGTGTAGACATCGACATTTTTCACCAACTCTGTTTCAAAGATGGAAAAGAATCCAATGGAGTGAAATGGATTGTAAATAGTCATTCCGTCTAACAACACTTTATTTTGAATCGGAGTCCCACCTCGAACGTATAATTGTCCACCTTGGTCTCCCGTTGTCACCACTCCTGGTGTAACGCTAATGGCTCCAACGATGTCATTTTCACCTCCATGACTTGGAATGCGGTCAAGTGACTTTTGATTGTATTTTAAGGTCCCGATTAAGATTTCATTTTTTTTCTCTTGCGAATCGATGTTGACAACGACTTCTTTAACATTTTGGGTATTGCGAACCAGTTTAAACTGAACATCGTAAATCTTGTCTTTGTCCGTCATGTTGACGTACACAAAGGCCTTATTGAATCCTCCAGCTTCGATTTTCAAGATAAAGGAACCTTTCGCGAGTTTCGGGATTAAGAATCCTCCGTTGTTGTTCGTGTATGCACCGGCAATGACGGAACTATCCACTTTTAGAAGTTTCACTTTTATGTCGCTTAGTGGCTCCATATTCGAATCGTCGTAAACGAATCCACGGATGGAGAAGTCTTGAGCAAATGTTGTGAATCCAACAAGGGTGATAATGAAGAAAAGTAGTTTTTTTAACATGTGTTTCAATAAGAGTTCCCGAATTTAATGAATAGTTCCCAACAAAAAGCTATCGAATAAAAGTTATCCCTATTCAATGATGCATTTTTGCAAGAAAGTACCACTTGAATGCTCAAATTGAATCCAATAAATCCCTGGACTAAGATCACTAACAGAGATCGTGTTTGATGTATTTTTCAGTTGAATGGACTTCGCTTTTTGTCCGAGTATTGTCCAGAAAGTAGCCTGGATTTCTTGATTTCCTTTGTTCGTAATCACCAGGAAGTCCTTACATGGATTCGGAGAAATGGTAATTAAATCTGAAAGGATGTTTTCTAATCCAACAATGTTCAGATTCGGACTCACAGCACAACCGAAAGGAAAGCTCACTTGAACGGTATAGACGCCTCCAGCATTTGGACCTAATTCGTAGAAATCTGCAAAGGCTCCTGGAATCAATTGTCCATCTAGAAACCATTGATAAGCACTTCCCGGTGTGCTTGTTTGAAGTAGGTTTCCATTTTGAGTGATATCCACCACAGGAATGCTTGGACACGTTGTTTGAGTGTTCGTTCCGGGTGTACTGGCCAAATACAGTTGGAATGCTTCATACGCGGCGCAAATGTCTTTCAAGTTATAGTCCAACCAAGGATCTAAAATGGAGTAGACCGTATTTTGTTGTTGTGCACGGCTGATGCTAATCCCTGTTGACGAAGTACTTTCCCCAAAATCACAATTGAAGTTCGTGTTCGCAAAATAACAATGTGCTCCACCGATGATGCTCACGAAGGATTTACAGGTACTCGTCACGCCATCGTACATCGGAATGTGGTGTTGTGATGGAGGAGTAACGCCATCTGAACTTCCAGAAAATACAATGCTCGGAACTTGCACATTCGGTGCAACAGCAATTGCCGATGGATTGGTTTCCGCCGGCGCGAGTCCGATTAAGGCATGAATGTTTGTGTTATTATCCGCCGCTAAAAAAGAAGCGCCGCCTCCCATGGAATGTCCCATAATCCCCACTTTTGGATAAATGTGGTTTTGAAAAAGTGCATTTGTCGTTTGTAGGTCTAGCATTTTTTGCGCGACCAATGTTAAGTCTTGGCCAAAATCTCCGTGACTAGGGGATGGGAATAAGCTACTTTCCGTCCGAACGAATGCCATGATGTAACCACGCGGAACATAGTGTTCCCAAATGTTGGA
>CAMAPI010000068.1 GCA_945860065.1 Chryseobacterium gleum | reverse complement strand
CGTCCCATGATGGTTTCACGAAGAATATTCAAGGCTGTCGCTGGTTTTCCATAGGCGTTGTTTCCAAATTGCATGATGGACTCTGAGTTCGTCATGATCGGTGAAATCGTACTTTTATCGCCACGCATGTAATCCGCCATCATGTAGGCAGGTCCGCGACGCGATGGATATCCGCGTTCCCATTCTTGTTCGGTTAAGTATTGTACGAAGGTGTTTAATCCTTCATCCATCCAAGTCCATTGTCGTTCATCTGAATTGATGATCATCGGGAAGAAATTGTGTCCAACTTCGTGAATAATCACTCCCCACATGCCGTATTTATCTCCTTCGGTATACGTTCCATCCGCTTCTGGACGTCCACCATTGAAACAAATCATCGGATATTCCATTCCAATCCATTTACTGTGAACAGAAATCGCCACTGGATAGGTGTAATCAACAGTGTATTTCGAGTATGTTTTGATGGTATGCGCTACTAGTTTTGTCGAGTAACGTTCCCAAAGTGGATTTCCTTCCTTCGGATAATAGGACATACACAAGATGTTTTTCCCATTTACCGGCATGTTTTGCGCGTCCCAGATAAACTTGCGAGAAGTAGCAAAGGCAAAGTCACGTACATTCGTCGCTTTATACGTCCACGTTTTCGTTTTTGTAGATTTATCTAATTCCGCTTTTTCCGCTTCTGCTTGGGTAACAATGATCACTGGGACATCCGATTTGCGGGCTTGTTCCAATCGTTTCTTTTGATCCGCTGTCAAAATACTGGAATAGTTTTGACATTCACCTGTCGCTGCAACAACGTGGTCAGCTGGAACGGTAATATTTACTTCATAATCTCCGAAGGGTAGGGTGAACTCACCGCGTCCTAAAAACTGTTTGTTCTGCCATCCTGTGACGTCGTTGTAGACACACATTCTTGGAAAAAACTGAGCAACCGTATACAAGTAATTTTGGTCCTTTTCGAAATACTCATACCCTGAACGTCCACCCACTTGCATGCGGTCGTTGATGTTATACCACCATTTCACTTGGAAGGTAATGCTCGTATGTGGCATCAACGGTTTCTCTAAGTCAATGCGCAACATCGTTTTATTGATGAAATAGGAAAGTTTCTGTCCTGATGTATTCGTGATTTGCTCAATCTTGAATCCACCATCGTATTTGAAATCACGTTTGCGAATATCTCCCATGGACTTGAAATCCTCCATTTTCTCCACTTCGATTAATTTCGTGTCCGAGTTTTCGTCGTAGATATTTTGGTCCAATTGCAGCCATAAATAATCCAATCGGTCTGGCGAATTATTGGTGTAAGTAATTGTTTCAAAGCCACTTAATATTTGCGTCGCATCATCAATGACCAAATTCATTTTATAATCAGCTTTTTGCTGATAGTAATTGTGTCCCGGAGCTCCAGATGCTGTGTGGTATTCATTTGGCGTAGGTAATTCCTGGTCCAATTGGGCGAACTTTTTCTGTGCGGAAACTTGGAAGCTTACAAGCAGCAGAAGAGAGGAGATGAGTGTAGTTTTCATGGTTTTAAAGCAAAATAGTGTGTAGCTTGTGTTTTCGTAAAACTCTGTGTTTTGCGGTCTTCTCGGTAAACAAAGCTTAGCTTGTTTTGTTGTTCCGGAAAGGCATCCATTAAAAAACGAAAGTCCACTTGAATCAAGGTGTAAATATGTTTAGCCGGCGCCGAAAAATAGAGTTCAATCGTTCCGTTTTTCATGATTTGAAAGGATTCTATTGTCCAGTCAGCAGAACAATAGGCATCTACCGCATTTGAATCGAGGCTACAGCCATAGCGGAGGGTTAAAAATTGATTCAAGTAATCTTCCATGATTTTTAATTCGGAAGATTTCGCGGTAATTTTTTCTAGTTTCGTTTGTAGTCCATGTGAGACCATCAAGGCAAACTCAAAGTCATGCGCCGTTGCAACGATTGAACCTTCGAATTTTTGAGCCATTTCGTTGTATTCAACTTCCGCGAACGCGAAAAAGTACTGATGTCCCCAACTAGCAGAAGATACTAGAAGACAGCTGGATATCAACAGAAGATTGATGAAGCTTTTCATGCAGTGCGAAAATACAAAAATTAATGAAGTTTTAATAAAGCCTAATCACTTTGCTTTTAGTACTTTCATGGCATGAAAAGATTACTTAGTTTCTTCGTTCCGTTTCTAGTTCTCTCCGCATGTTCAAAAGAACCGAACGCGTGTGAGTGCGGAAAAAATTTAATGAAAAGCAGTCAAGATCAAGATACAGATTTGGCAGAAGCTTGTGAAAAACAGGTTGCTTCCTTGCCTGATTCAGCTCAAATGAATTGGTATAATGCCAGCATGGAATGCATGAATGAACAATAAATAAGCACAATTCGTTTCTAAAGTCAAAGGTATGATTCATAACATTTCGCTTCAATCGTCCATTTTTAATCGCTTTATCAGCGAAATCAGGGATGTGGACATTCAAAAGGATCCCGTTCGTTTCCGCTTGAATATGGAACGTATTGCGGAGATTTTGGGATATGAGCTTTCCAAAAAACTGGAATCAAGGACTTTGGAAACACAAACACCCCTTGGAATTTCACATACAGATGTTCCTGCAGAAACGCCGGTACTTGCGACTATTCTAAGAGCTGGACTCTCCATGCACAGTGGATTACTGCGCATATTTGACCGCGCAGATAGTGCATTTATTTCGGCATATAGAAAACATACTACGGCAGAAGAATTTGATATTCACGTTGAATACTTAGCAGCACCAGATTTGGATAAACGTATTTGGATCATCAGTGATCCGATGCTGGCAACTGGAAGTTCGATGCTCGCGGTATACAAAGCTTTGCGAAAAATGGGGAATCCCACCCAAATTCACATTGTTGCAGCCATTGCAACTCCAGATGCCTTAGAATTAATAAAAGCTCATTTCCCAGCGAATACAGAGATTTGGGTTGGAGCAATCGATAAGGAGCTCACAGCACAATCATACATCGTTCCTGGATTAGGTGATGCTGGGGATCTTGCTTATGGCGTTAAACTTTAAGGATGAATTGGACAGGATTTTGGAGTATTTTCCTTTTGGCAACGGTTAAGTTTTCCGTTTCAACGGTTCCTGGACCTAAATTAGGCATGACTTTTTTTGAAACAGCACTTGCCTCTTTTGCGGGAGGTGCATCGTGTGCATTGGTGTGTTATTTCGCTAGTGATGCCATTTTGCTTTACTTAAAAAAAAGAGCACAAAAAAAACAGGAGTTGTTGGAGTCTCAAGGAATCCAGCCAAAGGTGAAGAGAAAATTCACACGCATGAATAAGATGGTGATTCGAGTTAAAATGAAATTCGGACAAGTAGGAATTTGTTTTTTCGCTCCTTTTTTTCTGTCGGTTCCCATTGGCAGTATGGTGGTTGCGAAGTTTTATGGAAAGCGCTGGGAGACATTTCCTTTGATCGTTCTTGGTTTAGCTGTCAACGCCAGCCTCACCTCAATTATCGTTTATTTTGTATTCTAACAAACATATATTTTTTGATTTAGACCGCACACTGTGGGATTTTGATCGAAATTCTGAGGCGGCTCTCCGTCAAATTATCAATGAAGAAAACCTGATTCCACAGGTAGAATCTTTCGAACGCTTCCACAAAGCATACGAACGTCAAAATGCGCATTTATGGAAATTATATGGACGTGGAAAAATAAAAAAGGATGAACTTCGCTATGAGCGCTTTCGTTCCACTTTTCAGAAATTTAAGATTCGCGATGAGTCCTTGGTGCGTCGCGTCGGTGACGCCTATGTGGAAATTTCCCCACGTCAAACTGGACTTTTCCCAAATGCTATAGAGACTTTGAAGGAATTGAAATCGATGGGGTTCTCACTTCACATTATTACCAATGGCTTCCAGGAAGTTCAGTTCATTAAGTTAGAAAACTGCGGAATGCAGACCTTCTTTGACGTCATTGTCTGCTCCGAGTTGATCGGTAAAAACAAACCGGATCCAGCCATTTTTCACTATGCGATGAAGGAAGCAGGAACCAAAGCTACGGACTCACTGATGATTGGCGATGATTACCGCATCGATGTTGCTGGTGCACTCCAAGTGGGAATGCACGCTATTCACTTCGATCCTATTGGAAAGAACAAATACAATTATGATTGGATGATCAGCGACCTTGCTCATTTACCAGAAATGGTCATTCGCTTAATGCGTTAGTTAACCGCGGATTTCTTGTCTCGTTCGCTCGTAAAACACCATTCCAGCGGCAACTCCAACATTCAAAGAAGCAATCTCACCTTTCATTGGGATACGTGCCTTGATATCAGCCATATTCAATAAATCTGAGGTGATTCCACTTTCTTCAGAACCCATTATCACAGCAACTGAACCGCGAAGATTCGTTTCGTAAAGCGGGACATTCCCTTTTTCCGTACAAGCGATAATGCGCAATCCAGATTGTTGTAAGTAAAACAAGGTGTTCTTCAAATCATTTGTTTTACAAATTGGAATACGGTTCAATGCTCCAGCAGAAGCTTTCATGGCATCAGAGGTAGCTAACGCTGATCCTTTTGATGGAATTAAAATCGCATGAGCTCCCTGACATTCAGCTGTTCTAGCAATTGCTCCAAAATTACGAACGTCTGTAATTCGATCTAATACAACAATGAATGGTTTCTCATCTTTTTCCAAAAGTGCATCGACAAGAGGTTCAATTTCTTTATAGGAAATAGGTGGAATCATGGCGATTACCCCTTGGTGGTTTCCTTCAGTAAGCGTATCTAGCTTTTGTACCGGAACAAACTGTAGAAAGTAATTTTTTCCTTGAAGCGCTGTCTTTAATTCTTCAAAAAGTTCTTTGTGTAAGCCTTTTTGAATAAGGATTTTGTTCAATTCTTTGTCCGCGTTTACCGCTTCGATTACGGCGCGAATACCGAAAATAATATCCTCGCGTTCTTTGCGGTATTTTCTTTCTGTACGTTGTGGTTCCATTAGATAAAATTAAACTCGAGTTCAACATTGCCTTCGAGCGTGATAGCAACCGGACATGCACGTCCAGCCATGATGACTTTTTTTCGCGTAAGTTCATCCCATTTATTGCCTGACAAGTCTATGTTCACAACGATTTTTTCAATTCGACGTGGTCCAGAACCCATGTGTTTTTCAACCGTAGCTTCGCACGAGTAAAAAGTGATGTTGTGTGTTTGACAATAAATCCCCATGATGGTCATCATACAAGAGGCTAGGGAGGTGGCAACTAAATCTGTGGGAGAAAATGCTTCTCCTTTTCCTTGATTATCCACGGGCGCATCGGTCAATATTTTTGTTCCAGATGCGATGTGTTCACATGAAGTGCGAAGATTTCCTAAGTACGAAACGCGTGCTGTTGCCATGGCGCAAAGGTACGGATATTATTAGAAAAGAATCAATGAAAGCGGAATCAGCTATTTTCCTGAAAAGCGAGATTTGATCTTAATGTTTTACTTCCACAAATCCGTGCTTCACAATAGGTTCAGCACCTTCAAATTTTGCATCAATTCGATAGAAATAGGTTCCTTCAGAAACAACATCTCCTCCTTTTGTTTTTCCATTCCATCCTCCAGCGGGATCATCGTATTCGTAAATTACATTTCCCCAGCGATTTAAAATGGTGCAACGGAAGGTTTCTAAACCTGAGTACTGTATGTAAAAGATTTCGTTGCCAACGGTGGAAGAAAGAGAAATGACATTCGGTGCAATAATATCACATGGTTTGAATCCGATGGTTGCTGTATCAGAAACCGTATAACATTCATTGGATAAGGTATAAATGTAATTACCAGGTTGCGAAATGATCAATGGAGTCGTTGCATTTGGAATGTTCCATAATCCAAATTGATTCGGTGTGTAGTTTGCTTGTAAGGTCCATACATCGTTCATTGTACTGTCCTTCGCTGAATTCACTTGAAGTGGTTCAAGAGGAAAACTTGTTCCTTTACAAATGTTCGTGTCCAATACTTGTGTGTACAAATATGGCGGGAATTCAATTTCTGCTGTCAATGTTTGATTACACGCTACATCTGTATAGGTTAGCGTATATACTCCGGCATAATTTGTCGTTAAATGTGGATTGTCCGCTGTTGGATCAGAGATATTCAAACAGGTATCAGAAACAGTCCAAACACCACCTAAGGAAGAACTGGTCCCAGTAATGTAATAATTATAGAAACATGCCAGCGTATCCACGTCAATACTCGGTAAGGTATACAGTTGAATCGTTGTACTTGCTGTGTGATTACAGACATTATCCGTGTATGTTAACTGATAGGTTCCAGATGCAGTTGCAGTGATACTTGGATTGGCACTGGTATTGGACGGTGTAAAGTTCAGCGTTCCTGCACTTGGCGTCGTGTAAGTCCATGTCCCGCCTGCGACATCCGTCACTGTTCCACTTACATTATACGTTAAATTACATTGATTGACATTCGAAAATATTGTTGGATTTACCGGTAAAATGATCTCTGCATCATATATTTGGTTACAGGTATTATCTGTAAACGTGATGGTGTATGTTCCTGGAGCGTTAACAGTCACCAATGGATTTAAATTCGTCGCATTATCGAAGGTAACTTGATTCGAACTTGCCGTCCATGTGCCTCCTTGCGACTGTGTGTTCGCAACTTGAAGTGTTGGAGAACAAATGAGCGTATCACTCATAATGGAAGCCGCTGTAGATCCGAAAATGGTAAAAGTCGTATCTGTTGTACAGAAACCAGCTGAGTCGATTAAAGTAACGGTGAAGGTTCCTAAAGGCAATTCAACGGTAAATAAACTGTCCATCGCTGGATTCGTCAATCCCCAAGTGATCGAGGAATAGTACGTTTCATTCGGGACACTGATACTCGTTGAAGTGTCTGGTGGACAATACGTCAAGATTCCTTGTAAATTAACAGGGACTGGATTCAATACAATGATGGAATCGCTAATGTGTTTGTAGCAACCATCTTTACTCACGGTTACGCCATAGATTTGTGTTGAACTGACGGCACTTGTTTGTGTCGTGGTAAAATTATCCCACAAATAGGTATCATATGGTCCATTGGAGACACTCAAGTCAACATTTCCACATGATCCCGCTCCAATAAGTGCGGCAGAATCTAGGTTGTTGATTATGGTGTCAATCACAATCACGAATGTTAAAGCGGTAACTCCTGGTGTAGGAACAGCATCATCGGTCGCTGTAACAGTGATTGTATAGGTGCCAATTGTTGCTAATGTTCCAATAGCTTGAAGAATGATAGATCCTGTATTTCCTGGGATGTTTGCTACTTGTATTAATGAAGGAAGTCCTCCATTTGTATAGGTCATTGTTGTTGTTTGATTCGCTTCCGGAGAAAGGAAATTAATCGCGAATTGAGCGGTGTCTCCTGCTGCACATATTTTAAAGGTATCACAAGACGCAATTCCTTCCGGGATAGGAGGGATATTTCCACTATTTGACGCATCAAAGGCAAAACTTTTGTAATCCAACCAACTGATTCCATCTGGATTTCCCAACGCACCATCGAAATCTACTCCTGCATGATCAAAACGAGAAATCAAGAAGTACGCTACACCATCCCCTTTGTTTGCTCCGCAGGTTGCTGGAATCCCATAAAAACCATTAACTCCTTGAGAAGCCGCTCCGGTTGTCCATTGCATATCTTGGTAACAAAACGCGACATTTCCTTGGTCAATAACAGGGTCGGAACCGTTGGTAATGATTAATTGAAAAGTATTTAATTTATCTCCTTGCATGGAGTAATATCCAACATCTTCCCAGTTGATGTAAACAGCAGTAGGAGTGATTTTATACACCACTTGTCCATTTCCATTACGTGTGTCGACATCTGCCCAAAACGGTGCAACAATCGCATTTCCAATGGAGGGGAAAGCGGTTGCACTATATTGGGAAAGAGGACCATTGATGAAGGTAATGTTTCCGTTGTTATTGATGTAAATGGAGTTAAATGTTTGTCCGTATAAATTGAAATTGAAGGGGATTGGAATTAAACCTGTTGACCCATCATCATTCGGCAGCATCGCTAAAATATACGATGAGTCTGGTTCGATGTAACAATCACACGCATTGGCTTTGCTATTCGAAGATGGCTTCACATTGGGTTTTCCGTTTGGACTTCCAATACTGTGGTTTGGTGTGGTAACAACTTGTCCAAGTTGCCCTGATGCTTTTAGTTTTTGGTATAGTGGCGAATCAGTAATTACTTGCGCAAGAAATGATTGAGAGAAAATTAAACTAATAACAAGTAATACATTCTTCATAGTCGCGATCTGTTTTGTGCCCATTTAAGACTGAAATAAACCATAAAAGTTGCATGCTTATTCAACATCTTAACGGTGGCTAATTTACAAATTTCCAATGGAATCCGTAAATTCTTAATTTGCGGAATAAGTGTACTTACTGAGATTGTCGGATTTATCGTAATTTTAATGCTCAAAAAAGTTTTTTATTCTATGAAAAAGTTACTCTTTCTCTTTACTTTGATTTCTTCTGTATCCGCTTATGGACAGAAAAAAACCAGTACAGCAGAGGTGGCAAAACCGCCTTACGACGCTGGTACAGTTGGTGCCTTATCGTTTCGGATGGTTGGTCCAGCTTTGACATCCGGCCGTGTCATTGATATTGCCGTGAACCCAACAAACAAAGACATGTGGTACGTCGCAGCGGCGTGTGGTGGCGTTTGGACAACGAATAATCATGGCATTACGTTTTCACCCATTTTTGACGGGTACGGATCCTATTCGATTGCTTGTGTGGAGTTAGCACCTTCGAATCCAAATACGGTTTGGGTTGGAACTGGAGAAAATAACAATCAACGTTCTGTTTCTTACGGGGATGGAGTTTATAAGTCATTGGATGGTGGTAAATCATTCACCAACATGGGATTAAAGACATCGGAACACATCGGAAACATCATCATACATCCAACAGACGAAAACATTGTTTGGGTAGCCGTTTATGGTCCATTATGGAGCAGCGGCGGTGAACGTGGAGTCTACAAAACAACGGATGGTGGTAAAACGTGGATAAGAACTTTGTTTGTTTCAGATAATACGGGAATTTCAGAAATTGCGATTGATCCTTCGAATCCAAATATTCTATATGCAGCGGCGCACCAGCGCAGAAGACATGAGTGGACCTACATCGGCGGTGGACCAGAATCTATGGTGTACAAGTCAACGGATGGTGGATTAACTTGGCGTCCAATCAATGCAGGATTGCCGAAAGGCGATATGGGACGTGTTGGACTTGCCGTTTCACTTGTTGACCCAAACTATGTTTACGCGATTGTTGAGGCACGTTACGGAAAAGCGGGTGTATACCGTTCAACGAATCAAGGTGAAAATTGGAACAAGCAAAGTGATTTCAATACAAGTGGAAAT
>CAMAPI010000067.1 GCA_945860065.1 Chryseobacterium gleum | reverse complement strand
ATGCGGCAGGAGAAGCCTTTGACAAAGCAGCCAAAATGCTCGGTCTTCCTTATCCGGGTGGACCGTTGATTGATAAATACGCACAATTGGGCAACGCGCAAGCCTTTCAATTTTCCAAACCACGCATTGAAGGATTGAATTTTAGTTTCAGTGGACTCAAAACATCGATTTTATATGCTATTCGCGATCAAGTCAAATTGAACGAGGACTTCATCGAAACTCACCGCAACGATTTATGCGCCTCTATTCAAGACAGTATTGTCAGTATTTTGATGACTAAAATCGAGAAAGCAGTCAAAGAAACCGCGATAAACTGCGTGGTGATTGCAGGTGGTGTTTCCGCAAACAGTGAACTTCGCAAACGATTAAGTGCGAAAATGGAAGACGGTTGGAAAGTTTCGATTCCCAAATTCTCCTATTGCACCGATAACGCCGCGATGATTGCCATGGCGGGAAAATTTCTCTTTGAAAGTGGAGTTCGTGCAGATCAATCTGTCAGTGCTCAAGCGCGTCTAGCGTGGTGATTCGGTAACATATGTTGCTCGGCTATGTCCCAAAAGTTTCGTAATTTCGAAAACTCAGAAATCATTCAATGAAAATGTATCGCATCCTCTTTGTGCTCTTATTGACTTTTACATCCTTCGCACATGCTCAAAATCATGTCAAATGGACGTTCAAGTACAACGCGAAATCAAGCACGGTCATTGCCTCTGGGGAGATTGAACCTGGTTGGCATTTATATTCGCAAAAAACGGACGAGAATGCGGGTCCAATCCCAACAAAAATGGTGATTGAAGCATCCAAAAACTACAAAATCGTCGGTGCTGCAGTTGAAGGAACTGTTCCTCACGAAATTTTCGACAAAAACTTTGAATCAACCGTCTATTTGTTTGAGTTGCAGTATGCTGCCGAACAACAAATCAATGTGAAAAAACCAGGGACTTTAAAAGGTGAAATGCAATACATGATTTGCGACGACACCAAATGCCTTCCTCCTATTTCCGTACCATTTACCATAGAAATCAATTAACATGAAAAACCTATTTTTCTTTTTAAGCTTCCTTTTCAGTTTGTCTTTTGTCCATGGACAAGGTATGATGAACGACTACATCAAATGGACTTATTCCGTAGAGAAAATCGATGAGTCACATGCGAACATTGTATTCAAAGGAAGCATCATTGAAGGATTTCATATTTTCTCTTTAAAACACAATCCAGCGGATGCAGATGGAACTGGACTAGTACCTGAGTTCAATTTAAAAAAGTCTCCAAAATACAAGCTTGTCGGAAAACCCTTTGATTTAGGGAAACCCATTAAACACCTGGATGATTTAGGGACATCGTATTATTTCGAGAAGAAAGCGACTTTCAAGCAACAAATTGAAGTGTTGACGAAAGATGAATTCTCGCTGGACTTCGAAATTAATTTCTTCCAATTATGCAACGCAGATGGTTGTGTTGGTCCATTTGATACCGAAGGAAAAGTAAAATTAAGTGGCTTCACGCCAAATGAAAATACAACGGTAACGGCTGCAGACACAAGTGAAGTGGTTGCAACTGCCGGGGACACAACAAGTGGAGCCAAAACGCAGATGGAGCCAAGCAAACAGGATAATAAGAAGAAAAAAGAAAAGGACTCCAATTTGGTGATTTTTATCGCCGGTTTCCTTGCTGGACTCGTAGCCTTGATTACACCGTGTATGTTCCCGATGATTCCAATGACGGTGACGTTCTTCACGAAACAATCTAAAACACGTCGAGAAGGAATCTTTAAAGCCTTGGTTTACGGAACGTCCATCGTTTTGATCTATGTGACTTTTGGATTAATCTTCACAGCGGCAATGGGTCCATTGGGCTTAAACGATTTATCGACGAATCTATGGATGAACCTCATCTTCTTCGGTATTTTCGTCTTGTTCGCTTTCTCTTTCCTCGGTGCCTTTGAAATTCAATTACCAAATTCATGGGTGAATAAAATGGACAAACAAGCTGATCGTGGTGGCTACATTGGCATTTTCTTCATGGCCTTTACCTTGGGATTGGTTTCCTTCTCTTGTACAGGTCCGATCATTGGAACCTTATTAGTAGAAGCATCTACTTCTGGATCATACTTAACTCCAGCAATTGGAATGACCGGATTCTCCCTTGCCTTAGCGATTCCGTTCACCATCTTCGCAATTTTCCCAGGATGGTTGAATTCCTTACCGCAATCCGGTGGATGGTTGAATTCCGTGAAAGTGGTACTTGGATTAGCCGAGTTAGCGTTAGCATTGAAATTCTTATCCTCAGTAGATTTAGCGTACCATTGGGACCTATTGACACGTGAGTGGTTCATAGCGATTTGGTTTGTTTTATTCCTCATCATGGGAATTTACCTTCTTGGAAAAATCCGTTTCTCCCATGATTCACCAGTGGAGAAATTGAGTGTTCCACGTTTTATGTTTGCTTTAGTTGCGTTAACGTTCTCTGTGTATTTATTCACGGGAATGTTTGGTGCACCATTGACCTTGATTGATGGAATTGCCCCTCCGCGGACACATTCAGAAGATAATTTCCGTTGGGTAAATGGTGGATTGGAGACAGGACTTGGAACGGATTCCATTTCTGTTCAATACGCTGCGGACATGCATCCAGTTGGAGACGGTTCGATTTTGGTGTTCCATGACTTAACAATTGGACAAGAATACGCGAAGAAAAAGAACTTACCGATCCTATTAGATTTCACCGGTTATGCGTGTCAAAACTGTCGTAAAACCGAATCAACTGTTTGGACCAACGACGAAATTCGTCCACTGTTGCAAAAACAATTTGTGATTGTTTCCTTATACGTTGACGACCGCACACCATTACCAACGAACGAGGTACGTGTTTCCAAACTAAGTGGGAAAATCAAAACCGTTGGAAACAAATGGGCGGACTTAGAAATGGAGAAATATGGAAGTTTCCAACAACCGCTTTACGTCGTAGTTGACAGTGAGGGGAATGACCTGACAGAAGCCATTGGATATACTCCTGACATTAAAACGTACAAAGCCTTCTTGATGAAAGGTATAAGTACCTTCAAAAAATAGTAAAAAGCGGTGTTGATCACCGCTTTTTTTATGGGATAATTCGTTCATAACTCTCGGTATCTACGCGTAAATAAAGGCACATTCTTTCCTATTTTTGATATTCATATGTTCACCTTCCAATGAAACTTTGCATTGCCGAAAAACCAAGTGTTGCCCGCGATTTAGCGGAGATTCTAGGAGCTAAAAATCGTCGAGATGGCTACCTAGAAGGCAACGGCTATTGTGTGACTTGGGTTTTTGGGCATCTCTGTTCCTTGAAGGATCCGGAGGACTACAATCCGAATTGGAAATATTGGAAATTGGAAGATTTACCGATTATTCCTGCTCAATTTGGTATTAAGTTACGAGATGACGATGGCGCGAAACGTCAATTCAAAGTCATCGAAACATTAATGACGCAAGCTGATGAAGTCATTAACTGCGGGGATGCTGGACAAGAAGGAGAGTTGATTCAACGTTGGGTTTTACTCAAAGCGAAATGCAAAGTTCCCGTGAAACGTTTGTGGATTTCTTCCCTAACCGAAGAAGCGATCAAAGATGGATTCAACAAATTGCGCGACTCCAAAGAATTCGACAATCTCTTTGCTGCTGGAAATTCACGCGCGATTGGCGATTGGATGCTAGGCATCAACGGAACACGGTTGTATACGCGCAAATTTGGACGCGATAAAATGACCTTATCTGTCGGACGAGTTCAAACGCCGACTTTGGCGATGATCGTTCAGCGTCAAAAGGAAATCAACGCCTTTAACACGGAAGAATACTGGGAATTAAAAACCATTTATCGTGAAACCGAATTTCAATGTCAAATTGACCGATTAAAAACGAAAGACAAGGCGGAAAAAGGTCTTGCATATTTACTTGATAAACCGTTTGAAATTACCTCCTTCGAACAGAAGGATGGAAAAGAAGGGAATCCGCGCTTGTACGATTTAACATCCTTACAAGTGGACGGGAATCGTTACTATGCATATAGCGCCGAGGAAACCTTGACGAAGATTCAAAGTTTATATGAAAAGAAGCTAGTGACCTATCCGCGTGTAGATACTACGTATTTGTCGGAGGATTTACACCCCAAAATCCCGAATATTCTGAACGGACTGCGCGATTACAAACGCTTCACAGATGCGCTGCAAGGAAAACCAATTCCAAAGTCCAAGCAGATTTTTGACGATAAAAAAATCACGGATCACCACGCGATTATTCCAACTGGAGTATCGCCGTCGGGCATCACTCCGGACGAACAACGGGTGTACGATTTGATTTGCAGACGATTTATCGCCGTTTTTTATCCCGAATGTAAAATCTCCAATACAACCGTTCTTGGAAAAGTCGATGCGTTGGAATTCAAAGCCACTGGAAAGCAAATCTTGGACAAAGGTTGGCGTGTGATTTACGATGATCTCAAAGCAGAAAACAAGGAATCCGACGCGAAGAAGAAAGAAGGCGAAAGCGAGGATAAAATACTGCCGATTTTTGAAAAAGGCGAAAGTGGACCTCACGAACCTTTGATTCATAAAGGAAAAACGAGTCCACCAAAATACTACACCGAAGCGACATTATTGCGCGCCATGGAATCCGCAGGTAAATTAGTGGAGAACGAAGAAATGCGGGAGATCATGAAGGAGAATGGCATCGGACGTCCATCGACACGTGCGAACATCATCGAAACGCTTTTCAAACGGAAATACATCGAAAAGAAAAAGAAAAACCTGGTAGCGACCGATACAGGAATGAACCTGATTGACACCATCAAGAGTGAATTGCTGAAAAGTCCAGAATTAACGGGTCAATGGGAACACAAACTGCGTCAGATTGAAAAAGGCACCTATGAGGCACAAACCTTCAAAGAAGAATTGTTTCTGATGGTACGCGAACTAACAGACGAGGTGATTTTTGGACGCTAATCGTTACATCTTCATCGGTGCCTGCACACCTAATACCATTAAACTTTGTTGAATCGCGCGTCGCACACATTCGCTCAACGCTAATCTTAGGTTTTTATTCGCTGCGTTTTCTTCGGAAAGAATTTTCACTGCTTGATAAAAATGATTGTAGTTCTTCACCAAATCATAAATGTAATTCGCGACGATTGCCGGAGAAAATCCACTTGCTGCTTCGTGAATGGTATGTGGGAATTGAGTCAATAATTTGATGATTTCCTTTTCCTCATGAATCAAATCTGCTGTTTGGATTTCAGTTAAATCAATTTTTCCAGCACGCTCCAGCAAAGTTGAAATTCGGGCATGTGCATATTGAATAAACGGACCCGTATTTCCTGTTAAGTCAATCGACTCTTCGGGATTAAACATCATGCGTTTTTTTGGGTCGACTTTCAATAAATAATACTTCAATCCTCCCATGCCGATTTGCTCAAAAAGCATTGTTCGTTCCGCTTTACTTAAAGATTCGATGTGTCCACGCTCTTTGGTCATCTCTTCTGCTTTCTCAATGACTTCATCCATCAAATCATCCGCATCGACCACTGTTCCCTCACGGGATTTCATTTTTCCAGTAGGTAAATCCACCATACCGTAGGACAAATGGAAGCAATTTTCCGCCCAAGCATAGCCCAATTTTTTCAGAATCAGGAACAACACTTTGAAATGGTAATCTTGCTCATTTCCAACGGTGTACACCATTCCATTTAGGCTCGGGAAATCATGAAAACGGTCAATTGCCGTTCCGATATCCTGCGTCATGTAAACGGCTGTTCCGTCTGAACGAAGGACTAATTTCTCGTCTAGACCATCAGCAGTTAAATCGATCCATACCGATCCATCTGGCTTTTGAAAAAAGACACCATCCGCAATTCCTTTGATCACTTGATCCTTACCCAACAAATAGGTTTCAGATTCAAAATAC
This sequence comes from Chryseobacterium gleum, assembly GCA_945860065.1. GTDB lineage: Bacteria > Bacteroidota > Bacteroidia > Flavobacteriales_D > Crocinitomicaceae > UBA952. Next base: position 3,824 of record CAMAPI010000067.1, on the reverse strand, counting down.
AACTTATCGAAGTCCACACCCATTTTCGTGTACGTACTTTCGAATCCATCGTACACCCATGAATTCATGGTTGTCCACAATAAATAAACCTGTGGATCACGCGCTTCCCATTTCACCAACATATCTTTGGCTTCTAGTAGGATACTCGTATTATTTTTTGCCAATTCTTTGATTTTATCATCAATTCCTTGGATGGCTTTTTCGTCTTTACCAACTTTGGCCGCTTGAAAATTGGCAACAGCTGTTTTTACCTGATCTGAGCAGGAAGAAAAATCTCCATTTTCCCATTCAGCCATCAGTTCTTTGGCTTCCTTTTGTAAGTGCTTATCAAATTCAACGTAGTACTTTCCAACAAGTTTATCACCTTTTAATCCAGTGTTTTGAGGCGTCTCACGTTCTCCCCTCTCATTCAATGGAGAGAATTTATCCCAAGCAAGCATGCTTTTACAAATGTGAATACCACGGTCATTGATCACCTGTGTCTTAATGACTTCGTGTCCATCCGCCTTCAAAATCTCCGCTACCGAATAACCTAAGAAATTATTTCGAAGGTGACCCAAATGCAGTGGTTTGTTCGTGTTCGGTGAAGAATATTCCACCATGATGGTCGGCTTAGAGTCTTTCGGCGCAAAACCGTAGTTAGCGGTATGAAACACTTGATCAAGTTGGGTCAACCAATAGTTTTTGGAAAAAACGATGTTCAAAAATCCATTGACAACAAGGCATTTTTCAACTTCTGAAACATGCTGCTCAATGAAATCTCCAATTTTTTGTCCGGCGGCTAACGGTGTACAACGAAGCAATTTCACAAAAGGAAAAACAACTAAAGTCAAATCACCTTCCACATCTTTTCTCGTGACCTGAAATTGAATCAATTGTTCATCAATCTCTTGTCCAAACAAGAAAGATGCTTGTTCTAAAATCAGTGTTTTTATGTGATTTTCCATCCTTATTTTAAACTTTTTACCAGCGCATGAATCAATTCAAAAGATCGTTCAGCCATTTTGTTTTTTTCATTATCCAAACATGGATTCACTTCAACAATCTCCATGCATGCCAAATTCGTAAGTTTGGACATGGAAGTTAAAATGGTTTTCGCTTCATCGAAAGTAATTCCCATCGGAACAGGCGTTCCAGTTCCGTAGGACGTTTCACTTGGATCCATGGAATCAACATCGAAGGAAACGTATACGATGTCACATACTTGTAATTTCTCCGAAATTTCGTCGATACATAATTGTAATCCTCGGTCTCTTAATTCTTTCACGGTATAATTGCGCAGATTCAGTTGCTTCATCGCGTGAATTTCTTCTGCTTCCACGTCACGCACACCGATATAAATGAGATCAGCAGGTTTTAAAGAATGGCTTTTCAACTGATTCCAATATTGCATGGTCGTCAAGTCCAAATTGTTTTTCTGAAGATCTGAATTATCCACTCCTAATGCTGTTGCTATTGGCATTCCGTGTATATTTCCAGATGGAGTCGTGTAAGGTGAGTGAATATCTGCGTGTGCATCAATCCACAAAACACCGAGTCGTTTTCCCGGATAAGCTAATTTTAATCCAGCCATTGTTCCACCTGCAGAGGAATGATCCCCAGCGATAATCAACGGAAACATTCCAGAGTCAATGGCTTCTTTGACTTGATGTTTAATTCCTTCGAAAATTTGAAGAACGCCATCGATGCGTTTTGCAAACGGAAAGTTCGTAGGACGATCTAATAGGTCATTACGATTAGGCAAGGTGAACACTGGGTATTCAGAAAATAGAGTAGAATTCTGAGCTCTTGCAGCAGCGCGAATTGCTTCGGGTCCTAAAGATGCACCGCGGGTTCCAGCACCTAATTCAGAAGGATTAAAAATAAATTGTAACTGACGATTCATAAAAGTCCCTTTCATCGGGCTTGACAAATTTACAACTTTCTAAAGGAAGTATTGATTTGAGTCCTTCGAACTTCTTCAAATTTCGGTATATTTGTTAACATATATCGAACAAATCGTTATCCCCAACATGATCAAATCAATTCTTACATGCGCACTGCTTATTTGCACAATCAATGCAAGTTGGGGGCAAGACGCGAATCACTTCAATGGGACTTTAACGTATCGCATTGAACGGGTAGATGTGAAAGATTCGGTTCAAGCGGAAATGATCATATTCGCTCGAGACTCACTCATTAAAATTGTAAATTTCAGTTCCGACTTCGGCAAGCAAGAAACAATCAAGCATTTGATTTATCAAAAGAAATATGTCTTGATTGAACTGGAAGAAGGAAAATTTGCTGTTCAAATTAAAGATAGCCCGAATGATTCGATAGTGAAATCCTATGTGTTCAAAAAGTCACGAGGGCATGAAAAAATTGCCGGAGTAAAAGGAAAGAAAATGCTAGCGAAATTTACACTTGTTCAGAACGATTTGACCGTTATTTACACACCGAAAATAGCTGCCAAATACTTGGGGGCCTTCCCCGATGCTCCGGGATTGTTGCTGCAATATTATGTGGTAAATGACCACGGTTTGTATAGATACACGCTTGAATCCATGGATGAAAAAATCCCGCCATTATCCTTGTTTATGATTCCTGCTGATTACCAAAAAATTAGCCTGAAAGCATTTATGGAAAAGTCCGCCAATACAGGAAATTCTAGCATTCCAAATAACTAACAAATTCTTGTTTATAGTATTCCAAGTTTCACGTTAGAAATGTGACCTTATCGCTTATCTTCGTTGGATATTGCATAAATAGCACATGGAAGACAACGAATTCATACCGAAAAAAGACGCTGGAACTGAAACTCCAAGTAGTTCTACCGCGAAAAGAAAAGAAGAAAAAGCGCCAAGGTCGAGCAAGGAAAAAGCACCTGCGCGTTGGAATTTCATGTCCAACTTTGACTCAAAACGATTCAAAGTAATTCTAGGGTCAACAATGACCCTGCTTTCGATCTACTTATTTCTCGCTTGTTTGTCGTACTTATTTACTTGGACAGAGGACCAAGATCGTATTTTACAGCGGTCTTTTGTTGACTATATATTCGATGCAACTGAGGCCCCAGTTCAAAACTGGCTTGGAAAATTCGGTGCATGGACTTCCCATTTATTGATTTACCGCTTATTCGGAGTCACCTCTTTTGGAATCTGCTTCTTACTTTTAATTTCTGGAATACGCATCCTGTTTGACTATGCAATTGTGTCAATCGGTCGTGCTTTTACGATTACTATTGCCTACATGCTCTGGGGATCCATTTTCTTAGGGTTTTTCAGCGACCAATTAAATTACCTCGGAGGAACATTTGGATTTTACGTCAACGAATGGTTGATGCTGACTTTAGGAAGTTTTGGTTCCTTTGCTTTAAGCTTGGTTTTTCTTTATGTCATAACGACACTGGTATTTAATCCAAACTATTCAAAATGGCTTGACTTTATTTTTAATCGTGAAAAAGAAAGTTCTTCGGATGATGTTCAGGGACAAGAAGCAACAGATACGCGTCATGCCTATGAAGATATTTTTGTCGTAAATACGATTAAAGAGGAAGAAATCCAAGCAGATGTCATTTCAGAAACGGTTGATTTCTCCTCCACAGATGATGAAGATGACGATGTGTTTTTTAATGAAAGTGAGCTAATCGTGACAGCCAAAATGCCGGAAAAGGATACTGACGATGACTTTGAAATCGAAATGCCAACAGAACCTGAGCCTAGTGTAATACCGTCCGTTGCACCAAGTCCTATTATGGGCTCCAATGCCGCGCAAAAATCGGATGATGACGATTTGGCAAAACGATTGATTAGCGAATACGGCGAATACGATCCAACGAAAGATCT
>CAMAPI010000066.1 GCA_945860065.1 Chryseobacterium gleum | reverse complement strand
TGTTAATTGGAATGTTTCCGTGAAGTTACATACACTATCTGACATTGTGATGGAATAAATACCAGCGGTATCAGCAACAATAGTTGGATTTTGTCCAGCAGGATTAGAGAAATTCACTAGCGGTGAATTCGCCGTCCAATTACTTCCAGTATATGAAAGCACACCGTTGATTTGAAGCGTTAAATTACAAAGTATCGTGTCTTGAAGAGGCGCGACTGGTGAAGGGATAGAATCTACTGTAACCACAACACTATCCACACAGCCAATTTGGTCAATCACAAGCAATGAATACACGCCACTTTGTAATCCCGTAAAGGTTCCTGTTGGATTGTTCGAGATTAAGGCCGGACCTTGATAAAGAACAAACTGATAGGGTGTAATTCCAAGTGAAGTAGTTGAGGTGATACCACCATCTGAAAGGCTACAAAATTCTAGGGTAGAGTTAAAATTATCGATATTTGGATTCGTAGAAGGGAAGATCTCGATTGATTCTGTATTAAAACAACCATTTTGATCTTCTACGTAAATGGGATAAACTCCGGGTGCTAAATTGATAAAATTGACTGCCGCCGAAAAAGTTGTACCGTTATCAATACTGTATTGAAAAATCGGTGTTCCACCATCGATGTCAAAATCAATAATTCCATTATTGAGTCCACATGTCGTGGTTACCGAAGTTAGGTTGATAATTTGTAAGGAATCTACTCCGTCTAATAGAGTGACCATGGTATCAGAACAGTTATTTTGATCAACCATAATGATTGTATACATCGCAGTATCCAAGTTGTTAAACGTACCAGTAGGTTGGAATGCAGCACCAATACTATACGTATAAGCACCTGCACCACCGGAGGATGTAGCGGTTAAACTACCATTGATGCTACCACATGTTGGATTAATGGTTGTAATGGAATCAATTTGAGGATAACTCACAGAAATCGTAATGGTGTCATAGCACGTGTTAATACTGTCTGTCATCATAACGATGTAAGATGTTTGCTGTGTTGGGCTTACAGGTGTTGGATTGTTTCCCGTGTAAACGCCAGGACCATAAGAATAATTGTCGTGCAACCAGGTGATGTTAAAGTTTGGTGCTGTTGCCGTAATCATAATGTTATCTAATCCCCAGTGATCATAAGGAGCACCAGATACAGCTAATTGTGTCCATCTAAATTGTGTGGAAGTTGTTTGAGCAGCTGCCGGAATAGGTAAACAATAGTTTTGCCAAGAGGTCATTAGTGGATCATAGCCACCCAATGGACTCCAGTAATTCATGGTTGTCCAAGACAATCCAGCATCTGTAGAATATTGCACATAAACACCTTCACTCGCTAAATCGGGACCTTCACATGGAGCAGCTTGAGCTTGAATCGCATAACGCATGTCAAAGCAAACTTGTCCACCAGAAGAAACATCCAACGCAATCGTCGTCATTTCACGTGGTGCAACAGATTGATTTCCCATCCACATGAAATCAGAACCATCTAAAGAAGGAACTCCACACGTATTGTTGGCAATTGTTACTACCTGAGAGAATAACCATCCCACAGGTTGACCACTGTTAAAGTTTTCACCGAAGGCAACTTGACTGATTCCACTTCCAGAAACACTTAAAATCGTAGACCCATTACAAGGTATGGTTGTGTTTTGAGCACTAGCGATTACTGTACATTGAGCACGCAACGATTGTAGGGATGTAGCTACAAATGCAGCCGCAACAAATAAGTTTGTTAGTTTCATTTGTATTAGTTTACAACTACGTTTTTAATATTAAAATCTGTCAGTGTTGTTTTAGTCAAATGCGCTGGCATGTGATGAAAAATGGTTAAACCGAAATGTGTTCGGTCTAAACACTCACCAATTAATATTTCATGAGCTTGAAGCGTTTGAGTATATACATATTCTTCATGGCCGCAAGTTGAACAAACACCATCATAGAATAATTCAAAACTGTACGTAACTGTTTTTTCAGAGTTACTTAGATTTTCAATAGTTAATTGAATTAAATCTGACTCATACCCTTCTGCTGGGATATTGCAATTGATTTGTTTTGTGCTGATTTTGATTCCGTTCGTTTCAATGTTCTTTTGAGCATTTAATCCGAATCCTAAGAAACAAATAGACAGAATAGTTAGGTTAAGTTTCATTGTGTGTAACGTTAAAATTTCAAATCGTTTGACGCAACATTACATCTTTAAGTTGCATCTTTGGTAAAAATAGTGGAAAAAAATTAAAAATGCTCGAAATTGAACGCAAGTATTTGTTGAAAACGATGGATTGGAAAGGTGAAAGCATCCAGTCTGCTACGAACATCAAACAAGCTTATCTCTTTGAGGATAAAGATAAATCGCTTAGAATCCGTGTGAGATCTGAGGAAGCATTTTTGACGATCAAAATGGGACAAGGTTTGGCACGTAATGAGTATGAATATGCGATTTCCGTGGAGGATGCAGAAGAAATGATTGCAAAGGCAAACTTACCCTGCCTAGAAAAAACCCGTTACGTGATTTTACACAAAAATAATTTATGGGAAATCGATGTGTTTCATGGCAAACACAATGGACTAATATTAGCAGAGATAGAATTAAGTAGTATCGATGAGGAAGTTGAACTGCCGACATGGATTGGTGAGGAAGTAACAGAAAATCCATCTTATTTGAATGTTCAGTTATTTAAGAATTTATAAATCTATTTCCTCACTGATTAAATCACTATCCAAAAGGTCAAAAACCATCACTCCTAAGTGTGCCTGAAAATAAGAACGAAATTGCTCATTATCTTTAATTATTGGCCATTTGTCTTCGTCCATGCAGATTTCAGCGCATTCTCTTTTGATGATTTTTTTTCGGTATTTTTCTAGAATTAATTCATCATCCCAGAAATCCTCCTCTATTAAATATACAGATGGTTCTGGATTCTCTGAAAAATAGAGGGCATCCTCACTGTGTTGAGTAGACCATTTTTCAAAGTTTTTTGTTGGATAAACGACAATTTGTCCACGATTTAAAATGTTCATTGGGCCGGAATTAAAGTTGTTTTTATAAAGTCATAATTGTACCACAGTGCTGGTTTGTTTTTGACTTGCTGACAAATATAGACAAAGCGCACCTTGTTTTCTGTAAATTGAATGAATCGCAGCCATTTTAATAAGTCAATTTTTGCGTCACTACTTATGATATGTATGCTCTGATTCGTACAAATAAAAACAAGGTTTCCTGAGTTATAAAGATATTGACGGCTGTAAATTTTAACCAATGCATTCCGCTGGCAAAATTGTTGGTCGAACCAATTGTAAAACGTGTTTTTTACTAAGTTAGAATCAGATTTAAACCGCCAAAAGCGATGATTAAACACCTTTTTATTGGAATCGATTAAATTGAAACGTGCTGATTTTTCAAAAATAAATTGATCCAGAAAGGAGTTGGTGGTGTCTTTTGCGACACTTGAAATTGCAAATCCAACAGAATCTTGGTTATAGGAATTGATCATCTCCTGAAAAACAGCTATCGTAACAAGCGGTTTTGGTTTGGAGTTATAATTGGACTTTGAACGAATCGAATCTAAATCTTTTATTTTTCCCGAATTCGATTCCTTGCAAGAAGTCGTCATCAGTCCAAGGAAACTTAAACTGATCATCGTTAAAAAGTATTTTTTCAGATTTCCCATTGCGATTTTCTGTAAATTTGGACAAAATTACGCATTATGAAGAATATCATGTTTTTATTTTCAATGAGTATCTTGCTCATTTCTTGTGGTGTTAAGGTTCCTTACACGACGCAAATTCGAGACGAATTCACATTGGATACAGATGAGAAGGTACGTCAAGTTCAATTTTACACGTCGCACACGATTATTTTGAATCAAGAAAAAAGAGATGATAGTCAAAATACCACCCAAAATGGAACGCTTGTTGCAAGTTCTAGTAGCGAACGCGAAAGTGTGGTTATTCCAGCATTAACCAAATGTATTTTTGAAGGATTTGGTCCAAAGGGTGAAGTGCAAGTGCGTTTTGAAATTGGAGAGGCTAAATTATTGACGTTCGCTACCAAAATAGAAGGTAGCTCAGTTAAACGCTATTACTTTGAGGCGGATTGGAACAGTCAAGGTGGACCGAAAATCAACTATGGCGGAAATACGTATAAAGTTGATTTAATGCGCGGAGCACCTCGTTCGGCCCATCTGTTGGTCGTGAAAAAACGACTTCAGAAAACGAAACGTAAAGAACGTGTAGTTCGCGGATTGAAGGTATAGGTACAACCCAGACTTTCATTTCTCACATTTCAATTTCCAATTTATTGGATCAAAAACCAAACGCATGCCACAAATTGCATTCAACCGAGATGGCTTTTCAGATGAAGAGTTAAAAGGAATTTACCTTAAGTTGGTTCGGCCTAGAATTATAGAGGAAAAAATGCTCATTTTGTTACGTCAAGGGAAAATTACCAAGTGGTTTTCTGGTTGGGGACAAGAAGGAATCTCGGTAGGTTGTGCTTATGCAATGAATGACGATGAATACATCCTTCCGATGCATAGAAATTTAGGTGTATTTACTACACGAGAAATTCCTTTAAACCGACTATTTTCTCAGTTTCAAGGAAAAACGAACGGATACACCAAAGGCCGTGATCGCAGTTTTCATTTTGGAACACAAGAACACAAATTAGTGGGAATGATTTCGCATTTAGGTCCTCAGTTGGGGATCGCTGATGGAATTGCGCTTGCCAATAAAATTACGAAAAGTCCAAAATCAACCCTCGTTTTTTCAGGAGACGGAGGCGCTTCCGAAGGAGATTTTCATGAATCGTTAAATGTAGCGGCTGTTTGGGATTTACCGGTGATATTCGCCATTGAAAATAATTCTTGGGGACTTTCAACGCCTTCTATAGAACAATTTAGATGTAAACAATTCATTGATAAAGGAATTGGCTTTGGAATGAATGCCCTTCAAATTGATGGGAATAACATTCTTGAGGTTATTCGTACCGTTCGAAAAATAAACGAGGAAATTCGCATCGACCCGAAACCTTATTTGTTGGAATTAATGACTTTCCGAATGCGTGGACACGAAGAATCTTCAGGTACCAAGTACTATCCAGAAGGAATTCAAGATGAATGGGAGAAAAAAGATCCGGTTTCCAATTATGAAGCGTATTTGCTTGAGCTGGGATTATTGAATAAAACTGAGATTCAGCAAATAAAGGAAAAGATTAAGACAGAAATTCAAGAAGGATTTGATGAAGCTCATGCAGAACCTGCCATTGAAGCATCTATCGAATCGGAATTAACCGATCTGTTTGCACCACATATTCAACAATTGATTGAAGCAAGTGGCCCAAAAAAAGAAATGCGTTTTATTGATGCGATTCAGGATGCTTTGACGCAGTCCATGGAGAAACATGAAGGCCTGGTTCTGATGGGACAAGATATCGCTGAATACGGTGGCGCATTTAAGGTGACGGAAGGACTTGTAGAGAAGTTCGGCAGGGATCGTGTTCGCAATACACCGTTATGTGAGTCCGCAATTCTAGGTGCAGGACTCGGATTATCTATTTCCGGAATGAAAGCGATGGTGGAAATGCAGTTTGCTGATTTTGTTACCTGTGGATTCAATCAAATCATCAATAATTTAGCAAAAATGCATTGGCGATGGGGTCAAAATGCAGATGTTGTTGTTCGCATGCCGACAGGAGCAGGGACAGCCGCTGGACCATTTCACTCACAAAGCAATGAAGCTTGGTTTTTTCACACTCCTGGATTGAAAATACTTTACCCATCGACACCTTACGACGCAAAAGGACTCTTGAATGCAGCATTTGAAGATCCAAATCCGGTGCTATTTTTTGAACATAAATTCCTTTACAGAAGTTTAAAAGAAGAAATTCCTACGGAATACTATACGGTCGAAATTGGAAAAGCGCGCACCGTTAGTTCTGGAACAGATTTAACCATCATCACGTATGGACTAGGTGTGCATTGGGCGACAGAAACCATGGCTAAATATCCGGATGTTTCAGCGGAAATTATTGATCTTCGGAGTTTAATGCCATTGGATAAGGAGGCAATATTTGAAGCCGCCAATAAAACAGGAAGAGTCATTGTGTTGCACGAGGACTGTTTGACCGGTGGTATTGGTGGTGAATTGGTAGCATTGATTACCGAACATTGTTTTGAGCAATTAGACGCGCCAGTTTTACGTGTCGCATCCATGGACACACCTGTTCCGTTTGCTGTCACTTTGGAAAAACAATTTTTAGCATCTGAACGACTTGGGGCAGCCATAGATCGTATTTTAACTTATTAATCCCCCAGAAGCAAGTTGATTAGATCGGTTCTTAAAATACTTGCTCCTTTATCAATTGTTTGGTTATTTTCGAGTATTTACCGCATTTTACTCGTGAGTTTAAACAGTAAAAAATTTCCTGATTTAACTTCTCAAGATTATATTATTGGATCCGGATTCGATTTGGTCACGATTGCGCTGATTTTTCTCCCCTTAGCTTTTGTACAGTTTTTACCGCTTTCAGATAAGCTTGAACGGATTCGCTCTTGGTTTAAACTATTCTTTTTTTCCATTGGAACACTGTTTATTTTTGTTTTTAACGGTTGGGATGTCGCTTATTTCTCCTACACAGCTAAACGAACAAGTTTTGATTATTTCGTTTACATGTTAACAAATACAGAGACTTCCAGTCTAGCTGGCGATTTTATCGTGGAGTTTTGGTGGTTAATCGTATTTTTTATTTTTAGTTTATCTTTCTCTATTTGGTGCTTTGTTATCGTAAAGTCAGCTCCTATCTCATGGAAACTTCGAAAAAACTGGGTGAGTTTCGTTCTCGTGCTTACAACGTTTGTAATTGTCGGTCGCGGAGGATTTCAGTTGAAGCCAATCGGCATCATTGAAGCAACAAATTACAGTAGTTTGAGCAATGCCCCCGCTGTGCTTAATTCTGCATTTACCATTATCAAAACGATAGCGGTCAAAGGAGTAGAGGAAAAAACGTTTTTTAATGAGGGTGAATTACATGCGATTTTTAATCCGATTCAAACAAGTCAAGATCAAAAATTGCTCCCGAAGGGAACGAATGTCTGTTTTATTTTGCTTGAAAGTTTCGGTTCCATGTACTGTGGTCCAAATAGTCCGGAAAGTTATACTCCTTTCCTGGATTCCATTTTAAATCAGTCTATGTTTTTTGAGGATGCGATTGCGAATGGACGAACATCAATGGATGCTTTGCCCTCTGTAATTTCCTCCATCCCTGCTTATACAAATGAGTCGTTTATTTTGTCAGCATATAGCGCAAATCAATTTCAAGGCCTTCCTTCCATCCTAAAAAAAGAAGGTTATTATTCTGCATTTTTTCATGGTGCAAACAATGGGTCCATGCGTTTTGATGCCTTTACTTCGGCTGCTGGATTCGATGCTTATTATGGAAGAAACGAGTACCCGAACGATGCGCATTTTGACGGCAATTGGGGAATAGAAGATCACCACATGTTGAGTTTCGCTGTGGATGAGATGAATCGCTTTAAAAAACCATTTTTCTCCATGATTTTCACCTTGTCGTCTCACCATCCATATACAATTCCAGATGGATTTAAGTCTAAAGTAAAGCATGGGCCAGAGCCTTTGTGTGCGACCATATCATATGTCGATTTAGCGTTGAAAGAATTTTGGACAAAAGCCAAAAAGCAAACTTGGTTTAATAACACCTTATTCGTTTTCTGTGCTGATCACGTGGGTCCAACAAAAAGATCGGATCGCTGCTCATTGGAGTGGACATACCGCATTCCAATTGGTTTTTATCATGCAGCCATGAACTTGCCTAAAGTGAATAAAGGAAAGGTATTTCAGCAAATAGATATTATGCCAACTATCATTGATTTATTAGGTGTAAATACTGATTTCTATTCCTTTGGAACATCTCACTTCAATAAAAAGTTGATGCCAAAAATGATTTGTGAACAGGGGAATTTGATTTCGTTTGGTGTATCCAAAAATAGATTTACAACGACCATCTGGAATGAGCGAATGCAGCAAGAACGAAGTTCACATCAACACCAAATCATTCGTCGGATGAAAGCAATGTACCAGCATTACACGCATGACATGATCACAAATCAGTTGACTCCAAGCTCGAAGAAGTAGGATTTACTACAGTTAAGCTTCGCTTTGTAAAACTCCATTTTGAAGTATTTTCGCTACCTTTGCATTCTATAAAGGGAGCTATGGCACAGAAATACGTAACGAGAGCAGAAGATTATTCTAAATGGTATAATGAATTGGTTTACCGCGCTGATTTAGCTGAACACTCTGATGTTCGTGGTTGTATGGTAATCAAACCATACGGTTTTGCAATATGGGAGAAAATGCGTGATATTTTGGATGTGAAATTCAAAGAAACTGGACACTCTAACGCATACTTTCCTTTGTTAATCCCAAAATCCTATTTAAGTAAAGAGGCAAGTCATATCGATGGTTTTGCAAAAGAATGTGCAGTAGTTACGCATTACCGCTTGAAAAATGCGGAGGATGGAAGTGGGGTCATTGTCGATCCAGATTCGAAATTGGAAGAGGAATTGATTATTCGTCCCACTTCAGAAACAATTATTTGGAACTCCTACAAAAATTGGATTCAATCATACCGCGACCTACCAATTCTAATTAACCAATGGGCCAATGTTGTTCGCTGGGAAATGAAGACACGTTTGTTTTTAAGAACGACTGAATTCCTCTGGCAAGAAGGACATACCGCTCATGCGACGAAACAAGAAGCCATCGCTGAAGCGGAACTCATGTTGGATGTATATGAAGACTTTGCTGAGAATTATATGGCAATGCCTGTCGTTAAAGGAAGAAAAACGGCGAGTGAACGATTTGCTGGCGCGGATGATACCTTGTGTATTGAAGCAATGATGCAAGATGGCAAGGCCTTACAAGCCGGAACATCGCACTTTCTTGGTCAAAATTTCGCCAAAGCATTTGAAGTAAAATTCGCAGATAAAGAAGGGAAACTAGATTATGTTTGGGCCACTTCTTGGGGTGTTTCCACGCGTTTGATGGGTGCTTTAATTATGACGCATTCAGATGATGAAGGACTCGTTTTACCACCGGCATTAGCTCCGATTCAAGTGGTAGCGGTTCCGATTTATCGAACGGATGAAGAATTAGCAGCAATCTCTGAGAAAATGGGATTATTAGCTGCGAAATTAAAAGCAAAAGGCATTTCCTTTAAATACGATAACGATGAAAACCGTCGTCCTGGATGGAAATTCGCTGAGTACGAATCAAAAGGTGTTCCGGTGCGCGTTGCGATGGGACCTAGAGATTTAGAGAATGGTAAAGCAGAAATCGCTCGTCGTGATAACAAAACGAAAGATGTAGTGGATTTTGATGGATTGGAAAATTACATCGAACAATTATTGGCAGATATTCAATCGAATTTGTTAAAACGCGCGAAAGCTTTTCGCATAGAAAACACGCGTGAAATTGATTCATACGAAGAATTCAAAAAAGAAATCGACAAAGGTGGATTCTTTTTAGCGCATTGGGATGGAACTTCAGAAACGGAAGAAAGAATCAAGGAGGAAACCAAGGCAACCATTCGTTGTATTGCCTTAGATCGCAAAGAGGAGACAGGAGTTTGTATGGTAACTGGGAATCCATCCGCAGGACGAGTAATATTTGCTAAAGCGTATTAATTTGTCGGTATTTCGCTTTCAGCAATTTACGATTGTTCAATCGAAAAACCCGCTCAAAGTTGGAACCGATAGTATGTTGCTGGGCTCATCTATTAATCCAATAGGTGCAAAAACAGCAT
>CAMAPI010000065.1 GCA_945860065.1 Chryseobacterium gleum | reverse complement strand
GGTATAAAGTGTCAATAGAAAGGTGTCGTTCCCATGGAGTACGGAAAGATTTGCATCGTAAACAAATCGGGAAATGTATGCCGCCAAATCACTTTGCTCATAAATATTCGCACTTTGTGAAAGTAGAACAATGGGATGTCCCCCTGTTTCGATGATTCCATCAACAACGAGCTGATTTTGATAACCTGGAATATCGATTTTCACTTCCTTGGTGCAGGAAAACAACGTGATTAATAAGAATATCCACCAACTTTTCATAGAGCGAAGTTAGGGAATTATTCAATGGCATGTTTCCAACAAGCAACCTTACTGGCACTGACTTCCACTTTACCCAAAAACAATCCCGCAAATCCAACTTGATGAACGAGCGTGTCTTTGTCTTGTTTATTTCGGTGCACGGAAGGCGCCTCCATAAAAGTATGTGTATGTCCCCCGAGGATGAGGTCGATGTTGCTATTTTCCACTGCGAGACGTACATCTGAAGGTTTTTTCGCATCTGGATAACTGTAGCCTAAATGGGACAGACAGATGATGAAATCACATCCTTTTTCGTGTAATGCCTTAGCGGTGCGATTGGCTGTTTCAATTGGATCTTTGTAAACAGTAGCGCCATAATTGTCGGCAGAAACAAGTCCCTGGAGTTGAATCCCAATGCCAAATACACCGATTTTCAAACCTGCTTTATGAAAGATTTTGTAGGCTTGTGTTTGCTCCTTTAATACGGTATTCGAAAAGTCATAATTCGCACAAAGAAATGGAAAATGTGCAAATTTCTTTGCTTGAAGGAATCCATCGAGTCCAATGTCAAAATCGTGATTACCCATGGTGGCGGCATCATACTTCATGGCGCTCATGAGTTTCATTTCTAATTCCCCATGAAAGAGGTTGAAGTAAGGCGTTCCTTGGAAAATATCACCAGAGTCCAACAGCAGAACATGTTCTTCTTGCGCTCGAATGTCGTCGATGAGTTTGGCTCGACGCGCAACACCACCTTTGTTTGGATACTTGGGATGATTCGCTGGAAATGGGTCAATTTGTGAATGGGTATCATTCGTGTGTAAAATGACCAATTTCTTTTCTTTTAACACCTGAAGTTGCTTTGTCCATTGAAAGGAATTTAACAAAAGCAAGGAGCTAGAGCCTAAAATACTTGTTTTAAGAAAGGATCTACGTTTCATTTATTGAATGCGTTTTTCGGATGAAACAATCAAGTTTTTCTGAGTTTTGGCTTCTTCTATAAAGATATCACGTAGCAAGATCTTTTTGTCGTTGCGCTCAATAGCATCTTGAAAAAAGTCCATGCGGTCTCCGCCATTGGCAAGATAATCAGTGGTGATGACCCATACAAATTTGGTGTTTTCTGATACGCCGTTCACCGTCAATTTACCATTAATCATCAACGCATTCGAAATAGGTTCTCCACCACTTTGTTGCAAGTAGTATTGAATTTTCTCCAAAGATGAAATCGGCAATCGTAACCAAACCACACTATTTTCGAAAGGCATAATCCGGAAAATATCTCCTAAGGTCACGGGTCCTTTTCCAATGGAGGAACGTAATCCGCCAGTATTTAACAAACAAAAAATGGGTTCAGAAAGTTTTACTGTTCTCGTTTGATTGACAAACAAGGCGTCGCTTGCCCAATTTCCTAAAATACTCGATGGTCTGCCAACTTCCATGGAAATATTCGATTCGGCTAGAATGAGGTTCATCGCTCGATCCATGGAATCTTTAAATGGTGAAATAAAGGAGCTTATTTCTTGTTTCTCGTTTGAGTCAACGTTTATTGAAACTTTAGCTCCGGATATGTTTAAATGAGAAGAGCAAGCCACAAGGCTTGCTCCAATCAAAAAGAATATCAAATGTTTGAACATTATTCAATTATGAATTCACGTTGAACTTGACCGAAGGTTGTTCCAACTTGTAGGATGTACATTCCAGCTTTGAATTCAGTTGTTTCAATTTCCAATACAGGAACCTGAACATTGGAAGAAGATTTAATCACTCTTCCTTGCATATCTGTGATGGTGTATTCAACGATTTCCAAACCATTTACTTGAGCAAATAGTTTATCTGATGTCGGCACTGGGAATACAGAGAAGTTCGCGGCTAATTTCTCTTCGATTCCAGCGTCACAAGTAACATAACTCATGTTGGCGAAATTCACATGACAAACGAAGTTAATCGAGTCAACGTAAGGATTTCTATTTGCTTGTTTGCTGAAAATAAATTCATTTCGTGCAATTTCGTAGTTGTCAGGTAGGTCGTTGTAGTGCCATGTTTTCAAAGACTCTTGACTCTGGTTTGCTGGTATTTGCCAGTTATTTCCACCTTGACTATTATAAGCAGTAGCCATATAGAAAATAGAACGTGCAGCATTTCCTTTTTGCGCAGCGCGCGGTTCGTAAACCAACTGATTTCCGCTGTATCCTACACTTCCTTCTAGGTACGTAAATACAATATTGCCATCGATATCCATTAAAGGAAGATTACTTCTCGGTGTATTCGCTTGTTGTAAGTTCGTTGGCCATAAGTTATGTTGGTCGCTGTATTCCGGTTGCTCTGGATTGTTAGCTGGAAACGTTGGCATCCAAGAGTGGCTATAAGTGTGCTCTCTAGAATATCCTTGTGCTGTCCAGTCAAATGGCTCGTCAAATACTTTGCGTTCTCCTGAGTATACACACGTCACGAATGATTGTCCGTTCGTTGTATCACGAATTTCAAATTGATTCATCACAGTCGTTTTGTAATTGAAATACGAAACAACCGTATGCGAATTAATCAAGGCACTTATATCACTCAAGAAAGTAGAAGCTCCAGAGTTGATTCCTGAATAATAGTTTCCAATTTGTTCTCCTTGGCTTGTTACGTTTCCAATCGCAGGTGTAGTTGTTTTGTAATTCTCGAATCCAGTTGGGCCATTAAATGCGTAAACAGTGAAATAATAGTTTTGATTGGCGATGATTCCACGTGGTGTGAATCCTGTTCCGCTTCCGATGTACGCAACACGTGCATCTCCAACAACATCTCCTCTTTTGTAGCTAGTTCCATCAGTAGGCATTCCAGTTACTGCTGCACCATTTTTCCAAAGTACGATGTAATTGTCTGCATTTGTACCAGCGGTGTATTGTCCACCAACGGTATACGCTTTCACAAGTGGGAAAGTTAAGTTAGTTGGATTCGTAGTTGGCTCGGTAGCCAAGTTGTTTGTTCCAATTGCGTACAAGTTGATGATGTATGGATTCTCATCGCTGTCATTGTTTGCTATGGATATAGTCGCTGTGCGCGTTCCTGTTCCTGTTGGTGTGAATGTCAAAGAGTAATTATTACTTCCTAATCCAGCAACTGTTCCAGTTGTCAAATTAATTCCGAATTCAGCAGCATTCGCACCAGAGAACGTTACTCCGGAAAGTGTCAAGGCAGAAACTCCTGTGTTTTCAATGGTTACACTTGTTACGGCGGTTGTCCCAACTACATACGTATCGTTATTTAAAACAGTATTGCCGTTTACCTTTACATTGATTTCTCTTGCTGGAGCCACGTAAGGGAAAATATCTAATAAATTTCTAGGAATGATTTGGTAATTCGCATTGAATTGTCCTAGTTCACCAACGATGGAAATAGGTCCAGTTGGAATCGCTGTTCCGTCTATGTTTGTAGAACCATTGACACGAACGTCAAAAGTAGCCGTTCCATTTGACACTTGAACGGTACTGTTTCCTGTAGCAAAATTACCTGTTTGAACAAACGTCACATTGTCAAAACGCACCAATTGAGCTTCTAACGATTCATTTCCGCTCGAAAACGGGATAATTTGAGCTTGTGGTAAAACACCTGGCCCATGATTAACGACATTCGAAGTTGGCGACAATTCCAATAAGCCACTGAAGTCAAATAAAACCCCGGTTGCTGTGATAGAGTCACCACGTTGAACGGAGGAGACAATAGATCCATAACAAGCGATACCAGCGGTACCATCTTGAATGTAACGAATGTTACCGAGTTCACTACCATTCGTAGCGACGCCAGTAACCGTAACTGTTTGACCTATTCCTAAGTTGCGAACTTGAGAAATGGTTTGTGCTTTTACACTAATAATAGTACAAAAAGCAAAGAAACTAAGTATTCCTTTTTTCATCATTAAAATTGAATTGCGAGTGAAACATTAAATCGAAACCCACCACCAAACATCACAGTTGCGGATTGAGCATCGAAGGTGTTGTAAATATCATTTGCGTTGTTTGTTGCATCTGAAATATACGTGGTATTTAAAGCGTTTGTAATAGTAACGGTTGACATAAGAGAAAAGGATTTGAATGGAATTTTATATCCAGCAAAAACATTCAATAAGGCATAGGACGGCATTTTCCACGAATCTCTTCCACCATTTAATCCTTGTAAGGAGAAGGGGTCAAAATTTGCATAATATCGATCAAAATATTGGAGTTGCACTTTCAGGTATCCATTTTTTATGGGTTCATACCTCAAAGCTGCGGCCATTGCGGTTTGAGCTGCGTCCCCTACATGAACTCCTTTAGCATCGAAACTGAATTCCAGTGAATCGTACTGAGGGACAAACACTGTTTTGGAAGAATTCCAATACCATTGTCCGACCGACACCATGATATCTCCAGATAATTTTTTAGAAAATTTGAACGCAGCATCGAATTCACCTCCCAAGTGAACAGCATCCATTCCATTAATGTTGATACGGATAAATTCTGTTGGATCATTTGGATCAGGAACAGCAACTCCATATGGAAAAGGTTTGTTTTTCCAGTTGGTAGCATACGCATTGATATTGAATCCAAATTTCTCTTTCGCATAATTGTATCCACCTTCCGCTGATAGAATCTTTTCATTGACGATTTCACCGAAGAAACTGTTTGTGTTATTATCAATGACATTCGAGAATTGCGGTGTACGGTTTAGGAATCCAACATTGACATAAGTGGTTGCATATTTTTGAACCTGGTAACTCACCCCTGATTTAAAGGTAAATCCAGGAAGGAATTTCCAATCCGTTGAGTAGTACTTCAATTCTTTATTTCTCGCATCATACTTTACTCCGTTATAGGTAATGGTATCCAATGCACCAATTCTCAAAACGGTATCACCTAAATCCAAAACTCTTTTTTGAAAACGATCAACTCCTTTATATCCATTTAAAATCCCGGAGACATTGACAAAGTATGATACTTTCTTTCCTGTATATTCCATTTGTCCAAAGGCTCCTGTCCATTGTACAATTCCATCTCGATCTGCGTTGAATGCATTTTTTGCAATTTTGTCTCCAACGCGTTGCATTGGGTCCGCATCATTTTTATCGGCGGTGCTCACAAAATAGTCACCACCTAATAAGTTGGTGATCTCTTGGTAATGTGATCCCTGGTAGTAACGAAAATCAATTCCTCCAGAAAATTCTAGTTTCTTGGAGTATGTGTAATTAAATTGACTCAAGTATCCAGCCCAGAAATGGTTATTGATACTTGCTAACAATATTTGACTTGATTTTATTTCCGTTGGATGGTAAATTGGATCCGTATTCGGTGTTCCAAATAAAGAGTTTACTTGATTTTCTTTGATCACCAAATCCCAATTAATCAATCCAGTTGAATCTCTAAGCAAAGCACTTGAATTGAAAATACTTGTCCCACCGCCACGACCAACAGAAACATACGCAATGTTTGAAATGGATAATTTATCGTTTACTGTCCAAAAGTCCTTCAAGGTAAACTGAGGTTTAGAGTAGAAATTAAGTCGTTCGTTAAGGATTTCTTTTTTTCCATCACTATTCGTTTGATATCCCCAATGTTGGTTGAAGCGAATGCCCATATTCGAGAAAGTCATATTTGTATCGATTGGCGCACCAAGATTTCGGGCAGTACCTTCATCAAAATATTGAATGGCTTGATTATATGAACGTTGTCCATGTTCTTGTGGCGCAGCAAATGCGGACAAGGTCATTAAATGTTTGTCTAATTTCTTTGATACCTTGATGTACCCAAATTTTCCTTGACTTGGAGTTCCGTATACCCAACCATCCGCTTGTTTATAAGATGCAGAAAAAGTTAATCCCCAACCTGACTTCGTCATTCCGGTGTTATAAGAAAGGGTAGAACGCAATAAGTTTCCCGTACCATATTCTTGGCGAAAAGATCCACCGGGTTTGTTAGAAACTCCTTGAGTGATGATATTAATGGTCCCGCCAATGGAAGGCATGGCAATTTTTGTAGCTCCGAGTCCACGTTGAACTTGCATTTGAGCGGTAATGGCATCTAGTCCAAACCAATTGGACCAATAAACAGCGCCATTTTCCATGTCGTTCACAGGAACACCATCAATCATGACTCCAACATTGCGTTGATCAAATCCGCGTACATTGATGCGTGCATCTCCATCTCCTCCACCTTGTTGTGTTGCGTAAACACCTGGAGTTCCGTTTAACAACATTGGTAAATCTCGTGACCCGAGTTCTTCGGTAATTTTTTGTAGCGGTATTTTAGTAACTGCGACAGGGACATTTTGTGAACCTGCTAAATTTCCTATGACTTTGATTTCTCGGTATTCTTGACTAGCTCCAATGAAAAAATCGACAGTCATAAAAGGGTTAGAAACTTGAATTTCTTGAACCATTGAGTCAAATCCCATCATTTTAAAAGTAATGGAATAATCGCCATACGTGACATCAGTCATTTCGTAGATACCTTGTGAGTTGGACATGGCTCTTTTCATCACGGTCCCTTTATTATTGTAAAGGGTGATCTTAGCGCCGCTTAAAAGTTGGTTCGTAGCATTCTCACTGACTTCACCAGTGATTTTGCCACTTGTTTGTCCGAAACTTAGTTCAGCACAAAAAACGAGAAATAAAAATAAAAGGGATTTCATTTGCCTTAAGTTGATAGTGAATCCTACCCGCTTATCTCAAAATAATCTTGCGAATGATCTGTTGACCATTTGCATCCGTCAAACGAATCATGTAGACACCAGTGAAATCGCTTAAGTCAAGAGAAATAAACGGTTTCGTACCAACATTTGCTGACGTATAAATGGTTTGTCCTAGTGAATTCAAGACCTGAATTTTACGGATGTTTCCATTGCTTTTAATATTCACCAGTCCATTACTTGGATTAGGGTAGATACTCAATGAGATCGCCTCATTTTCATTTACTGAAGCAGGATTACATGAACAATCATGCACGCCTAAAGATGCCCAATTCCCATCTAAAATAGGATTGCCACTTGTGCCAAATAAGGTATCTCCATTTGCGTCCAAACGAACAATAACAGGAGGAATAGAGTCGTAATCTAAAAGTGGATCAAAAAATGAAGGATTTGTTGTTGAACCTTTCACAATTGATGCTTTACGAATCATCGAGTGATCTTTTGTTATTAAAACACCCAAACCTGTACTGTATGGAAACTGTGTTGACCATGCACCGTCGTTACCAGATGAAGTTCCTGTTGCGTTAGCTGGATTCTCTCCGATTTTACCAAATAGATCTACAATCGCAAATCCTGGTACATTCGTTGCGTTGATTAAGGTTGTTGCAGTTGAAGGCAAAGTACCTTTCGCCAACATTACGGCGTCATTTCCATTCCAATAAAATGAATTTGATGTATTATATACTGGACAATAGAATCCGTCCGCTTTTACTTGTAAAGAATCCCAAATAGGTGCTTCTTGTCCTGTTCCAAGTGGATCTTGTTTGTCAAGAACAGCTACATACACATCATGTGCGGCAATGGTTCCGGATAATTGAATGGAATTTGCAACAGTAGCCGTTGTTGCTCCATTGGAATAACGTGCAACAAAATAACCGCTCAAGTTGATAGGATTAGCAGTTGGATTATAAATTTCTAAGGCTTTGTTGTTTGACCATCCTTCTACGTACTCCGAAATAAATAATTCAGAACAATTTTGAGCAGTTGCATTTAAAGCTAAAAAACTCGTAATAAAAAGTAAAATATTTTTCATAATCCAATAAAACAATCTACATGAACCAGTTACATTTAATTGTAATTCACGAAGTCATTATTCTTTTCACGTGGTTTCAGCATATATGCATCAAGGAGGACACGTGTTAAGTTGAAACAAATTTAGGTCTTTTTTTGAAAAAAAATAATCTTTGCAAGTTAAACTTTTATGAATTGAATGTTAGCTTATCGAACTTGTTGTTTAATCCAAGTACAATAACTAAATTCGGCTTCAAATTATTCCTTATGAAACAGAGCCTTTTCTTTGTATTTGCCTTAGTGAGTTCCCTAATTTTTGCTCAAGATCTTACGGTTGAGCG
This sequence comes from Chryseobacterium gleum, assembly GCA_945860065.1. Taxonomy (GTDB): domain Bacteria; phylum Bacteroidota; class Bacteroidia; order Flavobacteriales_D; family Crocinitomicaceae; genus UBA952. The sequence goes on along the minus strand of CAMAPI010000065.1, from coordinate 1,711 downwards.
TATTTGGAAAAATTATGAATTTAATCCAAAAAGAATTGGTGGATATCAAGCCATGAATGATGGAGAACATTATTTGAAGGTTAAGGATGGAAGTTTCTACCAATACGCCATGAATGACTTGAATGATATAGGGGTGCTTTTTTTGGATGAATCTAAATTGGTGTTTGATGGTAAAAAAATCACCTTCGATGATTTTCAATTTAATGCCGATGAATCGAAACTACTCTTGTTGACAAATGTTGAATCGATTTACCGCCGTAGTTTTCAAGCAGTATATTATCTGTATGACTTAAAAACGCAAAAGTTAAGTCCTTTAGATGCGGAGCACTCACCTCAAACATTAGCGGAATATTCTCCCGACGGAACGAAAGTTTCCTTTATTCATGGAAATGACTTGTTCGTGAAAACCATTGCATCTGGTAAAGTAGAAAAATTGACACAGGATGGTAAACGAAATAAAATAATTAATGGAACAACAGATTGGGTATATGAGGAAGAGTTTTCCATTACCAAAGCGTATGGTTGGTCACCAGACAGTAAATACATTGCCTATTTGCGATTCGACGAAAAAGAGGTTCCGGAATATAGCATGGATACCTACGGTGGACTTTATCCTGAGGCATATAAATTTAAATATCCAAAAGCAGGGGAGGTAAATAGTGTAGTGACTGCTCATTGTATTTCGATGGACAATAAAAAAGCACAACAGATTTCCTTGGGGTCCTATGAGTACATACCGAGGTTAAATTGGTCTTCTACATCGAATCAATTGATTATTCAAACCATGAATCGTCACCAAAGTGAATTGAATTATTGGTCAGTAGATGTTCTGAAAGGAAAAGTAACGAGTAAAATCTTTTTTACGGAGAAATCAACAACGTACATTGATATCGATGACAATTTATTGATTTTGAAGAACGGAAAATCCATTCTTCGCACGAGTGAGGAAAGTGGATACCGTCACATTTACCAATTGAATTTTGATGGATCCGTAAAACAAATTACAACAGGACCTTGGGATGTGATTGATTTCCTTGGATTTGATGAGTCTTCCAAACAAATTTATTTTAGTTCTGCTGAAAAAGGTGCCATTCACAAATCCATTTATTCGGTGGAAACAAGTGGCGCAAATAAACGTGACTTGACTCCGAAAATTGGATACAATGAAGCGGAATTCCTAAATGGAATGCACTATTTTATTCACACTTATTCCAATGCCAATCAAGCACCAGTTTATCAGCTTTGCAAAAGTGATGGATCTGTGGTTCGTTTGCTTGAGTCCAACCAAGCATTCATGGATAAATTAAAAAAAGAACGTTTATCCACTAAACAGTTTATCGAAGTCAATGCGAATGGTGTGAAGTTAAATGCTTCGGTGATTTTACCAGTTGGATTTGATCCTTCCAAGAAATATCCAATGTATGTCAATGTATACGGAGGTCCAGGTCACAACGAAGTGTTAGATGCGTGGGATGGAAATGATTATTTCTTTCATCAATTTTTAGCCCAAAAAGGATACATTAATTTCCAAGTGGATCCGAGAGGAACGATGTATCAAGGAGTGGAATTTAAGAAAAGCACCTATTTGCAATTGGGAAAAGTGGAAATCGAGGACGTGATGAATGCCGTAAAAGAATACGCGAAAAATTCGTTCGTAGATGCAAGTCGCGTTGGAATCATGGGTTGGAGTTACGGTGGATTCATGGCTTCC
>CAMAPI010000064.1 GCA_945860065.1 Chryseobacterium gleum | reverse complement strand
CCTATAAACCAAGGGGTTATTCCGAGAAGTGACTATTATTCGAATCCTGATCTGCCGGTCAGCGCACAAAACACAGCGCTTGCTCGTGAATATTTAAAGCGGGCAGGTTATCATCCTAACCGACCTTTTCCGGCTCTTTCTTTTTATGTCAACGCGCAACAAGGAAGTAATGCTGGTCTTTGGTGCAAAGAGGTGTGTCGCCAACTTCTTGAATCACTAGGAATTACCTTGAAGATCGTTTACGTTAGTACAAAGACGCGGGACAAGAAAATTAAATCTGGACAGGCGCTTTTGTGGAAAGCAGGCTGGGTTGGGGATTATCCGGATGCTGAATCCTATCTTCGTTTATTCTATCAGGGGACTCAAGAAAACACGTATACTATCAAATTCCACAATGTGGCTTTCGATAAATTGTATTTGAAATCAATCCTTACGTCAAACATGGCAGAGAAAAGGATGTTTCAACAGGCGTGTGAATCGATTGTCACGAACGAGTCGGCCATCATTCCTGTCTATTCGGAAGACTTCTTTGTCATGATCAATCTTCGTGTGCGAGGATTTGAAATGAATCCTTCCGGAATTATCGATTTCTCTCAGATTTACCTGAAAACAGTCCGAAAATAAATCGTTACAAGGCCAAAGAGGCGTCGACCCAGGATTTACCCCAGTTTTCTTGTTCTTCTTTCGTCCATAAAGCGGGATAAAAAATACGTTTTTGAAAACGCGGAGGTAAGTATTTTTGCCAGTTTGTGCCACCAGTAGCTGCGATATCAGCTGAATCACGCGCCAAGTACCTAACAGCAGATTTGTAATGAGCCAATGGCCAATTCACATTTACATTGCTGTCATTTTCTCTTAATACTTTTTGAACAGATTCGTCCGCTTGATCTTCCGCGCTTAATCGAAGGTAGGACTGCCATAAGTTTTTGTTTCGGCATTTTTCGCCTAGCGCAATGAACGAATCTTTATATTTTTCTTCAAACTGAGTCAGCGTTAGTGTTTTCTTTCCGCTTATCGCGTCTGTTGCTCCTGCTTTCCAATATATATGTTCAAACATAGCAGAAATGCTGTCGGCATTTGTGAAATTAGCCCGTTGATCTTTAGCTACTAACTGGAGAAAATCCGTGCTGTATATTTCAATTTCTCTGTATTGAGCAGACTGAAAACCACTTGCGGGAAGCAGAGACATTCGGAATTTTAAAAATTCTCCCCGATCCATTCCTTCAATCATGATTTCAAAGCTTTTAATTAAAGCATCAAAATAGCGGTTAATTCTAGTCACTCGTGAAATGAAAAACGCTTTGCTTAGTTCCTGATTGGCTCCGATTTGTTCAAATTCCCGAAGGGCCAATTTAAAATACAACTCCGTGATTTGATGATACATGATAAAAACAGCTTCATCTGGAAAATTGGTTTTCGACTTTTGCAAGGTTAAAAGTGTGTCCAGTTGGATATAATCCCAATAAGTGGTGACGTCGGCATATAATAGCCCCTCCAAATAAGAATCTACATTTTCACCTAATGCCGCATACTTAATGTTGAGTTTTTCTAGTAATTCTTTTGTGGTTTCCATCTGCGATTTTGTTTGACATTCGAAATTACATTTTTTTTCTTTACTTACTTTATTTTTAACTTTGTGTCCCTAAACATTGTGCCATGATTAATTACAACCCGAAAAATTGGTTTTCTTTTATTTTCTCTTTTCACAAAAGTGATACGGCAAGAATGCTGTGGAAAGAGTTAATATATATTGGGTTATTAACCATGCTGATTACCTATGTTGAAATACACTTTTTTCCGGATGCTTACTATTTGAAGAATTTAACCACGGTGTATTCTTTATTGGGCTTTGTTATCTCCTTGCTTTTGGTTTTTAGGACGAACACCGCATATGATCGCTGGTGGGAAGGAAGAAAAATGTGGGGGGCAATGGTAAATGATTCTAGAAATTTCATTTCGAAAATATCAGTGCTTGATTTATCGGATGACGAGCGAGTACTCATTCGTTTTTATCTTCCGCTTTTTACCCTGTGTGCTAAGGAACATTTACGGGGGAACCGAGCGGGGCCGGTAGGGTTTTTAGATGAGCTCGAAGAAAGCGCGTTTTCAAAATCTGAACATCAATGCTTGTGGGTGATTAAACGCTTACGACAGCACCTGCAAACTATTAAATCCTCAGGCAAAATGGACCGTCTCGAACTGAGTATGTTGAATCAAAATTTGGATCGTTTAATTGATAGTTTGGGAGCATGTGAGCGCATTCGAAACACCCCGATTCCATACTCTTACAGTCTATTTATTAAAAAGTTCATCTTCATATATGTTGTTACTATGCCTTTGGCATTCGTTGAGCTTTTTGGATACTATTCTGCATTTATTTCCACTTTTGTTTTCTATGCGCTAGTAAGTATGGAGTTATTGGCCGAGGAAATAGAAGATCCTTTTGGATCGGATGAAAATGACCTTCCAACCGATGCTTTAAGTGAGGTCATTCAAAGAAATACTAGCGAATTTATTTAAAACAAAAAAAGCGCCCAAAAGGCGCTTTTTCATTTAAATATCTTGATTTACTTCTCTTCTTTATCTTCGAAGATTCGTTTTGGGCGTAATTGTTCGAATAATCCAAGTGTTAACCAATAAGGGAGAATGAATCCTAATAAGAATAAAAGCATCCAAAATGCCATCCCGAAAATTAAAAGAAACAATACAATGCCGAAAGTGCTCATCTTCTATTATTTTTGTGTTTGAATATGCTTCAAAATTAAACAATTTAATTTACAATAAACTAAAAAATGGGATTTAGGATCGAGAAAGACACGATGGGCGAGGTCAAAGTGCCGGCAAATCGTTATTGGGGAGCTCAGACCGAGCGGTCACGAAATAACTTTAAAATTGGTCCAGAGGGGTCTATGCCGATTGAAGTTATTCATGCTTTTGCCTACTTAAAAAAGGCCGCGGCACACGCAAATCATGATTTAGGTGTTCTTTCAATAGAAAAACGCGACCTCATCTCCGCTGTATGCGACGAGGTATTGACAGGGCAGCACAATGCGGAATTTCCATTAGTCATTTGGCAAACAGGGTCTGGTACTCAATCAAACATGAATTGCAACGAAGTTATTGCCAATCGTGGTCACGTACTTCAAGGTGGGAATTTAATGGACGAACAAAAAGTGCTGAATCCAAATGATGATGTGAATAAATCACAGTCTTCTAACGACACTTATCCTACCGCAATGCACATTGCGGCATATAAAATGGCTGTGGAAACGACGTTGCCGGGTTTATTACACTTGAGAAATGCGCTTCACACCAAAGTAGTGGCTTTTAAAGACATCGTGAAAACAGGTCGAACACACTTTATGGACGCAACGCCATTAACCCTCGGACAAGAGTTTAGTGGATATGTGGCGCAAATTGATTACTCCATGCGCGCCATTAATAATGCATTAGTTGTTGTAGGAGAATTGGCGCTAGGCGGGACAGCTGTTGGCACAGGTTTAAACACTCCGAAAGGATACGACGTGCTTGTGGCTAAAAAAATTGCGGAATTCACTGGGCTTCCCTTTGTTACAGCAAAAAATAAATTTGAAGCATTAGCCGCGCACGATGCGATGGTGGAATTATCCGGGGCATTGAAAAGATCGGCGGTTTCTTTGATGAAAATCGCCAACGATATACGCATGTTATCTTCTGGGCCACGATGTGGAATTGGCGAGCTTATTATTCCTGATAACGAACCAGGATCATCTATCATGCCTGGAAAAGTAAATCCTACACAACCTGAAGCGTTAACCATGGTCTGCGCTCAAGTAATGGGAAATGATGTGACTGTTTCTATTGCTGGGTCAAACGGACATTTCGAATTAAATGTTTTTAAACCTGTTATTGCAGCAAATGTCCTTCAGTCTGCCCGACTAATTGGGGACGCTTGTGTTTCCTTTACAGACAATTGTGCCGCTGGAATTGAGGCGAATTTACCTGTTGTGAAAAAACACTTAGACAATTCACTCATGTTGGTAACTGCCCTTAACACAAAAATAGGGTATTACAAGGCAGCTGAGATTGCGAAATATGCGCATAACAACGGTACGACTTTAAAAGAAGCTGCGGTTGGACTAGGACATGTTACCTCTGAGGAATACGATGAGTATGTTGATCCGTCCAAAATGATTGGCTCTTTGGATGAATGATTGATCGAAATAGAAATCAAGGCGACGAGTTAATCCTCGCCGCTTTTTTTATGAGAAAACAATACATTTGACAGTGCTATTTTACACAGATGCGAAGGACAAAAAATGATTGGATTGCTTTATGTTCATTACTGCTAGCCTTTTGGTTCTTGTTAGCCGGTACGGTGTGGGTGTGGGGCGCAGCATTAATCATTGCTTATCCTTTTGGAGTGCTTAGTTTCATTCTCTGGCGCTTTTTTCTCGAGGGAGAACGAAAACAAAGTCGGCTTATTCCAACTATTCTTGCTTTTGGATTCGTCTTATCAATACTCGTGTTGTTTTTTACTTGGTTGATCTATCCATAAAACAGGCGGGGCCACTTCGGCTCGGTCAGGGGAGAATTAACGTTTGTTACTGTTCTGTCGTTTAATACCGCTTTTTCTTCCCGCATAATTCGTGAAAAATTGCGTAATTTTGTGCTGTAAAATTGTATCTATGTCAAAAATTAAAGTTGCCAATCCTGTAGTAGAGTTAGATGGGGATGAAATGACCCGCATTATTTGGAAATTCATTAAAGACAAGTTGATTCTTCCTTATTTAGATCTTGATATTAAATATTTTGATTTAGGGATTGAGAAACGCGATGAAACCAATGATCAAATTACCATTGACGCCGCAGAAGCAATTAAACAATATAAAGTAGGAATTAAATGTGCCACCATTACTCCTGATGAAGATCGTGTAAAAGAATTCAACTTAAAATCCATGTGGAAGTCTCCAAACGGAACTATTCGCAACATCCTTGATGGAACCGTTTTTCGTGAGCCTATCGTGATGCAAAATGTTCCTCGTTTGGTCACAAATTGGACGGCGCCAATCATTGTTGGTCGACACGCCTTTGGAGATCAGTACCGCGCAACAGATGCTGTTTTTAAAGGAAAAGGGAAATTAACGATGACTTTCACCCCTGAAGATGGTGGTGAAGTTCAAAACTTTGAAGTATACAACTTTAAAGGAGACGGCGTTGGAATGGCCATGTATAATACAGATGAGTCCATTCGTGGATTTGCCTATTCTTGTTTTAACATGGCGCTTTCCAAAAAATGGCCGCTTTATTTGTCAACAAAAAACACCATCTTAAAAAAATACGATGGTCGTTTTAAAGATATTTTCGAAGAAATTTACCGAAATGAATTCAAAGCTAAATACGAAGAGGCTGGGATTGTTTATGAGCATCGTTTGATTGACGATATGGTTGCATCGGCATTGAAATGGAATGGAAATTTCGTTTGGGCGTGTAAAAATTATGATGGTGATGTTCAGTCTGATACCGTTGCGCAAGGATTTGGTTCTTTGGGATTAATGACCTCCGTGTTGATTACGCCAGATGGTGAAATCATGGAGGCGGAAGCCGCTCACGGAACAGTAACGCGCCACTACCGCGCTTACCAAGCTGGGAAAAAAACATCAACGAATCCAATCGCTTCTATTTTCGCGTGGACCCGAGGATTGGCTTTCAGGGGGAAACTGGACAATAATCAAGCGCTAATTGATTTCTGTTTATCTCTTGAGCGCGTATGTATCGAGACTGTTGAGTCTGGTATTATGACCAAAGATTTAGCGGTGTGTGTTCATGGAAACAAAGTGAATCCCGGAGAACACTATGTGTATACAGAAGAGTTTTTAGATGCGTTAGACAAAGGCCTCATCGCTAAGATGAATGCATAATATAAGGGGTCCTCGGGCCCCTTTTTTTTGCTCCCCCTTGTATCGCACGAAAAAAATCCCTTATCTTTAATCATGCGGTTTAAGATACTATATGTGTTTATGTTATTATTGGCGCTCTGTTCGTGCAAGGCCATTGACATTGTTAAACCAACTATTTCATCCGCCGATACAGGCGTATTGATATTGCCGCCATCACAGATCAACATTCCAGTTGAGATCGATTTAACAAGTCAATTAAAAGATGTTGAAAAATCCTTGCCAAAACAATTCGAGGGGAAACAAGAACAATGTGAGGGCGTTAGTTTTTCCTATAAGTTCATTAGAGAGCCGATCGACTTTCAATTAAAACCGAATGCATTGTATTATGAGGTGGATGGAAAATTTGAGCTTAAACTTAATTATTGTCCCAAATGCCATGAATTATGGGATGAAAAAGGATCATGTACGGTTCCTCGGATTTATACCAGTTGTGGATTTGGTGAGCCGATGCGAAAAGTGAAAGTAGCTTACTCCACAAACATTTCCATTACAGAGGCCTATCGATTTAATACCAGCACGAAACTTAAGAAGTTTGATGTTTTAGACCCGTGTGAAATCACGGTGTTTAAATATGATGCAACCAGCGAAGTTGAAAAACAAGTGCGCGTGCAGTTGGAGGCTCTTGAAAAAGACATCGATAAACAAATCGAAGATGTTGATATTCGGTCTTCCCTTCAGGGTGTTTGGAAACAATTGGAAGAACCCATGGATTTGAGCGGCTATGGATTGCTTTATTTAAATCCGAAAAGCATGGCGCTTAGTCCTGTTAGCTTTGAAAATAATCCAAAAAGAGCAACGCTAAACGTATTATTGACTGTTCAGCCGATGATTTCAACAAACAGCGTGACACAACAACGAACACCTTTGCCAAATCTGGCTCCTTATAAAAATGGAGATGGTTTTCAATTGGCTATATCTGTTAAAGCTTCCTACGACTCCATCAATAAGCTCATGAATCAATCCATGATGGGAATGGATATTCCTTTTAACAACAAGCACATAATTATTGATTCGCTCCAGGTCCTAGGGCGACAAGACCAGAAATTACTGGTGGAAGTACATTTTTCCGGTTCAAAAAGGGGTGTGTTTTATTTAGTGGGGAGGCCCTTTATCACGCCCGAACAACACTTTGTCATGTCGGATGTGGAATACGACCTCAACTCTAAAAGTGTATTACTAAAAACCGCTAAGTGGTTGTTTGATAAAAGAATCCTAGAAGAACTGAGTAAAGCAGCTGACTATGATTTAAACCCGCTCCTACAAGAAACAAAGGTTAGCATTAACCAACAACTAAACACCGCCTTAGCGGAGGGTGTATTTTTGTCTGGAAAAGTCGATCAGCTTTCTGTTTCTAGCCTCGTCTTGGGCGCCAAAGAATTTTATATGTTGACACTAGTTTCGGGCAACATGAAACTAAAGATGAAATAATTCGTTAAACGCTACGTGCGAACATTTTTGCTTCTTTTATTCACCCCCCTGCTTTCTTTCGCCCAGCAGCGCGACTTTTCTTCATGTGAAAACGCATTAAGCCTTCTGCCTAGCGGAAAATATACTGTGTCTTTTTTAGGTAAAAAGGGACTTATTCCAAGTGACGGTGTTTTTCAACACGCAAAAAATCCTGGGGAAAATCAAATTTGGATGGACTTCACCACTAGTCAAAAAGGCCGCCTGAACATTTCTTTTTTACATCAAAACCAAGCCATACAATTACTGATTTTAAAGGAAAAAGAAATGGATTTATGCTCCGCGCTGAAAGAACCCGGTTTACAGGTGATCCTTGAGCGGAACGTTGATTCACTGGTTAAGCTTGAGACGGAACTAAAAGTTAACGAAAATGACCATTATTTTATCGTTCTATTGGGTGCTGAAAAATCCAAACAAACCGTTTTCTGTCAGTTTTCCTTTCTTGTAGATGAAGAAATGAAAAACAGATCCTGGCCGCTCAACCTTGTGTACAACGAGTCTATTCCTGTTTATCATTTGCTTATCCGCGACAAGGTCTCCTTGTGCCCTATTGAAGCGAGAATTGTCCTACAGGGATCTAATGAAATTAACGGGATTTATCGGGCGAGTGATTTGGACATGAACCTATTGAAAAAAATAAAAGGCGGATTGCTAAGGGTCGATGCGGAAGGGTACTTATCCGCTGACTTCGAAAACACCGCCATACCAATAAGCGCTCATTTTCGTGATACCATTTGGTTGAATCCCATTAAAGAAGGAATGTTGGCAGAATTAGACGATGTTTATTTTGCTGCGGGGCTCGCAACGGTTTTAGAAGAATCTTATCCAAAACTGAAGCGGCTAAGAGATTTTTTGATCTTAAATCCAAACGTGTCAATTGAGGTTCATGGACATGTAAACGAAGACAATGATAAGGATGTTGTCTCTATGAAATTATCGAGAAAAAGGGCGCAAAAAGTAGTAGATTACCTTGTGGAAGGGGGTATAAGCCCGAAAAGACTCACTGCTATTGGTTTTGGAAACACTAAGCCTATTTACAAAACACCCCAAACGGAAGAAGAAAAGGAGGCAAATCGACGCGTAGAAATTCTAATCCGGAAAAACTAACAAGGGATTTTATTCACCCTGTTTTGATGTCTTCCTCCCTCGAAATCTGTAGATAAAAAAGCATCCACCATTTCCAACGCTAACTCCTCGGATACAAATCGGGCCGGAATAGTAATAATGTTTGCGTCATTATGGGTCCGCGCCAATTCTGCAATTTCTGTTTCCCAGCACAATGCGCTTCTAACGCCCTTGTGCTTGTTCGCCGTCATGTTTATTCCATTTCCAGAACCACACAACAAAATGCCTATTGTTCCTGGGTTTGTTTCAATCATTTCCGCTACCGGGTGGGCATAGTCGGGATAATCAATGCTGTCCTCTGAGTAACAACCAAAATCCTTTACCTCCAACCCCTTGCTTCTAAGGTGCTTAACAATAAGTTCTTTTGTTTTAAATCCTGCGTGATCGCAACCAATGGGAATAATCATCTCTTTTCTTTCTTTATCAGACAAAGTTAATCACTATTAACAAATAGCGAGAGTTATTCACTTTTTAGATTTACCAATGGTGTGAAGCCCCTTGTTTTACTCAAAACAGAAATCATACTTATAAACTAAAATTTATAGTAAATTGTTAATAGCCGTGTACAACAACTGAAAAGATTTTCTTGTTTTATTGATTGAATATTTACATTGACTTTTTTTTCTTATTAACCGCAAATACTTTGCTTATTTTATCCTTTTATATCACCATCGTTATCAACTAAATAAGGGGTGTAAATTCTTTTTATTTATAAACAATTAATAAAAAATGGCCTGTGTGAATAGTTGTTTATACAATTGATTATTAGGCGATTATATGGTTATAACTTGTTTGTATCGTTGTCTTAAAAATTAATTTTTCCAAACACAACTTTTAAAGCTAAACTTATACACATATGAACAGTCTTAATAAGAGTAATAAATTCTTTATATAATTTAAAAATAAAATATATTATATATAATTAAGATACTGAAATTAAATTTGTCCTGTATGAAAATCTTGAATACTTTTATCTCATGAAAAATAGCTTTGACACACTGATTAGTCAAATTGATGCTTTTATACTAAAGTACTATAAGAATCAACTGATTCGTGGTTTGTTATTGTTTTTCGTTATTTTTTTATTCTCCTTTCTCTTTGCAACAACTTTTGAGTATTTTGGAAGGTTTAATTCTCTCATTAGAGCAAGTTTGTTTTTTGGGTTTATAAGTGTAAATACATTCGTTTTATTTCGTTTAATACTACTTCCTATTTCAAAGCTATTATCATTTGGAAAACAAATAAGTAGGATTCAAGCTTCAGAAATTATTGGTTCTTTTTTCCCAAGTATTTCAGATCGATTAAAAAACACATTGCAACTTCAAAATGATTTAACGCACCAGGAAGGAAACATAGAATTATTAAGAGCTAGCGTTAATCAAAGATCTTCAGAATTAAGTGTTATACCATTTAAAAATGCTATTCAAATTAAGGAGAATAAGCGTTATTTAAATTACTTAATACCGCTTTTTTTATGTTTTGTGATTATAGCTGTATTTATACCTTCTATTATTACACAGGGTACAGAACATGTATTTTATTACAATAAGGTTTTTAAAGAACAAGCTCCATACCTATTCCAATTAAAAAATAAGTTAGGTGCTATCGAAGAAGGTTCAGATTTTCCCATAGAATTAAATATTATACCTAAAAACAATCAAGGAGAAAAGGAAATACCTAATCAAGTGTTTTTGGTATCAGAACAAGGAAAGTTT
>CAMAPI010000063.1 GCA_945860065.1 Chryseobacterium gleum | reverse complement strand
ATTTCAGTTCAGGCACCAATATTTCTGAAATTGAAACGAAATTATTCGAAGATATTTCCGCCCAAATGGTGCAGGATCTTATTAATAAACTTTTAAGCAATTGGTGATGTTAAGCAGCGATTCGATCCATCAACAAATGCGGAACATGTCCAGTTGTTCAACTCGTCAATTAAGCGAGATGAAGGAGCTAATGGATTTGTATCCATATGCTTCAAGCCTTGTGACACTCTATTTGAAATCTTTGTCAAACGACCACGATTTACGCTTGAGTTCACAATTAGAAAAATACGCATATCAAATTCCAAATCGCGCATTGTTGTACGATTTATTGGTGAGACAAACGACCGCAGTAACACATGAGATACATTCACAAGAAGCAGTAAGTCAAGAAGTGTTTGTCGAAGATGAAGCGATTAAACCTGAAACCCCGATCATTCAACTTGTGGTTGATTCAGCGCCAGAGATTGTGCCTCCAAGTTTAATAGAAGAAACAGAGGAATTAGAGACCTTAATTGCTCCAGTTGCGTTAGTCGATACTAAAGAAGAAGGGGAAGAGGAAAGCCCGTTAAATATTCCACATCAGCCTGTTGAAACAAGAGAAATGGATGAGGTGGACACCTTGATTCAATCAGCGGTTATTTCGTCTTCCTATTTACAATTAGCCTATCCAGGAGCAGCAGAACAAGTAGCAGCGGAAGAAGAATTAAGGTCACAGGAAGAAGAAAGGGCTCCTTTACAATCGACTAAAATCGCGGCATCAATTGAACCAAAGTCTTTCACGGACTGGTTGAAAATGGGTGAGATTTTAAATGGTAATGAGGAAGAACCTCTAACAGAAGAGAAAAAGCCAAGTTTCTATCATTTCGAAAAACCCAAGAAAGAATTCTTCTCTCCTGCCAAGAAAGCAAAGGAAAGTGTGGATGAAAAAAAGATGCCCGTTAGTGAAACGCTAGCGCAAGTATTCGCCTTGCAAGGAAATATTAACAAGGCAATTCACGTTTATGAGCAATTAATTTTGATTTTTCCAGAAAAAAAGAGTTTCTTTGCATCCCAAATTAGAAATTTAAAGAGAAAACTTAATTCTTAATCATGGATTTATTATTGTCTATCATTATCATCGCAGCAAGCATCTTGTTGATTTTAGTTGTTTACGTTCAGAATCCCAAAGGTGGAGGCTTGAGCTCAGATTTTGGATCTCCTTCTCAATTAGGTGGTGTTCAAAAAACAAACGAGTTAATCGACAAAATGACGTGGGGATTGGCAGCAACGATTGTTGTTGTGAGTTTAGTCATTACCATTCGTCAACCAAAACCAGCTAAACCAGTTGCTCCTCAACAAACGCAACAAGGACAGGGACAAGGACAAGCGCCAGCTCAAGGAAATAAATAAGATTCGGTTTCGACCGCAGAAATGTCAGTATGTCACGCATGCTGACATTTTTTTTGTCCAAGAGCGAAAAAATGTCCACTTTAGCGTAGTGGCATAATATTGGTAAAATTACAATAAAATTAAACTAAAAATAATGTCAGTAAATTTTAAACCTTTGGCGGATAGAGTTCTAGTAGAACCTGCGCCAGCAGAGCAAAAAACAGCAAGTGGAATCATCATTCCAGACACGGCAAAAGAAAAACCATTGCGTGGTATTGTTGTAGCAGCTGGATCCGGAAAAAAAGATGAACCAATGTCCGTAAAAGTTGGCGAATCTATTTTGTACGGTCAGTATGCTGGAACAGAAATTAAAATTGATGGAAAGAATTTTCTCATCATGAGAGAGTCTGACATTTATGGAATTTTTTAATCAAACATTCAAATTAAACTAAAATGGCAAAAGATATTTTCTTCAACGTTGAAGCACGTGAGAAATTAAAAAGAGGAGTAGATGCATTAGCAGATGCGGTGAAAGTAACCTTAGGTCCAAAAGGACGAAATGTTGTGATTGGCAAAAAATTCGGAGCACCACAGATTACCAAAGACGGTGTAACGGTTGCTAGAGAAATCGAATTGAAAGATCCGATTGAAAATATGGGTGCACAAATGGTGAAAGAAGTGGCGTCTAAAACAGCAGATATCGCTGGGGACGGAACAACCACAGCAACTGTATTGGCACAAGCGATTGTAGGCGCTGGATTGAAAAACGTAGCCGCTGGAGCAAATCCAATGGACCTAAAACGTGGAATCGATAAAGCAGTTGCGGAAGTGGTGAAAAACTTGAAAAAAATCTCCAAAGAAGTGGGTTCTGACAACAGCAAAATCCAACAAATTGCGACGATTTCCGCGAACAACGATGAGACCATCGGTAAATTGATTGCTGAAGCCATGAAAGTGGTTGGAAACGACGGTGTCATCACAGTTGAAGAAGCAAAAGGAACAGAAACAGAAATGAAAACGGTAGAAGGAATGCAATTCGACCGTGGATACTTATCTCCATACTTTGTGACAAACGCAGAGAAAATGGTGACGGAAATGGAAAATCCATTGATCCTCATCAGTGAGAAGAAAATTTCAAGCATGAAAGAATTGCTTCCCATTTTGGAGCCAGTTGTTCAAGCAGGAAAAGGATTGTTAATCATCGCTGAAGATGTTGATGGTGAAGCATTAGGTACATTAGTCGTGAATAGATTACGCGGTTCATTGAAAGTGGCTGCTGTGAAAGCACCAGGATTCGGTGACCGTCGTAAGGCAATGTTGGAAGATATTGCTATTTTAACAGGCGGACAAGTGATTTCTGAAGAGCGCGGGATGACTTTAGAAAACGTAACGATGGACATGTTAGGGACAGCGGCGAAAATTGAAATCGACAAAGACAACACAACAATCATCAACGGAAAAGGGACAAAAGCGGACATTCAAGCACGCGTTGGACAAATTCGTTCTCAAATTGAATCAACTACTTCAGATTACGATCGTGAGAAATTACAAGAGCGTTTAGCGAAGTTAGCTGGTGGTGTGGCAGTACTTTATGTAGGTGCGCCAACAGAAGTAGAGATGAAAGAGAAAAAAGACCGTGTGGATGATGCATTAGCAGCGACACGCGCCGCAGTAGAAGAAGGAATCGTACCTGGTGGAGGTGTAGCACTTATTCGCGCGATTGAGTCCTTAGACAAATTAAAAGGAGCAAACGAAGACGAAACCACTGGAATTGCAATTGTGAAGCGTGCGGCAGAAGAGCCATTGCGTCAAATCATTGCGAATGCAGGTGGAGAAGGAGCAATCATCGTTCAAAAAGTACGCGAAGGAAAAGATGATTTCGGTTACAATGCACGCACAGATAAATTCGAAGCTTTGTACAAAGCAGGTGTCATCGACCCAACGAAAGTAACGCGTATTGCCGTTGAAAACGCAGCGTCCATTGCGGCCATGTTGTTGACAACAGAATGTGTGATCGCAGATCAACCGGAAGAAGCAAACTCAGCTGCTGCAATGGCAGGTATGGGTGGTGGAATGCCGGGAATGATGTAGGATTTATAAGAGCCCTCGGGCTCTTTCCCGTTTCCTTCTTCCCGATTTATTCGGATAGCTGGAGACGACTCTATACGGCCACTCGCAAGAGTGGCTTTTTTTATGCCTCTATTTTAAAGCTTCAAGATGCCGGAAAGTGTAATTTGTCATCAACAAGGCATTAGCCAGACGGCTTTTTTTAGTTGGCTTGTCCAAAGACCCGAATGTTCCAGAAATACATAAGTAATTTGTGCCTTTGAGCAAGCGTAAAACAAATCTATTTGATTAATTTTGGCACTACATTTGATTTCCACCACACGTGAAAAAAATTACATTCCTTTTCGTCTTGTTTTTATCCTTGGTTTCGTGTATCGAAATCTCGGACGACTTAACGATGCATAACGATGGATCAGGAACCCTTCGTTACAAAGTGAATTTGTCCGCAAGTAAGGTAAAGGTGAATTCCATTCTAGCCTTAGATAGCCTCGATGGAAAAAAAATCCCAAGCATTCAAGACATCAGCGCGAAGGTAGGTGAGTTCGCTAAAATCCTCGATGCACAACCTGGTATTTCAAATGTCTTGATCGAAGAAAACTACACAGACTTTATCTTAAAATTCTCCTGTGATTTTACAAGCATCATGTCCCTGCAGGCCGGATTAGCAAACGCTGTCGAAGCAGTTTCGAATGATAAATTGGGCCCTGAAGCCGATGAAATTTGGATTACTTGGGATGGAAATAAACTCAAACGTTCCATTCCCGCTTTTGCACGTGCCAAAGTAAAAGGGTATAAATCTAATGATCTTGAATTATTAAAGCAAGGAACATATACCACCATCACGCGTTTTGATCGTCCGATTGAACGATATGAAAATGCATTAGGTACCTTAAGCAAAAACAAGCAAGCTGTGATGATCAAATCCAGCGCGTATAGCATCAAAGAAAATCAAGATTTACTCGAAAATACAATCTATTTATTCTCGACGAAAAACTAACGAGATTATGATTAAATTCGTTTCATATTTCATTTGAAAATTGCCTGTGAAAAACGCACTTATTTACACTTTATCATTGTTTTCAAGCACGTTGTTGTTTGGACAAAAATCAGAACTCTTTATCCCAAAGGATGCAGTGACCGTTTTCAGCATCAATAACATCAATTTATTGCAGAAAATCTCTATGGATGATTTGGTGCAATATGAATTTATGGAAGAGGTGCACCAAGAGTTATTCGATGGTTCAACTTCGGGTAAAACTTTGAAAGATGCGGGTATGGACTTCGATCAACGCTTGAATTTATTCTACGGAAAGTCAAACCAAAACGAAATTTCTGGTTTTACCTTCGGTATTAAAAATCAACAGCAATTGTTTGAAGTGTTCGATGATTTTCAGAAACTGGACATGAAGTATCCGGGAGTTGAATTTTACGGGTCTTTTTTCAATAACCTCATCATTAAAGGAAATACGGCTATTTTAATTCGCATCGAACCTACCATGGCTTACATCGATCAGATGACTGATTCCTTATGGTACGCGCGTGGAAACGAAATGCCTTATGAATTGTTTGATGAAATCCAAACCGAGGAAGAAGAGATCCTAAACGAGCAGGAGTTCACCAATGATCAACCTATTGAAGAGACAGCTTATCCCGATGCAACGGAAAATCCAAACATTAAAAACTACTATGAATTAAGAGACAGTGTACAGACGATTCTTCAAGAAAGAGAGCTGGAACGCTTGATGAAGGAATTATTTGTAGACGGGGTAAACTTGTATTCAAAAGATGCTCGATTTGCTGGACAAATGACCCATGAAGCAATTGGAACGTTCTATTTGGATAATTCTAGGAATTTTGAGAAGTCACAAGGACTTTGGTATTTTCAAACTGTCCTTCCATCCTTGTATCAAGACATCCAAGAATTGTACACGGGAAATGTGATATTAGGTGATTTAATTCTTAAGGACAATATCGTTGAGTTTCAAGTAGAAGCAAATTACGGAAAGGAACTAGGTTCGATTTATAAAGAAATGAACGACTCAAAATTCGATAAAAACGTATTGAAGTATATTCCACAATCCAGTACGGGTTATTTTACGTACAATATTAATCTGCGTCAAGCATATGAACAAGCTTACAAGGTCATCATGCCGATTTTGAGTGATGAAAAGAATGCCCAGATTTCTATGAACGTACTAACGATTGAGTTGCTGAATGAATTCATTAACAAAGACGCCTTGTTTGGAACCTACAAAGGAAGCATGTTTGGATCTTTTAATGGGATTAAAAAAATCAAAACAAAGAAAATCGAATTTTACTACGATGAGGAGACTTTTGAATATGGTGAACGCGAAGCAGAAGCAGAAGAGGACATGCCGATTTTCACCGTTGGATTCTCTATTGATCGATCTGATATTCCAGAGAAAGTGATGAAGCACATGAGTCGATTGACATCTAAATTCAAAAACTGCGGTGATTATTGGAAATTTGAAAATGCCATATTGGATGCCGCACCAATGTATTTTATCAACCGAAACGGCTTGTTTATTTTAACGAATGATGAGGACTTGGCGGTAAACCACTCCAATGGTTATGGATCAGAGTCCTTAACTAGAATTGATCGAAAAGCCGCAAAGAAAAGTGGTTTTATGTATGGACATATTGACATTCAAGAAACCTTAAATCGTTTTCCTGTCGGAGTGTTAAATCCACGACAAGAAGAAATTGTTCAATCGTTGAAAGGGAAATCTGGTCAATTTGAATTGAACTCGGGCAAAACAACAAGCGAACAAACGAAATTTAATTTACAATATACATTTGAAGGTGATGAGACAACTGGTAAACACCTGTTGGATTTAATCAATTCAATTTATGTCGTGACTACTTTCAACCCCTAAGCGTGTTTCGTAAAATAAGTACCTTACTTTTACTTGCCGGTGCACTTGGATTGGTGCTGTTTTTGAAAAATATTCTTTTTCAAAAACCAATTCCACCTAGATTAATTGACCGACTTCCAACTGCTGACTTTATCGCAACGGCAAACATTCTTGAATTAGCTAAAGAAACAAATGGCATGTTGCAATACAATAAAATCTCTGCACGCGATTTTACAACGTATGAGTTCTTGCTAGGTCAGGGAAAAATGTACGGCATTGATCTTCAGAAAAATGTGTATCTTTTTGGAAACGAAGATGGCAACTGGGGCGCAATGGCTAAACTGAGTGACAGCTCTAAAATCATGGGAGGAATCGAACGACTGCGTAAGTTTGTTGACATATCCGATTCCACGTTTAAAGACCATAAATACTACTACAACTTAGAAGATAAGTCCTATTTGCATTATGGCGATGGTTATATTTTGTTTTACAAGGGAAGTGAGTTTAAAACAGTACTTGAACAGGTGATTTCATCCAGAAATCTTGGGATTCACAAGGACTGGAAACGATTTTTAGCACAAAAACAATTCAAAAATGAACATTTGGTGATTTATTCAAATTGGCCGAAGTTGAAGTCCCTCGGAATAGAAACGGCTATGTTTGCACATGATAGTGATTCCTCCAGCTTCAAATTAAAAAGCTACTTAAAGAAAACGAAACCGCTCTATTTCAAGCAGAAAGAAAATGCCTTGAGTTATGTTTCTTCATTTGGAACACAGCGAATGATCGATGTGCATTTAGACATCGAAGAATTAAAAAAAAACAAGGAAGATTCCATGTATGTTCAGTTCTCGAAAATCGGAAAGCGCTTCGGTTTTCCAATTGCTGAATTCATTCAAGCCTGGACAGGTGACCTTTGCTTTATTGAAGGTGGAATGCAAAAGGTGAAAGAACAGTACATAGAAACAGTACTAGATGAGGACTTTAATGAATTAGAGGTTGCGCGTGAAAAAGAAATCTTGATTCCCGCTTACTCCGCAATGATTTCCATGAATGAATACGGACAAGTATTCTTGAATAAACTCATGAAGAAAGGCATACTTAGAAAAGAAGGAGAAGATTTTCGCTTCTTGTTTTCTCCATTATTGAAATTGAAGAAGTCAGGATCTATCTACCAATTCTATTCAGGGCCATCGGCGCCTAAATTGGTGACTAGCACAAACAATCATGTTACGTGGACCAATAAAGGGACGAAGTACTTTTTTAGCATCGATTCCTTGACACGATACGAAGTTTTTGGAAGTTTACAGATTCCAGTTCGTAGAATCTTCCGACGAAATAAATTGATTTAAAGTTCGTTTGCCTGAGCGAAGTGAAACTCATCTGCATGTTCTTCAATGTAGCGCAGAATTTCCATAATTTCATCCACGTTGAAACTAGATACTAGTTTTGTGCGATATTCCTTGAAATGTGAAATGCCCTTGAAATAATTCGTGTAATGACGTTTCATCTCATTGATGCCCAATTGCATGCCTTTCCACTGAATACTCATTTCCAAGTGATCTCTACACGCCTGAACGCGATCTTGAATGCTTGGAGACTCCAAATGCGTTCCCGTCGCCATGAAATGTTTGATTTCATTGAACACCCATGGATAACCAATGCTGGCACGTCCAATCATTATGCCATCGACGCCATAACGGTTTTTATATTCAAGCGCTTTTTCAGGAGAATTAATGTCACCATTTCCAAAAACAGGTATACGCATTCTGGAATTATTTTTCACTTGACCAATTAATGACCAATCTGCATCTCCCTTGTACATTTGCTTTCGTGTACGTCCATGAATGGAGATGGCCTCAATGCCAATATCCTGCAATCTTTCCGCGGTTTCTACCACAAATTTCGTGTCATCATCCCAGCCCAAACGTGTTTTAACGGTAACTGGCAGCGATGTTGCTTTCACAATCGCTTCGGTCATACGCACCATTTTCGGAATGTCTTGTAACAGTCCCGCACCAGCGCCTTTGCAGGCCACTTTCTTCACTGGACAACCATAATTAATATCCAATAAATCAGGTTTAACTTGATCGATGATTTCAGCGCATTGAATCATACTTTCGATGTCGGAACCAAAGATCTGAATCCCAATCGGACGTTCGTATTCAAAAATATCTAATTTCTGAACGCTCTTCGCTGCGTCACGAATAAGTCCTTCTGAAGAAATAAATTCCGTATACATTAAATCCGCTCCGTGTTTTTTGCACAACGCACGGAAAGGCGGATCACTTACATCCTCCATGGGAGCAAGTAAAAGTGGAAATTCACCTAATTCAATATCGCGAATTTTTATCATTACTTTTGAAAGTATTCAGGACGATTAGTTTCTATTACTTTGAGGTAGTTTTTAAGCTGTTGCTCGTTGGATGATTTCAAAATCATTAACATGTGTTCCGATTCAACCACAATGTAGTCTTTCAGTCCGTCTAGCAATACGAGCTTGTCCTTCGGGACATTCACTAAGCAATTGCTTGAATCGAATGCAAAAACGTTGTCTCCAATGATGGAATTTTCTTCGCTGTCTTTTGGAAGGTGCTCCGTTAAACTCCCCCAAGTCCCTAAGTCGCTCCAGTCAAAATCAGACAGAACTACGGAAACATTTTTCGCGTGTTCCATCACGGCAAAATCAATAGAAACATCTTCACATTGATCAAACGCTTGGAATAAGAAGTCTGTTTCTTTTGTTGTACCATAGGCGCTTGTGTCCGACATGAAAATCTCATGCAACATGGGTTGAAACTTTTGCAAGGCATCGAGGATGACATCTGCACGCCAGATAAAGATACCCGCGTTCCAATAAAAGTTCTTAGCGTCTAAAAATTGCTGTGCCGTTTCAACATTTGGTTTTTCGCGAAATTGAATCACTTCTGTGGCTTGTCCCTTTTGGACTCCACTACTTAAGTCAAATTCGATGTAGCCATATCCAGTATCTGGACGACTAGGTTCGATCCCCAAAGTTACCAGATGCATTTTTTCATTGGCAACCGCAATGGCAGTGGAAATAATTTCTTGAAACCTAGTTTCGTTGACGATTAAATGATCAGATGGAGAAATGATTAATGTCGCATCTGGATTAGAAGCGTGAATCTTCGCGGCAGCATAGGCAATACAAGGAGCCGTATTTTTGCGCATTGGTTCGCAAAGGATTTGTTCAAAACTCAATTCGGGAAGTTGTTCCTTTACTAGATCACGGTAAGAAGTATTGGTTAAAATGTAAATATGTTCGGCAGGTACGGATTTCTGCATGCGTTCAAATGTTAAGCGCAACAAAGACTTCCCGATGCCAAGAACATCAAGGAATTGCTTTGGTTTTTGAGGGGTGGACATAGGCCAAAAACGGCTACCAACTCCTCCGGCCATAATCAATCCGTAATTATTTGTGCTCATATTTTTCAATTAGTTCAACGGTCGCAAGTGCATGCACTAAATATGGTTTCCCAGTTTTTAATTCGGTACAAAGATAGCGACTTCTGCGCAGTAAGCCTTTCTCGAATGATTTTCCATTCAAATGGAACATGCTTTTGTGAGGAATTTCCTCTAAGGTTGTTACTGGTAAGGTGTCATAAAGTTTCAAAGTACGACTCAATTGTATGTCCGTGCATGAGGATGCCTTGGTATTGGTGAAGTTCTTCCAAAGTGCTTTTTCGACATCCGCTGGCAGCTTTTTACTCACCAAAATGGGTTCCATTAATCGCCGATAAGCCTGCTTCCACTCGTTGCCATGTGCCTGAATGCGCATTCCGTGGTCTCGAAAAGCTTCCAAATGAGCAAGTTCATGAATAGCAGTTACTAAAAACGAGAATTTGTTCAAATCACCGTTGACGGTAATTGTTGGTTTTTCTTCGCCGGATTTCACTCGGAAGTCACCTAGTTTTGTGCTTCTTCCCGGGACAATTTTAAATTTTACTTTCGCTGAAAGGATTAAATCTGTCAAGTATTCCGTAAACGCCTCTGGGGCGAAACGATGAAGCG
>CAMAPI010000062.1 GCA_945860065.1 Chryseobacterium gleum | reverse complement strand
GATTGAAAAACTTGAATTTGAATAAGGACATTAAGTATTGCCTGACTCCAAATCAAACAAACGTTATTCCGATTCTAAAAGATGGTAAATTGGTTCAAATGTAGATTCCTAGTATCTATTATACTCTTGAGTATACTACTACCAAGTAGCACACGAAAAGCAGATAAACTTACTTGGGGATTTTTTGGACACCAGCGCATCAATCGGATTGCCGTATTCACCTTACCGGCACCGATGTTCGGTTTTTACAAAGAACACATTGAATTTCTCACCGATCACGCGGTTGATCCGGACAAACGTCGCTATGCTGTTGATGGCGAAGCGCAATGCCATTACATTGACCTGGACCATTATTACAAAACCGGTGAGAATCCATTTGACTTGATTCCACGACGATGGACAGATGCAGTCGCTAAATTCAGCGAGGACACGCTACAAGCTTACGGAATCGTTCCTTGGCACATTATTCAAATGAAATACCGACTTCAAAAAGCATTCGAAGCTAAAAACGTCGACTTAATCTTGAAGTACTCTGCGGATATTGGACATTACATTGGTGATGCGCATGTTCCTTTGCATACGACTGAGAACTACAACGGACAATTGACAGGTCAACGAGGAATTCATGGACTTTGGGAAAGTCGTTTGGTGGAAATCAATGCGGAGGACTACGATTATTTCGTGAGAAAAATCAAGTATATGTCCAATGTTCAAGATGTAGCTTGGGAAGCTGTTCGCGCCTCTCACCTAGCCTTAGATTCCGTTTTACGTATCGAAAAAGAATTAACGAAGGAATTTCCATCTGATCAGAAATACAGCTATGAGCAACGAGGGAACACGACGATTTCCGTTTATTCCAAAGAGTTTTGCTCCGCTTACCACCAGCGTTTGAATGGAATGGTGGAAAGACGTTTAAAAGCAGCCATTTTAGCGGTTGGATGTATTTGGTACACCGCATGGGTGGATGCTGGTCAACCGGATCTCAGTAAACTTCAAGCGATTCCGCCTTCTGTTGAATTACTTAAAGAGTTTGCAGACTTAGACGCGCATTTCCATAATGACAAGCATTTTGGGCGGATTTGTGATTAGGAATTAAAAAACTGTTTTACTGTTTTTAGTTTAACTGTTTTTTAATTCAAAATGATCAAATGAAAAAAAATTAAAAAAACTCGTTGAATGTTTTTAGTTGGATTGTTTTTTAATTCACAATGGAGAAATGATTTAATTCAAGCTGCGGTAGCGGATGCGTTTGGGTCCGGAGTCTCCGAGGCGTTTGCGGCGGTTTTCTTCGTATTCTGAGTAGCTTCCTTCAAACCAATAGACTTGTGAATCTCCTTCAAATGCAAGAATGTGTGTACATATACGATCCAAAAACCAACGGTCGTGGGAAATGACCACGGCGCATCCTGCGAAGTTTTCGATTCCTTCTTCCAGTGCACGAAGCGTATTGATATCGATATCATTGGTTGGCTCATCGAGTAAAAGTACGTTCGCTTCCGTTTTCAGGGTCATCGCCAAATGGAGACGGTTTCGTTCTCCCCCCGATAGAATACCTACTTTTTTATTTTGGTCTGCGCCAATGAAATTAAATTTCCCTAAATAGGCCCTCGAATTGATTTTTTGATTTCCGATTTCTACGTATTCGAGTCCATTGGAAACAACTTCGAAGACCGATTTATCTGGATGAATGTCCTTGTGGGTTTGATCGACGTATCCAATTTTCACTGTTTCTCCAACCGTAAATTCGCCTTGATCGACTTTCAGTTCGTCCATGATCATTTTGAAGATGGTGGTTTTACCAGCACCATTTGGACCAATAATTCCGACAATTCCTGCTGGTGGTAATTTGAAATTCAAATCATCGTATAACATCTTATTGCCGAATGACTTACCAACATGAACCGCATCGATGACATTGTTTCCAAGTCGTGGTCCATTTGGAATTGGAATTTCCAAAATCGCATCTTTTTCACGTGCGTCCTCCGACAACATTTTATCGTAGTTCTGTAAACGCGCTTTGCTTTTCGCTTGACGTGCTTTTGGATTCATGCGCACCCAATCTAACTCGCGCGCTAACATTTTCTGACGTTTCGATTCAGATTTCTCCTCCTCTTTCAATCGATTCCCTTTCTGCTCTAACCAAGAAGTGTAATTTCCTTTCCAAGGAATTCCCTCTCCACGGTCTAATTCAAGGATCCATCCAGCAACGTTATCCAAGAAATAACGGTCGTGAGTTACAGCAATGACTGTTCCTTTGTATTGTTGTAAATGTTGTTCTAACCAGTCGATTGATTCCGCATCCAAGTGATTGGTAGGCTCATCGAGTAATAGAATATCTGGATTTTGAAGCAATAATCGACAAAGCGCAACACGTCGTTTTTCTCCTCCCGATAAGGTTTCAATCAACTGATCATCTGGTGGACAACGCAAGGCATCCATCGCGCGTTCGAGTTTAGTATCCAATTCCCAGGCATCTAAGGCATCGATTTTATCGGAAACTTGTCCCTGACGAGCGATTAACTTGTCCATTTTATCCGGATCATTTAAGATTTCTTCATCCATGAATGCCGCATTGATTTCTTCGTATTCTTTCAGGGCATCTACTGTTTCTTGCGCGCCTTCCATCACGACTTCTTTCACAGTTTTCGTTAAGTCTAAATCCGGTTCCTGTGCTAAATATCCAACGGTGTATCCAGGTGAAAAAACCACATCTCCTTGAAAAGATGGATCGAGTCCAGCAATGATTTTCATCACCGTCGATTTACCAGAGCCATTCAAACCGATAATTCCGATTTTCGCGCCGTAGTAAAAGGATAAATAAATGTTTTTGATGATTAGTTTTCCAAGTGGTGTTGTTTTGGACACTCCCACCATGGAGAATATGATTTTTTTATCGTCTGACATGACTATTTAGTTTAAATATGCGACAAAATTAGGACTTCTGTATAGATTGGAGTTAATCCAATTTCACTCGGTCGTATTCTTTGTTTTTCAAAATTTCAACCGCTCGTTGAAGGATTTCATTGGATTCGTTGTATACTTGAAACATTTCATTGGTTCCCCACATATCCGATGCAATGGTGGATTTTAAACGAAGTTTAATTAAATGCTCACTTACTTTGTACTCTTTTTCATTAAAAATCAAGGTAGAATCTTCTTTTTGAACGAAAGCAAAGAATGCGTCCATAAAGACTTGGTCACATGGAAAATTCGTTTTATACGCTTCAAAAGTCGGGTATTTCGCCATTATTTCTGCTCGGCTACTATTCACGTAATTGAAGGAGAAATTATTGATAAATCCACCCTGAACTAACTCGCTAAAATACTTCGAATTTTCAGTAGTATCTAATGGCACAAAGAAATCCGGCATGATTCCACCACCTCCGTAAACGGTACGATGTGTTTTCAAGGTCTCAAATTTTAACGAATCTGGCATTTTGATGGAATCTGCATGGATAAACTCTCCATTCAAAAATCGCTGTGTGATGTCCTTGCGGTACGTTTCCGTATCATCGTATGGTTTTTGAATGAAACGTCCTGTGGGTGTGTAATAGCGTGCAATTGTTAAGCGGATCTCTGATCCATCGGAAAGTGGCATTGGACGTTGAACGAGGCCTTTTCCATACGTTCTTCTTCCAACAATTAATCCGCGGTCCCAATCTTGAATAGAACCAGAAAGAATTTCGCTAGCGCTAGCACTGTATTCGTCCGTCAATAGAATTAATTTCCCTGTTTCAAACAATCCTTTTTTTCCAGCACGCAAGTTACTGCGTGGCTGTGAGCGTCCTTCGGAATATACCACCAACTTATCTCCAGAAAGAAATTCATCCGCTAATTTATGCGCAGCGTCTAATAGTCCACCACCATTTCCTTGCAAGTCGAAAATCAAGTTTTTCATTCCCTGTGCCTTCAGTTGACTCATGGCTTTCAAGACTTCCTCCATCGTTGTACGAGAGAAGCTGTTCAATTTGATGTAACCCGTTTCTTGGTCAATCATGTACGATGCATCAACGGAGTATACCGGGATTTTATCTCGAGTCACGGTGTACTCCAAGATTTTATTTCCTTTTCTGCGGACGGTAATTTTCACCTTTGTCCCCATTTCGCCCATTAATTTCGAACGGACATCTTGATTTTTCAATCCAATACCAGCGATGTTGGCTGCATCGACGGCAACAATTTGGTCACCTGGGAGAATACCCAATTTTTCTGATGGACCACCAGGAATTGTTGCAACGACGTGAAGGGTGTCCTTCATGATTTGAAAACGTATTCCAATCCCAACAAAGCTGCCGTTTATTGTTGTTTGTGCTTCATTCAACTCCTCAGCAGGGATATACGTGGAATGTGGATCAAGTTTCTCTAGCATCGCAATAATGGCTTCTTCCGTCAATTCCTTTCCATTTACTGGATCGACATAAAAACGAAGGATATTATCCATTACTTCGTCAAATTTCTGCGATGTACTGCGTTCAGATGGATCGAATTGACTGAATCCAATCAGTGGCAAAGAGCAAAAAAATAGAATAAAGAACTTTTTCATTTATGAGTTATTTTGAAAGCGAAAAACAAAAATAGTAACTCCTTCGGATGAACGGACAGAAAGATTAACTTTGTTTTAAAGAATTTTGAATTACATGAAGAAAGAAAAGAAGGAAAGATTGAAAATGATGCTCAAAAAGACTGTTCGTTTGCTAGGTGTTTTTTCAAAATGGTCTTCCATTCTACTTTTCTCTTACTTGTGCATTTACTTTTTTCTGTCGTTTGTCCTATCGCGCATGACCGTGGAGGGGAAAAATGATCCGAAATCGCGTATTAAAATCTATTTAATGAAGTCTGGTGTTCATACTGATTTTGTTCTCCCCATTAAAACAGCCGTCATCGATTGGTCCAAAAAATTTCCCCGAAAAAACACGGGCTTCAATGACTCGACAACGAAGCTCATTGCCATCGGTTGGGGGGACAAAAATTTCTACATGAATACACCAGAATGGGCAGATTTAACAGTAAAAACAGCCGTTTTCGCCATGACAGGACTAGGTTCATCGGCCATTCATGCGACGTATTATTATGAAATATTAAGTGATCGGCCGGTCATTCAGCTCTATTTATCCGTCAAACAATACAAAGAATTGGTGCGTTACATTCAACATCAATTGGTTATGGATAAGCAAGGAAACACCGTTTACATTCCAGCAAAAAACAAGCTAGTCGTTTCAGGAAACGACGCCTTCTATGCCGCAAATAATCGTTACAGCATGGTTTTAACGTGCAATTCATGGATTAATCGCGGCTTAAAAGCATGTCACAAGCGCGCATGTTTGTGGACACCTTTTGCCGGGGGTATTTTTTATCAATATGGAAAATAAGCGCTGCATCTTCGTTATTTTTTTATTTTCCCATTTATCAATATTTGGACAAATGATTCCTACAGATACGTTACATCGATATTTGATTTTTATCAATGGGAATCGCGGCCCAAAAGCCAAGAACGAAACGACGGACAATCGTTTACACGAAAAGGATCCTACAGGATATTGGTATGCGCTAGACGACAGTATCGCGAAGCGATTTCCCGGTGTAACTCCCATCTATTTCGATGGACATCATCCGGTGAACACCTCACAGCATCGAACGGAATTCAACTTTGCTAAGTCATATTTTCTCTCCCACTTTTGTTGGATTTCGAAACGAAGCCGTTGGGTCTTAAACAAAAAACCCAATCCAGTAGGATTTCAACTGCGCGTCGATCATGGTCAAATTGCCGGAGAAAACCTATTGAATTACCTTGAGCAAAAAGGAATTCCTTTGGACCAAGTTAAAATCGATATCGTTTGTCACAGCATGGGTTATGCCTATGCGCTAGGAATGTTTGACGCCTTGAAATCCAAGATGGAATTCGGGAAATTCCTCATTCTCTCGCCCGAAAACGCGAGCGCTCAAGGAAGAGACTGGTCCTATTTTGAGGAGGTTTGGCAATATGGTGCACGCGCTGACGATAAAGAATCCGATGTGATTTTTTACCAAGATGGCATAGCGCCTCAGGTAGCTGTTCCCGGTATCGCCATATTAGACCAAAGTATTGGTGGAAGAATTTACATCCCAGCGGATTGGCCCAAGAACAAAAAAGGATTCGTCAAAAGCCATCACCTCACCTATTATCAATGGTTTCATGAAATAAAACCAGGGGACCGAGGATACTTTCAACTTGGGGAATAATCCCATCGCATCCCAATGATTTCCGTTGTAAAATCTCAGCGGACACTCAACGCTTAATTCCCGAAAATTCTTAACTTTGGGACCAATGATTCATACCAATTTCGATCTTAAACCCTACAATACCTTTGGCATTTCTGTTCATGCCAACCGTTACGCGACCTTTTCAAGCATTGAAGAACTTCAATCGCTTCTTGCAGAGCGAAACAATGACCCCATATTGATTTTAGGTGGCGGAAGTAATTTGTTGTTGACGCAGGACTTTCAAGGATTGGTTCTGAAAAATGAAATTAGTGGAATCGAGGTCCTTTCTGAAACAGCTGATGAAGCGATGGTCCAATCAGGGGCTGGAGAAACTTGGCATGAATTTGTCTTAAAGTGCATCGAATTAAACCTCAGTGGATTAGAAAACCTAAGTTTGATTCCCGGAAGTGTTGGAGCAAGTCCAATGCAAAACATTGGCGCTTATGGCGTTGAAATCAAAGATTGTTTTGAATCTCTTACAGCTTATCACTTGGAAAGCGGTGAAATTCACATATTTGACAACAAAGCCTGTGCTTTTGGTTACCGAGAAAGTGTTTTCAAACATCAATTCAAAGGACAATACGTCATTTGCAGCGTCACCTTTCGCTTGAAAAAGAATGCGAAAGTGAACACATCCTATGGCGCCATTTCGGCGGAATTAGACAAACAAAGAATTGTCAATCCTGGCATTCGTGAAGTGAGTAACGCCGTCATTGCGATTCGTCAATCCAAACTTCCGGATCCAAAAGTCATTGGAAATGCGGGAAGTTTCTTCAAGAATCCAATCGTCGAAAATGCTGTTTACGACGCGATCAAATTGAATTATCCCGAAGCGCCATTTTATCCGGTAGATGAACATCATGGTAAATTAGCAGCCGGATGGTTGATTGAGCAAGCTGGATGGAAAGGAAAAACGATCGACACCTACGGCGTACATACACTACAAGCGTTAGTCTTGGTGAATTATGGCGGAAGTACTGGTAGTCAAATCTATGATTTATCTTCGCAAATTATTTCTGACATTGAATCCAAGTTCGGAGTAACTTTGGAGCGAGAAGTCAATATATTGTAATTAAAGGCATTCTGAACACATGAAAGTTTCATACAACTGGTTAAAAAAATACATTCACACGACATTAAGTCCAGAAGAACTTGGCGTCATCCTTACGGACACCGGACTCGAAGTAGAAAGCATCGAGAAAATGGAAGCCATTAAAGGAGGATTGAAAGGCGTGGTGATTGGACACGTATTAAGCTGTGAAAAACATCCGGATGCAGATAAATTGAATGTAACCATTGTTTCAACGGGGACAGAGGAATTACAAATTGTTTGTGGCGCAGCAAATGTAGCTGCAGGTCAAAAAGTGGTCGTAGCGACCGTAGGAACAACCTTGTATCCAAATCCAAACGAACCTTTTCAGATTAAAAAAGCAAAAATACGCGGGGTGGAATCGTTCGGAATGCTTTGCGCAGAAGACGAATTAGGCATTGGACATTCTCACGATGGAATCATTGTACTACCAGAAGAAACACCGATTGGATTAGACGCCAGCGCGTATTTCGACTTATCGGACGATTATCAAATCGAAATTGGCTTGACGCCGAATCGTGCAGATGCCATGGGACATATTGGCGTAGCGAGAGACATCAAAGCAGCATTAAATTTTCATCAGAACGCTAAGCTCTCCATTGCATGGCCGAAAGTGAGTCCCTTGGAAGTTACCGGTAATTTACACATCGATGTGCACATCGAAAACCAAGAAGATTGCTTGCGTTATTGCGGTGTGAGCATGGAAAACGTTCACGTGGCTCCATCTCCGGAATGGCTACAAAAAGCATTGCGTTCCGTTGGAATAAATCCAATTAACAACCTGGTAGATATTAGTAATTTCGTGATGCGTGAATTGGGGACTCCCTTGCACATTTTCGATGCGAAAGCCTTGAACGGAACTATCGTGGTGCGCACTGCGAAAGCAGGAGAATCGATCGTAACACTTGATCAAGTAGAACGAAAGCTACACGGTACAGAATTACTCATTACGAATGGAAATGATCCTTTGTGTATTGCCGGAGTTTTAGGTGGCGAACATGCTGGCGTTTCAGCGGAAACCACGCGTATTTTCATCGAATCTGCTTTGTTTGACGCGGTAAATATTCGTAAAACCGCTCGTTTACATGGACTAAACACCGATGCAAGTTTTCGCTTTGAACGTGGCGTTGATCCCTCATTAACCGTATATGCACTAGAACGTTGTGTTCAGTTAATCCAAGAAATTGCCGGTGGAAAAGTATCCATGGAAATGGAAGATTGGATTGGAAATATCCCCAAAAACAAATCAATACGTATTTCTTTAGGTAAAGTTAATCAACTTATTGGTTGTGAGATAGATAAAAAATCAGTTGTATGTATTTTAGCTGACTTAGATATCCAAGTAAGGGAGGACAAAGGAGACGAATTGTTGATTGAGATTCCTTCTTATCGAGTGGATGTCACACGAGAAGCAGATGTGGTAGAAGAAATCCTTCGCATTTATGGATTCAACCTTGTACCGATTCCAGAAAAATGGAATTTATCCTTGCCGATTTCTCCGAAGATTAACAAAGACCATCTTCAACGTAGTATTTCAGAGTTATTAGTAGGCAAAGGATTTTCCGAGGTGATGAATAACTCCTTAACGAAAAGCGCTTATGTGGGTCAATTAGGAATGGGGCAACTACACGATGAGCACTCCGTGCGCATGTTGAATCCATTGAGTCAAGACTTAGACGTGATGCGTCAAACTTTATTATTTGGACTACTCGAAAACATCGAACGAAACCAAAATCGTCAGTCCCCAAATCAGCGTTTGTTTGAATTTGGAAAAACCTACGCTAAATATGCAAGTGGATATGTGGAATCCTCGCAGCTCATTTTATGCATGACAGGACAACACCATACGGACAATTGGTTGACACCCGAAAAAGGTAAGGAAACACTTGTTTCTTACTATCAGTTAAAGGGAGTTGTTTTCGGACTTTTGGAACGACTTGGATTTGCAGGACAACTGCAAGAGAAGGAATTAAAAAATCACTTGTTTTCTGATGGTCAATCGATCGAAGTACACAAGAAAATATTGGCAGAGATCGCCTGGGCCACCGCGGAACAACTGAATGCATTCGGAATTAAAAATCCGGTGTATGTTGCAGTTATTCACTGGGATCAGGTCTTCGACTTGTTAAATCGCGTAAAAATTGAATATGCTGAATTACCAAAATCCTTTGCTATCCGTAGAGACTTCTCCTTGCTACTCGATAAAGATGTGTCTTTTGATCGTTTGCGTCAAGCAGCCATTCAGTCAGATCGAAAACTATTGAAATCCGTCGGTTTATTCGATGTTTATGAAGGAAAAAACATTGGAGAAGGGAAAAAATCCTACGCCATGTCCTTTACGCTGC
This sequence comes from Chryseobacterium gleum, assembly GCA_945860065.1. Lineage (GTDB taxonomy): Bacteria > Bacteroidota > Bacteroidia > Flavobacteriales_D > Crocinitomicaceae > UBA952. Next base: position 934 of record CAMAPI010000062.1, on the reverse strand, counting down.
AGGACGGGGATCGAACCTTAACAGATCAAGAAATTGATGCATGCATGTCGAAAATTCAATCGAGTTTAGAAAAAGAGTGCGGTGCGACCTTGAGAAATTAACAATAAAAAAAGTCCTAACGATCTGTCAGAACTTATTATTATTTGATTCAAACAGTTGATTTAACTATTCGAGTAACGTTCTAAGTTTAAATTGGCAGCGAGTTCTTCACCTCCTAAGACGAGAATGTGGCGACATTTGTTTGTTTCCACCCAAAGATCCAAGTTAGAGATACCCACCATTAACGTTCCATTAATGTCAATTTTGTGAGTTGGCTTTTGTTGTTTGTCGTACGCTTTTTTAATCTCTTGAATTTCCGGAGTTAATTCTTGGTTTTGATTAAAAATCAACAAGCTATCTGTTCGATCGAAAAAATCTGGGAGTTTATCTGAAACTTGCAACACTTCTACTGCACGCGCTGCTGCCCATGCTGAAATAGCATTTGAAAATTTATTTCCCGTTAATAAATAGATAGTCTCTGCTTTCATTCCCTTTTACAATTGTCCGCAAATATAGCGCTTAAAAGCGTTCACAAATTTTAATATCCTAATATTTTCAAATAATCTTGAGCAGTTTGCTCTTGACTGAAAACTTGAGTTTGAATCGAACCATTTTCATCCCGTCTAATCAAGATGTGTTTCGGCTCTGGAATCAAGCAATGTTTGAGTCCACCAAAACCACCAATCGTTTCTTGATAAGCTCCTGTATTGAAGAATCCAATATACAAGACATTGTTTTTATCGAACTTCGGAAGATAAATGGCATTCGAATGTTGTTCAGAATTGTAATAATCATCGCTATCACAGGTCAATCCACCAAGTAATACACGTTCATAATCTTCATTCCACCGGTTAATCGGTAACATGATAAAACGCTGGTTAATTGCCCATGTATC
>CAMAPI010000061.1 GCA_945860065.1 Chryseobacterium gleum | reverse complement strand
CTATGTTGAAATCATATTTTCCTAGCCTAAGTATGTGGGAAATAAAAACGATTCTACTCCAAACGGCAACGGTTTATTCGGATTTTGATTTTCCTTCGCTATCCGTTACAGGTGGAATAATAAACCTCAAAGAAGCGGTTAAATCGTGTAATAAAGCTGAAAAAGCACATAAATAAGATGCGCACATCGTTTCTCTTCCTTTTTTTATTGTCTACATCTTTTGTTTGGACACAGTCGTCGAAAGAATTGCTTCGTCTGAATCAATTAATGGATCAATGGCACGTTTATGCTGCAAAAGCGGATTTTCAACAGTATTTCAATACAACGACAGAAGATTTTGTTTTCTTAGGCACAGCTCCAGGGGAACGTTGGGATAAATCAGCATTTCAATCTTTTTGCAAACCCTATTTTGATAAAGGAAAAGCATGGGACTTTAAACCGAGTCAACGGTTATGGAAATTTACAGCGAACGGAACAGTTGCGTATTTCGATGAGGATCTAGAAACTTGGATGGAGTCCTGCCGTGGAAGTGGTATTTGTGTATTGGATGCAAACGGAGAGTGGAAAATCGCATACTATAACTTGACAGTCCTCATTGAGAATGAGAAAATAAAAGAATTCATAAAGCTGCGCAAGGAATAATGTTCGTTTCAGATAACACCCTAAGTTCAGCAAAAAAGTATTTTTTCGATCGACTTGCTGCCATTTTCTCACCAACTGAATTAAAGTCCATGTGGACCCAAATCATTTGTAAACGAATGAATTGGTCGACAAGTGAGTTGTTATTAAATCAAGGCGAACGTTTGTCAGAATCTGATTTATTATATGTTCGAAGTTTTGTGAAAGGCTTGTTGAATGAGGAGCCTTTCCAATATTTAATTGGGGAGACGGATTTTTACGGTTTGACGATCTCCTGCGATTCAAGAGCCTTGATTCCACGTCCCGAAACAGAAGAACTCGTTGCTTGGATTGCAGAAATCGCTGTCCATGCAAACCGAATGATTGATTTATGTACCGGATCAGGATGTATTGCACTTGCTTTAAAATCGATTTACCCAAATGCAGAAATACAGGCCTTAGATTTCTCTTTAAACGCCTTAGAATTAAGTGCGGTGAATGCTAAAAAGTTAAAACTTGAAATTGAAATCATTCATGAGGATGTGTTAAATTTTAGCCACGAATTCCTTTCTGATTCAAATAGATACGACCTTATCGTTTCTAATCCCCCGTATATCCCTGAAAGGGAAAAGAGTACGATGTCGAATCATGTGATTCAACATGAGCCTGCCATTGCATTGTTTGTTTTAGATGATGACCCAATCATTTTCTACAAAGAAATCATCAAGTTTTCCCAAGATAAATTAACTAATGGTGGATTCTTATTTCTCGAGTTACACGAATCATTCGGAAATGAGGTGAGGGATTACCTTCAATTATTTGGATTTGAGAATATTGAAATTCGTAAAGATTTACAGGGTAAATCTCGTATGTTGAAAGCACAAAAAGTGTAACTTTGGGACATGAATTCGGTATTGGCAAAAGCGGAGATTGATCGATTGGTGAAGTTATTGAATCATCACAATTCCTTGTATTACGTCCAAAATTCACCGGAGATTTCAGATTACGATTTCGACCAATTACTTAAGAACTTAGAACAGTTAGAAATAGAGTTTCCAGAACACGCCTCTGAGAATAGTCCAACAAAACGCGTTGGTGGTGACCTAACCAAGAAGTTTCAAGCCGTTTCACACCGTTATCCAATGTTGTCTTTGTCCAACACCTACTCCGAAGAGGAAATTATGGATTGGGAGAATCGAATTAAAAAGTCGATTAATGAGGGCATTGAGTACGTCTGCGAGCTTAAGTACGATGGAGTGGCTATTGGTATTCGATATGAAAATGGACAACTCACAGCAGCCGTGACAAGGGGGGATGGTGAGAAAGGCGAATTGGTCACTAAAAATGTTCGAACGATTCGAACGATTCCATTGCAATTACAAAATGATTTTCCTGATGATTTTGAAATTAGAGGTGAGATTTTTATGCCTTTGGAACAGTTTCAACTCTTAAATCAAGAGCGGGAAGAAGCGGGTGAAGCATTGTATGCCAATCCTCGAAATACGGCATCCGGCACATTGAAATCCTTGGACTCGAAAGTAGTGGCTGACCGAAAATTAGATTGTTACCTATATGGACTTTATGGCTTAAATGATCTCCAAGTTGGACATTTTGAGTCAGTTTTAAAAGCAAAAGAATGGGGATTCCGTATTCCATCTCCAGAAAAAAGATTCATCGAGAAAACGAAGAGCATTGATGGCATCATGGATTTTATCCGTTATTGGGATGAGGAAAGAAATAAACTGCCCTTCGATATTGATGGAATAGTCATCAAGGTGAATTCCTATGATCAACAGCGTAAACTTGGTTTTACAGCGAAGTCACCACGTTGGGCGATTGCCTATAAGTTTAAAACAAGTCAAGTTGAAACGACTTTGGAGTCTGTGACGTATCAAGTTGGACGAACGGGTGCAATTACTCCTGTAGCGAATTTAAAACCCGTTCAATTAGGTGGAACAACTGTCAAAAGAGCTTCTTTGCACAACGCGGATCAAATTGAGAAACTAGATCTTTACTTAGGTGATATCGTTCAAGTAGAAAAAGGTGGTGAGATTATCCCCAAAATTGTAGGGGTAAACTTGAGTCATCGTTCAACTATTAAAAAAGTTCACTTTATTGAAAATTGTCCAGAATGTAATGAATTGTTGGTTCGAAAAGAAGGTGAAGTACATCATTATTGTCCAAATGAATCCGCTTGTCCTCCACAAGTAAAAGGGAAAATCGCCCATTTCATTAGTCGAAAAGCGATGAACATTGATGGACTAGGAGAGGAAACCATTGAAGTTTTGTATACACAGGGATTCATTCAAGATATTAGCGATTTATACACCTTAACTTTCGATCAATTAATTGATTTAGATCGAATGGGTGAAAAGTCGGCAAACAATTTATTGAAAGGTGTTAATGCTTCAAAAGTCATTCCATTCGAACGCGTACTTTTTGGATTGGGGATCCGATTTGTTGGAGAAACCGTAGCAAAAAAATTGGCTCAAGCATTTGAAAATATGGATGCGTTGAGGCAAGCAAATCATGATGAATTAATCGAAGTAGAAGAAATTGGTGAAAAAATTGCAATATCCGTACTGCACTATTTCCAAGATTCAGCTAATTTAGCTTTAATTCACCGCTTACAAGAAATTGGACTTTCATTTGAAACGATAAAAAAGGAGCAAGCTTCGGCGATTTTAGATGGCAAAGTTCTGGTTGTATCTGGAACCTTTGAGACATTCTCAAGGGACGAAATAAAAGAATTAATTGAACGCAATGGAGGTAAAGTAGGTTCTTCTGTTTCGAGTAAAACAGATTACCTGATCGCAGGAGCGAATATGGGGCCGGCAAAACTGAAAACAGCAAGTAATCTAGGTGTTACGATGATTAGTGAAAATGAATTTATTAAATTGATCAGTTAGTGAGTAGTAAAAATATTTGGGAATCTGCAAAATCTTTGCTCGTTGCGTTTAATTACGAAACCGAAGAGCAACTAAAAGAATTTAGGAAATCCTTGGATAGCATGCTCAATGCGAGTAATGTTGATCGGTTAATTATTGTGGTAAATGTCCCCAAAGAAGTGGATAAAAATACCCTTACCCCACATTTTTTGATTTATTATAATTCTCCAATTGATTTTAATTTTTGGAATAAATTAAAAGATGTTCAGTTGGAAACTGAATTACAAAGAGCTTATGATTTGATGATCTGGTTTGGTCATACGGACGCTAAAATTTTTGCATATATGAAAGTTGCAAAAATCCAACGAAGAATTATTGTCAATGAAAAAGAAGCATCCTTCGATTTACAATTGAATGCTGGGTCGGAAGAACCCTCAGAAATGCTTCATTTCGTTATCGAAACACTAAAAAAAATATCTACGAATGAATAATCCATTTACAGGAGCAGGGGTTGCTTTGGTTACTCCCTTTTTAGAAAATGAACAAATTGATTTTGCTGCGCTGCGTCGTTTGGTTCGAATGCAAATTGAAGGTGGAACTGATTTTCTAGTTGTTCAAGGAACAACGGGAGAATCTCCCGTACTTACTCAAGAGGAGAAAATGGAGGTATTACAAACGGTAATTGATGAAAACAATGGACAACTACCTATCGTTTATGGAGTAGGTGGAAATAACACACGTGCTTTGGAAGGAATTTTCTCAAAACTACCCAAAGGAGTTGATGGAATTTTATCCGTTTCGCCATATTACAATAAACCGATTCAAAAAGGAATTATTGAACACTTCAAATTAGTGGCATCCTATACGGAATTACCGATTATTCTGTATAATGTTCCTGGTAGAACGGGTTCTAATATGACGCCAGAAACGACCTTGGCATTGAGTGAAATCCCTAATATCGTTGCGGTAAAAGAAGCTTCGGGTAACATGGAACAAATTATGGAAATTATCCGTTTGAGACGTCCAGATTTTGGAGTGATTTCTGGTGATGACAATTTAACAATGCCGCTAATCGCTGCGGGTGCGGATGGTGTCATTTCGGTGGTAGCAAATGCCTTTCCAGAAAAATTTTCGACGATGGTTCATGCATCTATGTCCGGTGATTTGGACACAGCTAGAAAAGCACATTACGATTTATTTAACATCACAAAAATGTTCTTTGAAGAAGGAAATCCAGGCGGAGTAAAAGTATCCTTAAATGTACAAGGGGTCATGCTTGAGAAAATGCGTCTGCCGTTACATCCAGTTTCGGATGGACTTCGTCAGCGTATTACTTTGGAAACACAGTCGATTTTGGCATGAGGACGATCGTTTTAGGTCTTACATTTGTCGTTTTACTCTTCTCCTGCTCCGATGCTGCTTCCAAAAAGGAAGATGCTAAGCTGCTTCAAGCTACTGAACAACAAAATCCAACGGAAAAATTAAAGGATACAGCGGCTGTTTCCCAATTTGATTTAGTCGATATTCAATCCTTGAATAAATTGATTTTGGTGGACTTAAAATATGCTACAACAAATAATTTCATGGGTGTCATTTTGTATGAGCGCTTGAAAAAAGGCTATTTACAGAAGGATGTTGCTGAACGACTTTCAAAAGTTCAAGATTATTTATCCAAATTAAATCCAGGTTTTCATTTGTTGATTTATGACGCACTTCGACCTGTAAGTGTCCAACAAAAAATGTGGGATGCCCTCGATTCCTTGCCACCTATCGAACGAGGGAAGTTTGTCTCCAATCCTAAAAACCGAAGTTTACACAATATGGGAGCGGCAGTGGACTTAACCATTGTTAACGAACAGTTGATTCCATTAGACATGGGAGCTGCATATGATGACATTCGTCAAATCGCCTATCCATCAATGGAAAAACAGTTTGTTGCTGAGGGAAAGCTGACGGAAGTTCAAATTGAAAATCGAGACTTACTACGTAAAGTGATGAAGTCACAAGGATTTCGCCAACTTCAAACCGAATGGTGGCATTTCAATGCTTGCTCACGTGCAGAAGGACTATTGAAATACAAGGTTTTAATGGAGGAACCTTAGTAACTCAAATAAATCTGAGTGGTATCGAAAGCACTTGTGTTTGCCTCTAAATATCCCTGATTTGTTGTATTGAAGACCCAATAAAGTAAGGAGTAAATCGTATTTCCTTTGTTGATGCAATAGATGGATGTATCCACAGCCCCATATAAATCCTGTGCCGTAATTGGACAACAATCCAAGCAAGAAGCATAACCCGATTGTTTAATGTATTGAAAGTGATCTTGTGGAAGCGGATTCTGGTTGATAAACTTCAATTCTACCCATGATTTTGCCCAGGTAGCTAAAGGATAAACGTTTTCTTCTTTAAGTTTTAGTTCTGAAAAATAGATGGTTTTTTCGATCGGGAAATATAGGTTTTTCGTCACGCGAAGGATGTATTTTTCCATTCGCTCACGAGGAACTGTAAAATGGTATTGCCCATCAGTCCCAAGCATTTGACTTCCTATGTATTGTTCTGTATTCGAAGCGAGTGGAATCTTGTAAATAGCCACTTCTGCTCCCACTAAGCTTGTTTGAAATGTTTCGTCCGTAACAACACCACTGATCTTGAATTCACCAGCACCTTTGTTACAGGCAAACAAAGTAGCGATTAATAGAAGGAATAAAATGGAGTTTATGCGTTCCATTCCTGAACCAAATTAGTTTTTTCTTTAGGGATAAATAAATAATCGCCTTGTTCTGCTTGATTCCCAGTTTCAGCGATGCATTTTCCAGCTTGAATGCCGTATTGAACATAGTTCAAATCTTGAAAGAAGGACAATAAATGTTCGGTATTCTTTTGATCTATTTCAATTTGTACGATTGTACGTTTCTCCTTCAATACTTCTCCTAACTGACTAAACACTTCCCATTCATGTCCTTCAATATCACATTTAATGTAATCAATCCGTTCAAACGTACTAAAGAACGCCGATGTGTTAATCATTTGAACTTGCTGAGTCGTTTGATGTTCTCCTTCTTGTTCATTGCTCATAATATGAGGCAATCCAGTGCGCATCATTCCGTTAGTTTTAGGAAGTACCATCGTAATGGAACCAGATGATTTCCCTAAAGCTACGTTATGTAATTCCACATTTTCTTTGCTTCCAATAAAATGATTTAATACCGCATGAAATTGAGGTAAGGGTTCGATAGCAATTAATTTACCCTGAGGGACAAGACGTGAAAAGGTTTTTGCGAAATACCCAAGGTTTGCTCCAATATCAATCACCACATAATCAGGCTTGATGATATGCTGAATGAAATAATGGAATTTAAAGGATGGTTTGTTTTTTAAAAGCCCCAAACGATACATAAAGTAGAAACTTCGATGTAATGTCATTAAGTACTGGCGTTCGCTTAATAAATAATAGAGTAGTCTTTTCAATCTGATTCCTTTGATAAACGAAGGTACACGTTTCCATGTGTACTTCCTTGTTTTTCATCTAAAAATACGCAGATTGCTCAGAGAATTGTAATTTTAAGCTATGAAAAAAATACTGCTTGTATTACTGAGTTTTTTTGGTTTGACATCGAACATCCATGCGCAATTAGATCTTAAGCAAATTATGTCCGGATCAAACTTCGTTGGTAATTCCCCGGAATCTTATTATTGGTCTGCAGATGGACAGTCGATTTATTTTTATTGGAATCCAGAAAATAAGATTGAATCAAGTCTCTATGAATACTCGTTGAAGGAACAGAAATACACTAAATTAACAGATTCCTTGGCTAACTCAGCAGTGTTTTTTGATCCTTTACAACGGGATTTTCAACGTCAATTCATGAGTGATGAAGGAGTCCTGTGGAGCATCGATAAAATGAGCGGTAATTGTCAAGTTCACTTGCAAACGACGAATGGTGTATTTAACGTACAGCGTTCCAAACAACCTGAAATCGTTTTATTTCAACAAGGAGACCAAGCATATTCATTAAACACCAAATCTGGGAGTATCCGACAATTAACGAATTTCCTAGCAGAAGAGGAAAAAAACAAACAGAAGGACAGTAGTTTTTTAGAAAAGCAGCAGGTGGAATTGTTTGAGTTCATTCAGGAGAAAAATAAACGTGCTGATTTTTATAAGGGTCAAGCGGAACTGACACGGTTTAAATTTCCGAAAGAGCAATTTGTTGGTGCAGCAAATTGGAGTGATATTCAAATAGATCCATCGGTGAACTATGCGGTATTACGCGTCACGGAAGAGCTTGATTCAAAACCAACTAGTGTTGAGCAATTTATAACGAATGATGGTTTTAGCAAACATCAGTTGGCACGCGATAAAGTAAGCTCGGAAGAGCCTAATCAGAAATTATTCCTGTATCAATTGACTGCGGACACTTTAATCAATGTAGATTTTTCCAAATTGACAGATATTCGTTTGAAACCCGCTTATATCAGGGAAAAGGATAGTGTTTCTCTCTATGAAAAAGATCGTTCAGTGTTTATCCATGCAGTTAAATTTGCTCAAAATCATCCACTTGCACTTTGCGACGTGCGTAGTTCTGATAACAAGGATCGTTGGATTGTTTTGGTTAATTTGGAAAAAGCAAGCGTGAAAGAAATGGAGCATCAGCATGATGAGGCATGGATTGGTGGACCGGGTATTTCTTCTTGGAATGAAGCAGATGGAAACATGGATTGGATAGTTGATGGAGAATCGTTTTACTTTCAATCGGAAGAAACAGGTTATTCGACCGTTTATCAATACCACATTCTCCAAGAAAAAAAATCGTGTCTTTGGATAGAGCCAAAAACGGAAGTGTATGAAGTCCGACTTTCGAAAGATCGTAAACAGCTGTATTTAGAGTACAATCATTGTGCTAATGGACAAACAGGAAATCACTCTTTTGGTTGTTTGAACTTAGATAATGGCTTATTCACACCCTATCTTTATTTGCAAAATGGCTATAATGAAGTTTTGTTGTCTCCCGATGAGAAAAACATGGTGGTCCGACAATCTTTCGCCAATAAGCCATGGGAACTATATCTTGGCTCAAACATGCCAAGTAAAACGAATTTGAAACAAATTACCCATTCAACGACTAAGGAGTTTGAATCATATTCTTGGATTGATCCAAAAGTAATTTCTATTCCAGCATCGGATGGTATTGACATTTTTGCGCGCGTTTACGAACCAACAAAGGAAATGAAAAATGGTGCAGCTGTTTTCTTTGTTCACGGTGCGGGATATTTACAAAACGCACATCATTATTGGAGCAATTACTACCGTGAATACATGTTTCATCACTTATTACAAGAGAAAGGTTATACGGTCATGGATTTAGATTATCGTGCGAGTGAAGGATATGGACGCGATTACCGAACAGCAATATATCGTCACATGGGCGGGAGAGATTTGGAGGATTTCATCGATGCAAAAGCGTACATGGTGAAAAACTATGGAATCGATGCAAATCGAATAGGAATGTACGGTGGATCGTACGGGGGATTCATTACCTTGATGGGATTGCTGACAAAACCAACTGAATTCGCATGTGGTGCGGCCCTGCGCTCGGTAACTGATTGGGGACATTACAACCATGAATACACAAGTAATATATTGAATAATCCTGATACAGATCCAGAAGCATACCGTAAAAGTTCACCGATTTATTTCGCTGAAAATTTACAAGATCCTTTATTGATGTTGCATGGAATGGTGGACGATAACGTGCAATTTCAAGATGTCGTTCGTTTAAGTCAGCGGTTTATTGAATTAGGGAAAAAGGATTGGGATTTAGCTGTTTATCCAGTGGAATCTCACGGATTCAAAGAATCATATTCGTGGTATGATGAATACCGCCGCATTTTAGAATTAATGGAAAAGAACTTAAAATAAAGATATGTTAGTGAGAGAATTGGTGGACAAAGAGGAAATGCTCAAGTATCTTCCCGTGTTAAATGAGCTTTATCCAAGTTTGTCATTGGAGGCGTATTCACAAGAGTTAGATGAGATGATTCCATGTCGGTATGGGCAAGTGGCAGTGTTTGATGAGGAAGAATGTATCGCCATTTGTGGGTTTTGGATTGGGAATAAACTTTGGATAGGGAAATACCTTGAATTAGACAATATTGTTGTTCGCGCCTCACACCGCAATCAAGGAGTAGGGAAGTTGATGTTTGATTTTTTAGAACGAAAAGCGACAGAGCAACAATGCAAAATGCTTGCCTTGGACTCCTACACCAACAACTTTTCAGCACATAAGTTTTTCTACAACCAAGGTTATGGTCCAAAAGGATTTCATTTTGTGAAATTATTGGACAAGGATGCTGTGCGTTAGCACAAAAAAAACCGAGTCTTTTGAACTCGGTTTAACTGTTGATTAGTTATCTTTTACGAATGTTTAGCGGCTAAATAACGTTCAGCATCCAATGCAGCCATACAACCTGTTCCTGCTGCAGTGATCGCTTGACGATACGTTCTATCTGCTGCATCTCCAGCAACAAATACTCCAGGCACATTTGTTTTTGAACTTCCGGGTTGTTCGTATTTGATATATCCAGTTTCATCAAGATTGATGAATTCTTTGAAAATTTCTGTATTTGGTGTGTGTCCAATCGCTACGAAGAATCCAGTTGCTGGAATTGTGCGTTCCTCTTTCGTTGTCATATTTTGAACACGTGCTCCTGTAACTAATTGTCCATCCCCTAATACTTCCAAGGTTTCTGTGTTGAATAAAATTTCAATATTTGGTGTTTTCATCACGCGTTCAGCCATGATTTTAGATGCTCTAAATTCATCACGACGAACCAACATGGTTACTTTCGTGCAAAGTTTAGATAAGTAATGTGCTTCTTCACAAGCGGAATCACCTGCACCAACGATAATCGTTTCTTGGTTACGGTAAAAGAAACCATCACAAACTGCGCAAGCGGATACACCTCCGCCTAACTTCAAGTATTTTTGTTCACTTTCTAGTCCAAGGTATTTTGCGGATGCTCCAGTTGAAATAATTACCGTTTCTGCATGAATCTCTGTTCCGTTTTCTGTCCAGCATTTATGAATTGAACCACTGAAATCCACTTTCGTGATAAATCCAAAACGAACATCCGTATTGAAGCGTTTGGCTTGCTCTTCCAATTGCGTCATCATCTCTGGACCAGTAACTCCTTGCGGATACCCAGGAAAGTTTTCTACTTCATTCGTTGTGGTTAATTGTCCACCTGGTTGCAATCCTTGATACATAACTGGCTTCATGTCCGCTCGCGCTGCGTAAATAGCTGCTGTATATCCCGCAGGACCTGATCCAATAATCAAACATTCAAGGTGTTCTATTGTACTCATATTTTCTAATTTTTTACCAAACAAAATTAAGCGTTTGTTGCGAAATTAATTGATTTTAGTCGATTGGTTTCTAAACAACTTCTCAACAATTCGACAACAAGTTAAGTGAGTATTCGTCTAAAAAAAATATTTGCTTATTT
>CAMAPI010000060.1 GCA_945860065.1 Chryseobacterium gleum | reverse complement strand
GATTGCAATTTTGACGATATGTTGAGTACGACGATACGTTCATCCTTTTCGAATCAAGGTCAAATTTGTTTATGTGGATCGCGCATTTTTGTGGAACGACCGATTTACGAGAAATTCAAAGAAGCGTTTGTCGCAAAAGTTTCGAGATCAAAAGTTTCCTTTCCAAGTGATCCGGAAGCGAAATTGGGAGCGATTGTTTCTGAGTCGCACATGGAGAAAATCTTATCCTATGTTGAATTGGCGAAGGAAGAAGGTGGAACGGTACTAACAGGTGGAAAACGGGTTTATTTGCCGGCACCGCATGACAAAGGATATTACCTTGAACCAACGATTATTGAAGGACTCTCCTACGATTGCCGAACAAACCAAGAAGAAATATTCGGACCAGTTGTGACGATCACCCCGTTTGATACAGAAGAAGAAGCATTAATGATGGCGAATTCGACGATGTACGGTTTGGCTGGAACAATTTGGACAACAAACCTGAATCGTGCACACCGTGTGGCGGACCAACTGCAATCTGGAATTGTGTGGGTGAATGCGTGGTTGGTACGCGATTTAAGAACGCCATTTGGTGGAGTAAAAGCATCAGGCGTTGGACGAGAAGGTGGATGGGAAGCGCTGCGATTTTTTACGGACGCAAAAAATATTTTTATCAAGTACGAATGAAAAAGCTGCTGATCTTTTTGTTTTTCGCTGGACAACTGCATGCTCAATTGGAGCCGCGTATGTTTCAACTAAAAACAGATGGCATCGTCGCTTGGAATTACTATTTCGGAGATGATTTCGAAAATCCAAATGTCGATGAGACGAAATGGCACAAACGCTATCCTTGGGGTGGACTTTTAGCGGATCAAAAGCAATATGCCGCACCTGAAATGCTCAGTCAGTCGGGAGGAATTCTTCACCTAAAAGCAAACGAAAACAAGGGGTTTTATCCAGTAGAAGATTGGATGATCAACCACGAAGAAGCGAAAAAATATGGATTGGAAATACAAGGGAATTCAGTCAAATTGGATTATGTGACCTCTTGTATTTGGAGCAAGCAAGCCTTTCGCTACGGATATTTTGAAATTCGTGCAAAGGCGCCATCTGGACAAGGTTTGTGGCCAGCGTTCTGGTTATTTGGACAAAATCAAAAAGATGAAATTGATTTCATGGAAATGAAAGGGGAACGTCCGAATGAACTTCATATTGACGTTCATTGTCCAGATTCCTGTGAGAAAGTCTTCACAAAACCATTTGGATTGCCACAAAACTGGGGCGGATGGGTAAAAATGAACCAGCAATTGACCGATGAATACGTGACCTATTCTGGTGTTTGGCTGCCAAATTCCTTAACGTACTATGTTAATGGTGTTCCCGTTTCACATTACACCGGAGAATTCGAAACACCAATGAATGTCATTGCAAACCTGGCCGTTGCTCGCGATGGATTTGCGTTTAATCCAGGTCCAAATACCGAGACGAAATTCCCTGCGGACTATCAAGTGGATTACATTCGTGTGTGGAAATTGGTTTCAGACAACGAATATAAAACCCGCATGTTCTTGGGGGCGAAACGGGCGATTGCCCCATTGAAATACCCAGCAGTGATAGAAGCTTCGGAATCAAATTCGGAGTTCAACATCAAGAAAAAAGTACGGTTTGTATACAACAAGAAAAACCTATCAAAGGAACTGGGATTCTTGTCTTTGGTGCCAATCCAAACGAATACGGAGCTTGGTTATGCAGGAACCTATCAGATTCTTTACAATGGCATTCGTCCAGCGGATGTAAAGATCACGGTTCAAGATGCGTATAGAAACTTCTTTTATCCAACACCATTTTACGATGGATTTATCATGAATTTCCCGAAAAAAGGGGTGTATCAAATGGTGATAGAATCCGGAAAAAACAGAACGATTTTCAATTTTACAATTTAATTCCTTCCGAGGATTCACTTTGTTTCTTTTCCTTTCTCGGAAAACGATAGCCTCCAACTAATTTCACTGTGTAGAAATATTGTCGGTAAACTAGCTGATTAAAACGAATGGACTTATTATCAAAATCCGTCACTAAAAACAAGAAATATTTTGGTGTGGTGTATCCACCCATTAGTCGCACATCGTAACGAGGCGCGAGTCCTAAAAAACCACGGAAATCCCCGTTGTATTGATAGTACTTGGCTTGCAATACAGGTCCGAATCCCGCCCAACCGGCAATTTGCCAATTCTTAAAACGATTCACGTAAGCGTATCCTGGAACAAAGCCGATATCAAAGGCGGAGAAGGTGCTACTCATCGTCTTAGAGTTTTGCTCATCTTGCAAAACCGTGGGAATAAGTCCGCCATTTTTCGTGTCGACACCGAAGAAATTCATCGTTCCTTTCGCGTACCATGCATGAACTAATTTTGTGTAATACGAGCGTTTTCCAAGCAGCGCGCCCATTTTAAAATCTTTGTGGTGGAAATACCAGGCATTCGCTGAAATGTTTAAGGATTGAATTTTTGGTTGAATGGAATTTCGTTGATTTTCATTTAAGCTACTATCCCAGCGGTTTGCACCTTGTATGGAAAAACCACGGATGTACTTAAACTCGAAATCGTAATAGACTTTCTTGAAACTAAAGTCCATGCCTAAATTGTATTGTCTTGTGGTTCCGTAGTTGCTCACATCTCGGATGTTTCCAATGTTTGGAATGCTAAAACGAAGTACAAACCACTTGTAATTGAAGCCCAAACGCAAGAAAGGGGCAAGGTTGTTTTTAAAGGTGATTTTATCCAATCCAGAGGTCAGCGGATAAAGCAAGGTAAAGGGTGCGGAGGTGTAGCCTGTTTCCGCCGAGATGATTTTCGCGTCGCTAAAATCCAAGATGTTTGGATTCGTTTGCGCAGGCAAATTCATTGTCAAAAACAGACAAAGACTACTGATGAATGTCCTCAAGGTCCAGGATAAATGCATATGCTTTTGCAATTTCTAATCGTTCACTACTTCGTCCAGATCCTCCACCGTGACCTGCATCCATGTTACATTCAAATACCAGTGGATTGTCATTCGTTCTTAAGGCACGTAACTTTGCCACGTATTTCATCGGTTCCCAATACTGCACCTGCGAGTCGTGGTATCCTGTCGTGATGAACATCGCTGGATAATGCATGGAACGCAAATTGTCGTAGGGAGAATATTTCAACATGTATTCGTAAAATTCTTCTTCTTGTGGATTTCCCCATTCTTCCCATTCTCCGGTCGTCAATGGAATGCTTACATCTAACATCGTGGTTACCACATCGACAAAAGGCACTTGGGAAATAATTCCTTTCCACAGATATGGAGCCATGTTGGTGACAGCGCCCATCAAAAGTCCACCAGCCGAACCACCTTGAGCATAGATGCGTTCCGGATGACAATACTCGTAACCTCCCAAGTGCTCCGCGGCATTGATGAAATCGGTAAACGTATTGATTTTCTTGGTGAATTTTCCGTCCTCGTACCAGTGTTCCCCCATGTACTTGCTTCCGCGAATGTGCGCCATGGCAAAGACAAATCCACGGTTTAACAAACTGATGCGTGTGGCGCTAAAGGTATCTGGAAGTGTGTATCCGTAGGATCCGTAACCATAGAGTAAGCAAGGTGCAGTTACGCGGTCAATGTCTTTTTTGTAAACCAGCGACACCGGAATTTTTGTCCCGTCGTTCGCGATCGCCCAAATGCGTTCAGATTGATAATCTGCAGCGTCAAAAGTTGGATCCAATAATCTTTTTTGAAACCAAAGCTTCTTTTCGCCAGTTTCTATTTCATATTCAAAAACACTCGATGGTGTCGTCAGTGAATTGTAGGTGTAAAAAAGTCGTTTTGTTTCGTAGGCATCATTCACACCTAAGCCGAGGAAATAACATTCCTCTTCGAAGGAAATGTAGCGTTCTGAGGTAGCCGTTTTGATTTTGAATTTTCGTAATCCATTTTGTCGCTCCTCAATTAATAGAAAATCTTGGAAGGCGTTTATTCCTTCGATTAAAATGGACGGATCATGTTTGACAATTTCTTCACACGCGTCGAGGTGTGTTGGAGGGGTTGAACAAAACAATATTTTTTTGTTAGGCGCGTCATTGTTGGACAGCACATAGAAACCTGTTTCATGGTGCGCTACTTCGTATAAATGTCCTTGCTGTCTCGGTAGAAATACCTGAACGGCTGTTTCAGGATGAACGGCATCCACTAAGGAAACTTCCGATGTCAAGGAGCTAAAACAGTGAATCATCACATAAGTGTCCGTTAAGGATTTACTGATGCTGACATAATACCGTTCGTCATCTTCCTGAAAGACCAATTGATCCATGGAGGAATCTGTTCCTAAATGGTGACGAAAAACTTGAAATTCACGGAGTGTTTCCGGATCCTTTTTGATGTAGAAAATCGTTTGATGGTCGTTCGCCCAAACGATACTACCGTCTGTATCTTCGATTAAATCAGTCAAGAATTCACCCGTCTGGTTGTTTCGAAAGCGAATTTGGTATTTGCGTCGACCAATGAAATCCTCACTTATCGCTAAAAATTGATCGTCCATGGAATGACTCCAATCCGCCAATTCGTAAAAAGGATGTCCGTCCGCTCGTTCATTTTCATCCAAAAAAACATGTTCCGTTTCACCTATGATGCGCACAATTTGTTGGTAGTCTTTTCCTTCGATTTGTCGCACTTGGTAGGTGATTCCTTGAAGAATAAACGGGGCGCTTACATCGTTTGGATCAATACGCGCGTCAAATTCATCCACAAGTCCTTGCACCAGTCCATTGATGGGTTCAAAATACGCTTCGCAATAGGAATTTTCTTCTTGCAAGTTGTCCAGTACTTCTTTCGAATCGCGTTGATTCATCCAATAATAAGGATCGTTGCGTTCATGCCCATGTTCGATTAAAACATGAGGAACTTTCGTCGCAATCGGTTCAGTAAGCGTTGGTCTTTTGGACATAAAAAAGTACATTCGAACGACAAAAAAGAGGTCATTCTGTGGATGAGATTGCACAAATTTAGTCAATATCTGCCTTTTATATTTTACCTTTGGATAGTGAAGAAGTTGTACAAGTTATTATTGAATCGTTTACCGCGTCCACTGCTCATCCGATTGAGTTATGTTTTCCGTCTTTTTGCTCCTACATTGTACCGAGGAAACAAGGTGGAATGTCCCGTTTGTGAACGTTCCTTCTCGAAATTTTTATCCTATGGTTCTGATGTGGCACATAGAGAAAATGTGCTTTGTCCGTATGACTTAACCTTAGAACGTCACCGTTTGATGTGGCTTTATTTACAACAAGAAAGTAATTTCTTTACAGCGGAAAATTTATCCGTTCTGCATGTTGCTCCAGAGCAATGTTTTATCGATCGTTTTCGAGCGCAACTTAACCTGAACTATTTAACAGGAGATTTGGTTTCGCCATTGGCCGATATTCACTTCGACTTGCATCAGATTCCCTTAGAAGACAATCGTTTTGATGTGGTTTTTTGCAACCATGTCATGGAACATGTCGATGATCCTTTGCAGTGTATGCGTGAACTTTTCCGAGTAATGAAATCCGGTGGATGGGCGATCATGCAAGTACCGCAAGATTTTACGCGTGAGACGACCTACGAAGATCCGAGTATTACTAGTCCGGCAGAGCGCGAAAAACACTTCTGGCAAAAAGACCACGTGCGCTTGTTCGGAAAGGACTATCCACAGTGGTTGGAAAAAGCAGGATTCTCCTCAACGGAATTCGATTTGAACAAGCATTTTACCACGGAACAAATCGAGCGTTTTCGTTTGATGAAAAATGAAGTATTGTATATTATCCATAAATCATAATACCATGAAAAAGTTAATCTTTCTATTCTTTTTGCCCTTTCTGGGACTTTCACAAAAAAACGTTTTCTTGACATTGGCCCCTGTATTTACTACACAGGCCTTTCAATCGCAAACGGTTTACACAGGTAATAATGGTCAAGAAGTATCCTTCGATTATTTTAAGTATTACCTAGCTGACATTACGCTTATACACGATGGCGGACAAGTATTAAACTTAACAGAAACCGTTTATTTAATTGATGAAACGAATTACACGGTTTATTTGGGCGCGCAACCAGTAAGCAACATTGAACAAGTGAATTTCTTGGTAGGTGTACCCAAACGTTTCAATACACAGACTGGTGTATTAGCACAGGACATTTCAACCTACGATGCATCGAACGCCTTGAGTTTTCAATCTCCATCCATGTATTGGGGATGGTCTTCGGGGTACATGCACATGATTACCGGGGGAGATTCAGATGGAAACAACGACAATGTTCCAGAATCCTATTTTGAATTACACAACCTTGGCAACAACAACCAGCAAATGGTGATGAACACCAATGTGATTCAAACGAATACAAATGTGAACCAAGTCGATTTGAACTTTGAATGTCACATTGATCGATGGTTGAATGGCATCAATTTAGCGACACTAGAAATTCTTCACGGCGAAACAGGTTTGAATCTCACATCGATGCAAAACGTGAATACGCAAGTTGTTTTCGATCAAGCTACTACTGCTGGAGTTCCAACGGCTATTCAAGCGGCTATTCAGTTTTCTTCACAACAAGGCGCGATTCAATGTACATGGACAGGCCAACTTTCCAAAACAGGAATCATACTTTTTGATCAGTTTGGCCGTCAAATGCGCGAGCAAAGTTTGGAAAATAATGCAGGTAAGTTTATTTGGATTGGCTTGACGCCGGGAATGTACTTCGTACAATATACCGATCAAAACGGACAAGCACAAAGTCGTCAAGTACTGGTATTCTGATGAAAATCATCCGTTTTTCCGGGCCATTTTTACTGTTGCTCCTGTTGGGACTTTCCCTCGTGAAGTGCAAGAGTCCCTTGGATTTGAACCTCGGAATGCTTGTTCCAACACCAATTGACAATCCACAGTCTGAGGCGAAGATCGAACTCGGAAGAAAATTGTTTTTCGACACACGCCTTTCCAACGATGGAACCGTATCCTGTGCCACGTGTCACAAGCCAGGAAAAGCATTCACCGATCAATTGCCTTTTAGTGAAGGAATTAAAGGACAACACACCGAACGAAATGCACCGAGTATACTAAATTCAGCATTTCTGAAAACAGCCATGTTTGATGCGCACTTAGCTACTTTAGAATTACAAGTGATTGTTCCCATTCAGGAAAAAACAGAAATGGGACACAATATGAAGGATTTGATGAAAGTATTGAGGGCCGATCCGGATTACCAAAAAGCAGCGAAAGAAATTTACGGCCGTGATTTTGATGCGTGGGTTTTGACCCGCAGTATTTCCGCCTATGAGCGCAGCTTGATTTCCATGAATTCGCGTTTCGACCAATACCAAAAAGGAAACCAACATGCGATCAATGCAACGGAAAAAGCCGGATGGAAATTGTTTTCGGAAACCTTATATTGCACAAAATGTCATTCTGCCCCGAATTTCACGAACTATGTTGCTGAGAATAACGGACTCTATGCATCCTACGAAGGAAAAAGCGACCAAGGACGTTTCCGCATTCACCATGATTCCTTGGACATCGGAAAATTCAAAGTTCCTTCCTTGCGCAATTTACCCTTGACTTTCCCTTACATGCACGATGGTAGTTTAGCCACAATGGATGAGGTACTTGACCATTACGTCAAAGGTGGAAATGGACATCCCTTACAAAATAAAGCGATTGTACCTTTCACATTGAGTCCACAGGAAAGAAAGCAGTTGAAAGCCTTTTTCAATAGCCTGGTCGATGTGAGTTATTTAAACCAATAAGTCAAGAATCCTCCGTATTTTTGTGCCATGAAACTTGCCGCTCAGGATCCAATTTGTGCACTTGCCACCGCTAATGGAATTGGTGCGATTGCACTCATTCGAACATCTGGACCACAATCAAAGTCATTGGTATCAAAGTTATTCTCAAAAGACTTAAGCATCCAAAAAACACATACCGTTCATTTAGGTTGGCTTTCGAATTTGGAAGGTGAACGCATAGATGAGGTACTAGTGACCTTATTCGATGACGGAAAAAGTTTCACAGGGGAAGAAAGTGTTGAAATTGCTTGTCACGGTTCCATTTACATCCAACAGCAAATTTTGCAAGCACTGGGAAGCGTAGGCTTTCGCATGGCGGAACCCGGCGAATTTACCCAGCGTGCATTCCTAAACGGACGCATGGACTTGTCCCAGGCAGAAGCTGTCGCGGATTTGATTGCTTCACAGTCGAAAAACGCGCATGAAATCGCGTTGAAACAATTACGCGGAACTTTTTCGAGCGAACTGCAAGAATTGCGCGAGAAACTGATTCACTTCGCTTCCTTAATCGAATTAGAACTAGATTTCGCAGAGGAAGATGTTGAGTTTGCGGACCGCACGGCCTTGAATAATATGGTCGCAGAGGTATTGAACATGATTCGACGTTTGGCCTCATCCTTTCAACTAGGAAATGCAATTAAAAATGGCGTTCCAGTGGCCATTGTCGGCGCACCAAATACAGGAAAGAGTACCTTGTTGAATCAATTGCTTGGCGAAGAGCGTGCGATTGTTTCCAGCATTGCCGGAACGACACGCGACGTGATTGAAGAAACCTTGAACATCGACGGAATTTTATTTCGTTTAATCGATACAGCCGGAATCCGTGAAACCACAGAGACCATCGAAGCGATGGGAATTGAACGTTCGCAGCAGAAAATCGAACAGGCCAATATTGTCTTGTGTCTAGCCGATGCTTCCGACTCCGAAAACCTTGATGAAACCGAAGCTTGGGTAAAAGACCTATGTGAAAAACATCCAGAGAAACACGTGTTGCTCTTAACGAACAAAATCGATTTAGACACGTCGCGCTTGACAGATAGTTTACAAATCAGCGCCTTAACCGGAACTGGAATCACCGAATTAAAAGAACAATTAGTGACTTGTGTTTTGGGCGATTTCAACATCCAAGATGAGACGATTGTATCAAACGCACGTCATTTTGAGTCCTTGCAGAATACCGACGAAGCCTTAAGCAAAGCCCAAGAAGGACTACAAATCGGTACCACCGGCGACTTCATCGCGATGGACATCCGAACAGCCATGCGTCACCTCGGAAACATCACGGGTCACATCGATGTGGATACGGATATTTTGGGGTCGATCTTTAGTAAGTTTTGTATCGGGAAGTAGCACCCGCTAAATCTCACTCTAAGCCCGCATTTTTTTCACCCAAAGAATACTATTCACTTCTGAAAGGGAAGGACTAAGAATTTACCGCAACTGTCCTTCAATTGCTTTACCTAACTTGTCTATGGATCCCGGTTCTAGCCCTGTTGCTTTATAGACAACTTGACCTTGTCGATTGAGTATGAAGTGTGTCGGATACCCTTGAATTCCGAGCGCCATGGTTTTCTGTTCTTCGATGCTAAGAACGGTGTAATCAAAATCTGTCTTTTTTAAGAAGTCCTTCAATTGATCCGGTTTGTTCAAAGCGAGGGCTAAAAATTCCACGTCGTAACCCTTGTATTTTTCGACTAATTTATTCAAATCCGGAATCTCCATCTTACAAGGTTTACATTCAATGAACCAAAAGTTGATGACCGTGATTTTTTCCTTTTTGGGATTAAAATCCGACAGTTGAACTTCTTTGTTTTTTAAGGTGCGCAATGAAAGATTTGCAGGAATTGACTCGTTTGCTAAATCAACCTTTTCCATGGGGGCATTCATCCGCATCATCATCCCTTTTTCCTGCTCTGACGCAGAGCGAAGAACGAACGCTTTGACTTCTTTTCGGTCATTGATAAATGGCTCAGGAATGAGGTTGCCTGTACCTAAATAAAAATCGAGGCTATCAGCAGGAATCTGACGACCAGTTGAAAGACACACCGGAATGGATTTACCATCTAACATTAGTGGTTGTGAAAAGTCCAAATCAGCTTGTTGTGCTTTGTGTAATTTCGATAGGTCTACCTGCGCAACGATTAATCCTTGGATTAAGCAAATAGAGAATAACAAGATGGTTTTAAACATGTTGTATAATTTTAGAAATTAAACATCAAACTTAACTAGTTTGTCTGAAGTAAAAATCGGCCAGATTAACCCAAGGATCAATTTGCTAAAGGATTAACGGAGTGTAATTTATC
This sequence comes from Chryseobacterium gleum, assembly GCA_945860065.1. Lineage (GTDB taxonomy): Bacteria > Bacteroidota > Bacteroidia > Flavobacteriales_D > Crocinitomicaceae > UBA952. The sequence continues at coordinate 1,161 of CAMAPI010000060.1, read as the reverse complement.
ATAAAAGTAGCTGAAATCCTTGAATTTTCAATTGTTCTTGCTAAACCCCTACCTTTGCAGCGTGTCAAAATACGTCAGCATAGCGAAGATCAGCGAAGGATTCTACAAGGAAAAAGGATCTAAGTTTTTTGCATACGCAGTGCCCTGTAAAACGGAGGAGGAAGTCAAGGCGTTTATTCAAACCAAACGAAAAGAACACCATCAGGCTGTTCACGTATGTTCTGCTTTTCGCCTAGGAAGTGACAAGAAATTGTATCGTTCAAGTGACGATGGGGAACCTTCGAATTCTGCCGGACCTCCCATATTGGGACAAAGTCAATCCTTTGATTTGAGTAATGTGCTCATTGCCGTGGTGCGTTATTACGGTGGAACCAATTTAGGAGTGGGTTGACTCATTACGGCGTATCGCTCCGCAGCAAAAGATGCCTTGGAACAAGCAGAAATGATCGAATGTGAAGAGGAAGTGGTGTGGGAATTACAGTTCTCTTATGCGGATATGCCTGGCGTTATGAAAACGTTAAAAGCGCATCCATGTACAATTTTAAGCCAAGAATTAGCCGAAAACGGACATATTACGGTGAGTATTCCGCTGTCTCAAGAACGACTGATGTCCGAACTGACAGAATTTAGAATCAATCCTTAAATTTTTCCTTTTTGTACGGGAAGATGTTGGACATTTCCCCGGAGTAATAGAATTCGTAGGCGACGGATCCAAATGTATAATCTTGTTCGCGAATTTTAAAGTTTGAACCTCCCACTGCTGGATTCTTTTTTGGAATGGATTTTTGGTAACCCAAGTTGAACAGTGAAGCCAAAATCTCTGGACGATTGTCAATAGGGAATCCGGCTTTTTCCCACTGCGTTTTGATCTGTTTGATGTAAATCGCTGCGTACAAATAGGAGTAATAATGATCTTTGTATTGCACCAAGCGTTTCACTCGGACACTCATGGTGTCGTTGTGTTGGTTGTTGTAATTGATGGTGGAATCATAGTCCAAAAGGCGTGAATATTTGTTTCCCATATAATACATCGAAGTGGAATCTTTTAAATATCGTTCAATTCGCTGAGCGGTATTTTCTTTGATTCCGGTAACTCCGTAAGATAAATTTGTTTCAAGGGCTAGCGTCTTCAAAGGCGCGACAAAGGTTTTGAATCGTTCT
>CAMAPI010000059.1 GCA_945860065.1 Chryseobacterium gleum | reverse complement strand
CGATTCAAGTGGGGGAACAGCTGCTGGGCGCGTCGTTTGAACTTTTAGATCTCAGTGGTCGTTCACTTTATTCATCGATCATTGACAAGTCAACAACGCTCATTGATGTGAGTTCCTTTCCAATTGGAGCCTATTTTCTGTGCGTCAACAACAATGGACTGAAACAGATGAAGGAGTTGGTTAAGGAGTAATGTGCTAATTTGCCAATGTGCTTCCGCCGCGGCGGAGTGCTAATGTGAATAAATGAAAAAAGCTCGTTTCAGTGCATACCGAAACGAGCTTTAAAGGAGTTATCTTCTAATTAATCTTCTGGATCTACGATCAATTTTTTCGTTCGTGCGCGAAATTTATCTTGAATACGGTCCACGGTGTAATACAACATCGGTACGACAATGATCGTCAAGAACATGGAACTCGTTAGTCCACCAATCAGAATCCACGCGAGTCCGTTTTTCCACTCTGCTCCAGAACCTGTTGCTGTGGCGATTGGAATCATTCCGACAACCATCGCGATCGTCGTCATTAAGATTGGACGCATGCGTTCTTGCACTGATTCCAAAAGCGCGTTATAGGTCGACATGCCTTTTTCCTTCAAGTGATTGGTGAAATCGACAATCAAAATCGCATTCTTGGCGACGAGTCCGAGCAGCATGAGCATTCCCAACATCGTAAAGATTCCCATATTCGACGAACTCAACGCCAAAGCTAAAATCGCTCCAATCAAGGAAACCAAAATCGAGAATAGCACGACAAATGGATAAACGAAGTTATCATACAATACGACCATGATTAAGTAAACGAGGATCAATCCGATACCCATGGCCATTCCTAGCGCTCCCATCGATTCTTTTTGACGCTTAATCTCTCCACCCCAGGTCAAACGAACGTTTTTATCCAACGGATTTTTCTCCAAGTACTTATCAATTTCAGCGGATACATTTCCGGCTGCCGTGCCAAGTACCCAACAACGAAGTGTGGTATTCGGAATACGATTCTTGCGTTCCAGGGTACCAAAGCCATTTTCTACGGAAACCTCGGCAAATTCTCCCAATTGCACTTGTTTGCCATCCGAAGTATTGAAGGTCATATTTTTTATGTCTTCGATATTTTTCCGATCAAATGCATCCACCATCACACGGATGTCATATTCATGTCCTTTTTCGTCAAATTGGTTATCATCATTACCCGTTAATGCATTTTGAAGTTGCATTCCAACCAGTGCGATTGGCAATCCGAGTTGTCCCATTTTCTCACGGTCCAGTTCGATACGCACTTCCGGGGTGACATCATCTGTTGATATTGCTGGATCTTTTGCACCTTTAATCTTCAATAATTGCGTTTTCAACCTTCTCGCTTCTCTAATCAGTAGTTCATTATCGTCTGATGAAAGGAACATTTCAATTGGTGCCTCTTCCGATTCAACCATACCCATGTTTAGTGCCTTTACTTCGACACCAGCATGTTTTGATTTTATTCGCTTGCTGATTTCATCCATGTATTTAATGGTTGGAAATCTTTTCTGCATTCCGGTTTTCATTTTCACCGTAATTTCGGAACGATTTTCAGACCCAAAAGAAGTTGCTCCCATTCCTGAACTAGGTCCACCAACATTAGCAAACACTGTTTCAATCACATCCTTTTGTGCGATCAAGAACTGCTCGATTTCTAAGGTAATGGCATTGTTTTCTTCGAAGGTTGTACTCTTATCGTATTTTAATTTGACCATGAACTTCCCTTGATCTCCTTGCGCCACGAATTCTTGTCCAACGATTCCAAGTCCCATCGTAGCGAAACTTGCCACAAAAAGACCAATAATCACTCCGGCCATGATTAACTTATGTTTTAAGGACCATCCTACCAATTTCACATATTGATTCGTGAAAATAGTAACTCGTCGTTCAAACCAGAGTAAAAACGCTTGAAATGGATTTTTGGGATTCAATGTTACTTCTTGGGCAAAGCGCGAAGCCAACCATGGCGTTAAGGTAAAGCATACAAATAAGGACATTAAGGTAGACACAACGACTACAATGGAGAATTGATGAAGGATGTCTGAAATCGTTCCTTCAATGAAAACGACAGGCGAAAAGACCACGACATCTACCAAAGTAATTGCCAAGGCTGTAAATCCGATTTCATTTCGTCCATCCAGCGCAGCTTGACGCCGTTTTTTTCCCATTTGCAAGTGTCGGTAAATGTTCTCCAGTACAACGATTGAGTCGTCAACGAGAATTCCTATCACTAGTGACATCGCCAACAAGGTCATCAAATTCAAGGTATATCCCAAAAGATACATGACTATAAAAGTCGCTATCAAGGAAGCTGGAATCGATATTAACACAATAAAGGCATTTCGAATGCTGTGTAAGAAAAGGAGCATCACAGCAGCAACTAAGAGAACGGCTAATTCCAAATCATGAATAACGGCATTAACTGACTCGACTGTTGGACGAGAAGTATCCGTCGCCACGGTAAATTTTAATCCTTCTTTCTTATATTTATCCTCTAGAACTTTAAATCGTTCCTTCGTCGCAACGGACATATCCACCGCGTTCGCGTCGCTTTGTTTTTTGATGCGCAGTCCGATCCCATTAACCCCATTCAATCGAGAAACAGCCAAATGATCTTCAGTGGCATCAAGTACCTCGGCAACATCTTTCAATTTCACACTTGAAATGCCTTTTGAAAAGAGAATCAAGTTTTCGATATCTGAGATTTTTGAATATTTCCCAGCCAAACGAACCGTCATTTGCTCGCCTTCCCCTTTTACTTTTCCAGTAGGGAATTCCACATTGGATGAAGCAATAGCTTGATTGACATTGGTCAATGTTAAACCGTAACGCTTCAACTTATCTTTATCCACATTGATTCTAAACGATCTGCGCTCACCACCAATCACTTGCACTTCAGCAACACCTTTCGTTTGCTTGATTTGCGGAAGGATTTGATCATCCATTAATTCCATCAATGAACGTTCATCCATATGAGACGCAACCGCACTTACTTGAAGAACGGGAGAAGCATTCGGCTCAATTTTCGCCACGACCGGCGTTTGAGCTCCTTCTGGTAAATTATTGAGTACATTATTGATTTTACGTTGCGCATCCTCTAAGGATTTATCAATATCCGCCGATGCTTTAAATTCCAACAACATCAGTGAAGCGTTGTCCAATGAAAAAGCCGTGACTTCGTTGATGTTTTCAATTCCGCTCAAGGCATCTTCTAAGGGTTTTGAAACTTGCGTTTCCACTGTTGCAGGAGATGCACCTGGATAAGTAGTAGTAACCGTCAATAAAGGCGGAGAAAAATCAGGTAATAACTCGTAAGACAGTTGGTTGTAACTGATGAGTCCCCCACCGATTAAAATGGTGAATATTACAATGATAAACGATGGACGTTTTATCGAAAGTTCTGTGAGTGTCATGGAGGCTTATTTAGAGAGTTTAACGTTGGAGTTGTTTTCTAAATTCACTTGTCCTTTCACGACAATCATATCGGTTTTAGTCAAGCCAGAAACGACCTCTATGAACTCCCCGTCCGATGTCCCTGCAGTAAACGAAATCAACATTGACTTTCCATTTCGAACCACGTACACTTGTGGGTTTTTCGAAGAACCAACCAGGGCTTTTCGAGAAACAGCAAGTGCTGTAACACTCGTAGAATTTGCCAAAGAAACAGAGCCATACATTCCTGCCATGATTCGATTCTTGGCACTGTTTTGAATGGTTGTTTGAATTTTAAAATTATGTGCAGCGTCTGCTTGAACAGCGATCATGCTCACACTTCCCTTAAATTCTTCGGATTCATATACATCCGCATTCGCAATCACTTGTTGTCCTTTTTTAAACTTCATCACATCGCGCTCGGGAACAGAAATAGTCAATTTTAGCGCAGAAATATCTGTTAATTCCACAATTGGAGATCCAGGCATCACCATGGAACCTAAGTCCACAAGCTTTTTGGTAACAACACCACTAAACGGCGCCAGAATCGCTGTGCTTTTTAATTGTTTTTGTAGTTGTTTCAATTGAACCTCTGCGGACTTCAATGCTAATTCCATTTTTTCTGCTTCAATGGCAGAAATCGCTTGGTCTTTACGTAAGTTCGAAAAGCGGTTATTGTCGTTTTTCAATTGAGCAATGTTTAACTTCGCATTTTCAATTTGCAATTGAACCATTTCATTGTCCAATTTAGCCAACACTTGTCCTTTCGCAACCAAATCACCTTCTTTCACGCTTAATTCAATCAGTTTTCCAGATGCATCAGAAGCGACATTGTTTTGATGATTTGCTTCGAATGTCCCTAGAAAGCTCATGGAGCGTTCAAATGTATGTGAGATTGGATGCTCTGCTTCGACTAAGATCGATTGTTTGGCATCGTAAATAAAGATTTTTTCTTCTGCTGCTTTCTTATTGGATAGTAACTTCATGACCAAAAGGGCGATGACGACTGTTGCAACTACTGAGATGGAGATAATTCGTTTCATTTTTCTTATTTTATGTTTCCGATTGATTTTAAATATTCTAGTTCAGCTTGACGCAATTGAATATACGCTGATACAACATTCGACTGTGCCTGTTCTAAGCCCGTTTGTGCCATGATTAAGTCGTTTGAACTAATCATCCCTTCTTTAAATTTTACATTGGCATTTGCATGTACATTTTCCGCCAAGCGAAGTTGTTCTTTGCTTAAATCCAAAGATTCCGCTTTCACCGTAATTTGACGTTTACTATGATTGATGGCATAATTCAATTGCTGATTGAGTAATTCGTATTGGTTATTGATTTTCTCCAAGTTGAATTGATTCATTTTTGCTTTGTTTACTCGTTCCATTCCGGAAAACAAATTCCAGTCCATACGAAGTCCAACAAACGCCCCTGGAATTCCAACGCGCAAATTATCATCTGGTTTTAGGTTGATGTTATAGTTATACATCCCATAAAAATTCAAGTTTGGCAAGTAGCTCATTCGAATTCCTTTCCCTTCCTCTTCGTTCATTTTACGTTGAGATTCCACTAAATTTAATGGCAATAAATTCGGTGTATTTACTTCTTTCAAAATGGTTTTTTGCACCATGGCGTCTTTCGACAGCTGCAAGTTCGCATTCACAGGAATACCTGTCAATATTTTCAATAAATATTCAAGTTGATCTTTGGTTGCGAGTAAATTTGACTTCGCATTGATTAAACCTAATTCATTGATTTTAATTTTATCCACATCCGTTGGAATGATGAGTCCTTGCGCAAGTGTCGCCTCCATGTTTTTCAAAATACTTCTCGTATGAAGAATATTTGCATCGATGAAACTTAATTGCTGATAAATCCCTTGCAACACAAAGAAGGTGTTGGAAACTTGATAACGAACCTCTTGAATGGCCATATCACGTTGTGTACCTACTAGCTCCGCATTGATTTTCAAAGCCGCCAAGCCGTAATTCACTTGAGAGTTAAACAAAATTTGCGTCAACTGTAGGTTGTTTGACAAAATATACGGGACACCGAATTTCACCGTGTTATAAACTCCAGCAGGACCACCAAATGCGGATGCTGGAATGATTTGACCGGGAATGATTGCGTTGTACTTGTAGTCCGCATTAAAATTCAATTGTGGCATTCGAGAAGCAAGGTATGCTTCGCGCTGACGTTCATTGATTAACACATCCAAATTCGCATTTCTGATTTGAAGATTGGCTGTATCAGCCATACGGAGACAGGTTGGTAAATCGAGTACTTGTGCCTGTGAAGAATTCAGTTCAACAAGTACCAAAAATAGTCCAGCGAGATAAAGAGATTTACGCATGTTGATTGGTATTAGGGAATAAATAATTGATTAACATTTCTTTGACGATTTCTTGGTGTGCGATTAAGAGATTTTCGTGTTCCTCTTCCGAGATTTGATAGATGCCCGAAATCAGTTTTTTACTCATAATTGGGAAATGACAATTCGACATAAACAACAGGGTAACATTGATCATGTTCACTTTGCGCATTTTTCCTTCCGCTTGAGCTTTTTCACATTGCTCAAAAATCCCAGTTTTATACAAACGTCCAAGGAAACTTGATAGGTCCATTTCTGTATCGGATTCTTGATTCAGTCCAGCGTGAATGAATAAAGGAAATTCGGGGTATTTTTTCAAAAACTCGAATTCTTTATCGATGATCAAACGCGTTTTATCTTCTAGGGACATGTCTTGATGAAAAACCTCCACCATTCCATCGATCAAATCAGATAGGGCAGCTTCTAAAATGAGTTCGAATAACTTTCCTTTGGAACGGAAGTAATAATTCAGCAAAGCCACATTGATTCCAACTGATTTTGCGATTTCTCGCGTGGTACAACCAGAGAATCCTTTCGTCATGAACACCTTACGTGCTGCATCCTTTATTTTCTCTTCCGTACTCAGGTTATTTATCATAAATTGATCTTTCGCGCTGCAAATTTAAGCACTTATTTTAAACAAGCGCTTAATTTTTCAAAAATAATTAAACGCTTGTTTAATTATTTTTTATTTTGACATAAAAAAAGGCCTGTGTAACACAGACCTTCAATGAATCAGAGCGTATTTTTACAGATTACAAACCGTTCGCAGCTTTGCGTAGCGTTAAATCCAAGAACAATTCGTCCATTTTTTCTTTTTGTTTTTTGTCGCGGTTAGACAAATCCAATTGACCAACACTTTTCAATGCTGCTTCCGCATCCACTGTGTTTCTCATCGCGAAATAACACTCGATCAAATCAAAGTAAACTGCTACTGTTACATCTTTATCGATGCGTGCTTTTTTGTCGTAGATATCCGATTCTGTTAAAATCACTTTAAATGCATCGATAGCCGCTGTTAACTTTTGTTTCGCCATTGCTTCGTTTGTCGTCAACGTTTTTAATCCAATCGTTGCGTTGTTGTATGCTTCCATCACGTCAGCGTGCGCATCGTTTTTCGATTTCACATAGTCCAAAGAAGTCACACGTGTTGTCACTTCATAACCAATACGGTCGTTTACCAAATGATTGATAAACTTCAAGTTTTCCTTTAACAAGTTCTCTTCTGTGGATTTAACCAACATAGAGAAATCAGAGGACGGTGCCGTTTTAGAGGAAGTTGATTTGTACGTTTTAAACGCTGAAAGTTCAGCTGGAGCAACATAGAAAATTTCTTGGTTATTCATTCCCGCAACACGAACAGACATTGGCATTCGGTACGTGAATTCGATCCAATAATAAGTCACTTTGTACGTTGTTCTCACACCATCTTTCACTGAAACCTCATCTTTCGCTTCCGACTTGATTGTTGGTTGAGAATGCTCGTAACCTTCAATATTTACGGAATAAGAAAGTGCATTAACCTGTGCTTTCGTAAATCCATCCAACACTAAATATGTTGCAGCTAACGAAGGATAATCGTAACTAGATTTCAATACTGGCTGAGAAATCGTTCGGCGGTAAGGTTGCGCAACGTAATCCTTAACGGGTTTCGTATTTTCGTTCAACAACTGTTTTTCAATCACTTTTGTTGCCACAGATTTCGCATTATACACTTCCATTTCTTTCGCAAACTTATCATCTGCAGCTTTTACTTTCGCAGGATAATCAGCCAATTCACGTTGGTAATCAGCTTCCGCTCGTGCTTTGTCCGCTTCGAATTCCGCCAATAACTTCGCATTTGCAGCTTCTGAAGATGAAGTCAATGTCGAATAGTAATTCTCGACTTTTGGTTGAAGAGGATTCGTTGGTAATTTAACATACGTGTACGTAATGTCTTCTGATTTTACGTTTTGTCCAAATGTGATTCCGACAATCGATACAAGAATAAAGGATAATGCTAATTTCATGCGTTTGATTTTTTTGTTATAAATTTATTTTTCGTTTTTATGACGTTGTGTTATTTCAAAAGATGCCTTTTACTAAAAAAAATTAATTCCTTTTTCTTTTCGGCTTGCCGTATTTATCCATCATGGCTTTTTTATGGTCGTAACGGACATTTACTTTTTTATTTTTTGCTTTCTTTTCATGGAATGACGCACCTACTTCGCGCTTAGCAAGTTTGAGTAATTTTCCAGGAATTTGAGTAAGCGGTTTTTCGAATTCTAACAACTCATTTGTCATTTCGACTTCAACTGGCACCTCCGTGAACGGAAGCTCCTGCTGCATTAAGGACTCGATTTTGGATAAAAAATCAGCATCCTTTTCACCTACAAAGGTAATGGCTACACCGTTTTTATCTGCACGTCCTGTTCTACCGATCCGGTGAATGTAATTTTCTGGAATTTCAGGAATATCAAAGTTGATCACGTGAGTAACATCCGTTACATCAATTCCACGGGCGATAAGGTCTGTAGCAATCAAGACACGAAACACGCCCGTCTGAAAGTTTTGTACACTGTTAAAACGGAAGTTTTGTGCTTTGTTCGAGTGAATGACACCTACCTTGTTTTGCAGATACGTTTCCACTTCCGTAAATAACATATCGGCTAATGTTCTAGACTGAACAAAAACCAATACTTTGGAAGAATCAGCTGTATTCTCTAGTAAATAATGAAGTAACTGAACCTTAGATAAAAAGTTAGGTACATGATACCCTATTTGGTCAATTTGCGCGAGGGCAGTCCCCGACCGTGCTGCTTCCACTCGAACGGGAACCGTAAAGTTCGCCTCGAGAAAATCAGACACTTCTTCGGAAAGAGTCGCGGAAAACACCATGTTTTGACGTTTCACTGGTAAGAATTCAAAGATGCGCAACAACTGTGCACGGAAACCTAAACTCAAGGTTTCATCCACCTCATCAATGACTACTTTCTTCGCATGTTTTAATTGCAAGGAGCCATTTGCGGCCAAATCGAGAATTCTACCTGGTGTTCCAACAAGGACATCTAAGCCCTGCAAGACCATCGCAGCTTGTGTATTCATATTGGTCCCACCGTAGACACCACCAACGGCAACATTCATGTAAGGTGTTAACTTTTCCACTTCGCGAACTACTTGCGCAACCAACTCACGTGTTGGGACAATAATTAGAATTTGTGGATGTGGATCCTTTGAAAACTTCCACATACACAAACATGGAAGGATGTACGCTAATGTTTTTCCCGTTCCTGTTTGTGCGATCCCGATGGTATCCTTTCCAGACATCATCACATTGAAACTTGCAGCTTGAATGGTTGTTGGCGTTTCATAGCCTAAATCATCTAGGGCACTCCAAAGTGGTTTCTTTAAGTTTAAGTCACGAAAAGTCATGGGGGAAAATTTTTGCGCAAAGTTACGGAAAGAAAGTTACTTAATTTGCTTAAATCAAGTTACATATTATCTTCTAATCGATTCATTCGATTATTTAATAAGTATCCTTTCAATAAATAGTCCTTCAATATTCGATTTGCCCACATCCGAAACTGAGTTCCTTGAACTGACTTCACACGATAACCGACAGAAATGATGATATCGAGATTGTAGAATTCTATCTTTCTACTCACTTTTCGGCCACCCTCGTTTTGAACTGTCACGGAATCCTTGACAGTTGAATACTTATCTAATTCGTTCTCCTTGAAGCAGTTATTAATGTGCAAATTGATATTTTGCTTCGTTTGCTTAAATAAACTGAACATTTGTTGTTGGGACAACCAAACAGTGTCGTCCTCAATTTTTACTTCAATGGATTCATTCAATGTATCGGATTGATACAACATCAATTCGTTCTTCATGGCTTTAAGAGAATTGGTTTCTTAAAGCTAACGCAATTTTAAGCACATTATTTCACGATTAGCACTGAATATGCTTACTTTTAGAAAAATTAATGACATGAAAATCAAGCTATTCCTTACCTTTTTGCTGGCAACTTTATCCTTGCACGCACAATGGACTCCCCTTACCGATGTTAATACCGAAGTGGCAACATCCAACACAGATGACATGAAAGTCCTGGGAACGGTCAATGGAAAAACGGTTTCTATTTTTTGGAAAGTCGTAGGTTCTCCCGTGAACTACGAACTACGTATGCAGGTTTTGAATAACCAAGGCGTAAAGCAACTTGGACCTGATGGCGTAATGGTGAGTAACAATATGTCCATGAGTACTTCTACCGCCATCATGAAAATAGCTGTCGACCAAAATGAAAACGTTTATATCGGAGCAACGGGAACGAATGGTGGAATCGGATTCGCGTTTAAATTAGACATCAACGGAAATCACATCTGGGGTACAAACGGAATCAACTTAGGTGGTGGATACGTGGTGACCATTCTTCCACTATCGACAGGAGAAGCTGTCATTACCTGGAATTCTAGTAATCAAACCATCATGCAAAAGTATAGCGCGACTGGTACTCCCATCTGGACTTCAACACAGCAGGTGAGTAATGGTGCTACAAATGGGAAATCCCCTGGAGATTTGTTCGAATTGCCAAACAATGAGTTTTTATTGGTTTTTCACGTGATTTCTTTTGGGATCAATTCTACGCTTTGGGCACAAAAGTATAATACTAGTGGATTACCTATGTTTGCTACACCGATTCAACTATCGAATAAATCAACCGTTTGGAATACATCCTATAGCACGACGCAAGATGGAAATGTCGTGTATTATGGTTACAAAGCAGCAACAGGCACCCATTTTGATTCCTATTTACAACGTATTAATGCCGATGGAACACTTCCATGGGGAATCAATGGGAAGGACTTTGATATTACCACTACGCGCAATGAAATGGATACAAAGATTGCGTATAATTCAGGATCGCCATACGTTTGGTCCATTTGTAATTACACCAATTCCGCTCAAAGTACTTACGGTGTCTATATCCAGAAATTTGACAAAGTGACAGGTGATCGTCAATTCACCGATACAGCCAAAGTAATCTATCCGATAGGAACATGGAAAGTCAACGCAGGAGATCTTCAAATCGTGAACGGATTTCCAGTTTTCTTACTAAAAAGCGGTTTAGACAATGGAGCAAGTCCAACGACCTTACATGCATGTAAACTAGATGCGAACGGATCCTTCTTTTGGCCATCAGAAACAGAACCAATGGGAACCTTTCTTGCGAGCAAAAAACGCATCCATTTCTCTAAAACAAACAATGGGAAAGTTGTAGCAACGTTTATCGAAACAAAAGCAACAGGAGGGTCAAAAATCTATGCGCAAAGTGTCTCGCTTAACACCAACAACACCGGAACGGCGGTTGTTACGGCATGTAATTCATACACTTGGATTAATAATGTAACATACACTGCGAGTAACAATACCGCAACGTACTTGTTAACGAATATTTCTGGCGGAGATTCCCTCGTAACCTTAAATTTAACCATCACTCCCCCACTTCAAGATACCGTTTCTGTAAATACCTGTGATACCT
>CAMAPI010000058.1 GCA_945860065.1 Chryseobacterium gleum | reverse complement strand
TGGCGTCAACAATTGCAGATCAATATCCTTGTGCAAATATTTCGAAAGAAGAGAAAGAAAACATGTTCTATTCTCCAGCATGGAATAGCTATTTGGACAGCAATTATGCAGAGGCAGCTCCAAATTTTGAAATTTACTTAAACAAATTTCCGAATGGCCGCTTTGCAAATGAAACCTATTTTTACCTGGGAAATAGCTACCTCAAAATCAAGGATTCTGTGAATGCAATGAATTATTTTGAGAAATTCATGGAGACACCAACTACTGCCTATTCAGAATTCGCTGCAGCGAAATTGTCTAGTTATTTTTATGGTAAAAAAGAGTACGCAAAGGCAAACAACTTTTATAAAAAATTAGATGAGTTAGCGTCTAAGCCTACCACCACTTTTCAAGCAAAACTTGGACAAATGCGCTGCGCATATCTAATCGAGGATTTTGCAAATTCAATCGTCAATGCAAAGTTTGTACTCGAAAACGCAGCCATTACTCCACAAATTAAAGTGGAAGCGGAATACGCTATCGGACTTTCCAATTATAACTTGAAAGCGTTTGATAACGCCAAACCCTCACTTGAATGGTTGGTGAAAAATACGACAACAGCAATGGGTTCTGAGGCCAAATATTTGTTAGCGGACATCTATTTCAAAAACAAAGAATTGGCGCTTGCCGAAACAGAAATTAAAGCCCTTGTGAAAATGAAACCTAGCTATAATTTATGGGTGGCGAAAGGATTAATGCTTCAAACCAGAATTCATATCTTAAATGATGACCTATTCCAAGCTGAACAGACATTGAAATCAGTGATCGACTTCTACCCAGAATCAAATGATGGGATTCAATCCGAGGCGAATGATCTTTGGGACGAATTAATGCAACTGAAAAATCCACCCGCAACGGAAGAAAAGGAACCAGAAATGAAAATCGAAATCAATGAAAATTAAGAACATGAAATACATACTCACCATCATTGCGCTCGTATTCGTTTCAGGGTTATGGTCCCAAAAAGATGATTTAATTCTTGAGATGAGGGCAAATAGAACGGTTGAACCTGCCTTCAGAATCTTAGCTCACCCAAAAATTATCGACACCGTGAAAGCTGCTCAAGTCAAGGCTTATCCACTCTTGTTTTTTCAAGTACCTACGAAAATATCCTTAGATACCATTGAAGCTGCAACGGTTGAAACAACGGAAAAACTAAAGCAATTATATCCGTTTTACGCGAAAGCAGGGATTGGCTCCACCATTATGCCAATGGGGGAAATCTATTTCAGTTCAACACGTTCACGTGCCTATGAATACGGAGCAAATATCAAACACTTAAGCTCTTTTGGGGAAATAAAAGACAGAGACAAAGTTGCCTATGCACCGGCACAGTATGACCGAACTAGTGGAACCGTTTATGGAAAAATCAACGAACGAAATTACAACCTTGCTGCTGCGTTTAATTATCAAAATAATGGATTTCACTATTATGGTGTCCAAAACGATAGCCTCTCGAAAGATTCCATTGCACAACGATTCCAGTTGTATAATGGGAGCGCTGAATATAATGCCAATAGAGGTGATAGTGCACGCTTAAATTTTAATGTCAAAACGGACTACAGCAATTTTCAATCAAGAAAATTAACGGATTCGTTGGCAGATTGGAGAGCGCAAGAAAACCATTTTAATTTGAATTCCCGCCTTTGGTACAATAATCGAAATGAACGTTTCTATGGGGACATTGGCCTGCGTTACAATGGCTATACGTATGGGATTTTAGATTCTGTCATGTCTGCAGGCGATACGGGAATCTCAAATCAAAATACCATCATCGATTTTAAACCAGGTGTTTGGACACAAATGCTCGATAATCGATTGAAAATCGAGATTGGAGTAGGGATAACAGCTGACCTGCATGCGGATAAAAACATGGTCTATTTGTATCCACACGCAGAATTTAAATATGCGATGTTTAAGGACATTTTTATACCATATGTCGGAATAAAAGGAGGCTTGAAACAAAATACAATTCAAAGTCTGAGTGCTCAAAATCCATTTATACGTGTTAATCAACGACTAGTGAATGAACACAATCCATTTGATATTTATGGTGGATTCAAAGGAACATTAAGTAAACGAATGAGCTTTAACATCGGCGCTAGTTTTGCACATATTGAAAATAAAGCGTTGTTTACGACTGACACCTTGGGAGTATACCGAAATCAATTTAACGTGATTTATGATACCTTGAACTTAACGACCATCGAAGGATCATTGAGCTACCAGATGAGCGAAAAATTGAAAATTGATGGAAATGCACGTTTCTATTCCTACGAAATGTACAACCAAGCACGCGCATGGAACCTTCCTCAATTTCAGTGTTTAATCAGAGGGTCTTATAACTTATACGATAAATTCTTAATCAATTTGGATGGTACATTAGAAACGGGTCGCAATGCCCTAGTATATGCTGCGGGAGAAGGCGTCAAGGAAGAGAATGGACAATATTTCGTTTCCTTAGGTACCATTGTCGACATTAATCTGGGTGTTGAATACCGGTACAGCCCAAGAGTTTCTGCCTTCTTACAGTTAAACAATGTAGCAGCACAACGCTATAATCGTTGGTACAATTATCCGGTTCAACCATTCCAAGTTATGGGTGGTGTAACGGCTCGATTCTAAAAATGGAAACTGAAGCAATTGTCCTGTGTCAAATCGGACCTTCCTCAAAAGCATTTGAACGAAGAATTGTTGTGCTTCCTGAATTGGGTTCTGATGAGGTTCTCATTGAAAGCGAAGCCTTTGGTTTAAACTATGCAGATGTTATGGCGCGTCATGGTTTGTATAAAGAAGCCCCGCCATTACCTTGCGTTTTAGGCTATGAGCTAGTCGGAATTATCAAACAAGTTGGATCGAACTGTCCATCCGAATGGATGGGGAAACGGGTATTAGCATTTTCTCGATTTGGTGGCTATGCGAAGTTTGTTCAAACCAAAGTGAATGCAATTGTAGCCATCGATGATTTACCTGCCGAAATGGCGATGTCCCTATCAACACAAGGCGTCACCGCTTACTATATGTCCGAAGTTGTTTCCCCAATTCGAAAAAATGAACAGGTATTGATTCACGCGGCAGCTGGTGGAGTAGGGTCCCTATTGATTCAATTGGCAAAACGAAAAGGGGCAATTGTATACGCGAAAATCGGATCTGAAGATAAGCGCGAATTAGCACAAAAATTAGGGGCCGATTTCGTGATTAATTATAAAACGACGCAATACGAGGTGGAATTAAAAAAGCTTCTGGGAAATCAACAGTTGAGCGCTAGCTTCAATCCAGTTGCTGGAGATACCATTAAAAAAGACATGAAGTTGTTAGGTCCAAATGGAAGACTTTATTTGTTTGGAGGATCGCAAATGATCGGAGGAAAATTCGGTCTATTTTCGAAACTTAAGTTTCTTTGGGACATGGGATTTGTTTTACCAATCGGACTTATGATGCAGTCCAAAAGTATGGTAGGTGTGAATATGTTGAAAATCGCAGACAGCTATCCGGAAGTCATTTCCACATGTCTTCAGGAAATGCTTGAATTGTATCGTAAAAATGAAATCACCACATATGTTGGCGGGATTTTTACAGACAATCAAATCACGGAAGCACACGATTTATTGGAAAGTGGTAAATCGATGGGGAAAATCACCGTTCGTTGGAACTAAGCTTTTTTCGAAAAGAAGCTTTTTAAAAAACCAAAGATTTGATTTCTAAACAAAAACATCAACAATAAATAGGGGATGACCATCAAATAGAGAATCCCTCCATTGATGCTAGACCCGAATGAATTTTCATCCAATCCAGCATTTTGTTCTGCCAACAGTTTACATTGTGAGCACCCCTGCGCAAACAGATCCTGAGAAAAGGAAATTAAGGCGATTAATAGTACAAGTAGTTTAACCTTCATATCTAAATTATTCGTTCACAAAGGTAGGCAAGATTAATTCCAATTCAAAATCCTTACTTTTGTTCATGCGTTTATTATTTGTACTTATTTCAGCGATACTTTCATCCCTACTTTTGAGTTGCGGTGATACAGCAAAAAAAATCGACACGTCAAAACTCAGCCTTGACAGTTTAATCATACTTTATCCAGATAGTGTGCCGCTTCTCGTGAAGAAAGGAAACGAATTGATCGAAAAAGTACAATATCAAAAAGCACTTGAAATCGCGGCAAAAGCATATCGATTAGACAGTCTCTCTTTCGAAACACGCGTGTTGTATGCGGAAGCGCTCATCAATAAACCTTCACGCTCTGCGGATGACATGTTACGCGGACATTTAATGTATAAATCGCTCGTGAAGGCCAATCCTAAAAGCGAAAAAGCACTTGTCGGATTAGCGAATACGTACACGATGTTAGAAGACATGGATAATTCCTTCGTTTACATCAATAAAGCCTTGCGCATTAACCCAAGGTACCGTGATGCTTATATTTTAAAAGGAACCAATTACCGATTAAAACAAGATTTGAAATTGGCGATCTCCTCTTATGAAACAGCCGTTCAAATTGACCCCAAATGCACTATGGCGTATTTGTCCTTAGCCGTATTATATGAACTAAATGGCGATGCAAAATTAGGGATGGAAAAATACACAACCGCTTATCAGTTAGAACCGAAAAATACCGAGGTAATTTATGCCCTAGCCTTCGCGAAAGAAAATTTAGGTCAGACAAATCAAGCAATGAATTTGTACCGAAAAATGGCACGAATTGATTCTACCTATGCTGATGCGTATTTTCACATAGCTCGCATTTATCAGTTTGATAAACCCCAGTTGGACTCAGCCATTTTTTATTATAAAAAAGCGATTAAAGCCAACCAAGAACACATCCCATCTTACCATAATTTAGGCTTGGTCTACGAAGAAAAAAACGACATTACCAACGCTTTGTTCACGTATGCAAAGGTTTTAAAAATGGATCCTGATTACGCATTAACAAAAGAGCGTGTTGCCGTCTTGAAGAACATGCGATGAATCGACAAGAAAAAATAGCTTCTTTACTGGGAGATATTCTCATCCCAATTTTAGGGTTTTTTCTGTGGAATTGGAGCATCTACTTTATTTGTCTTTTCTTTTTATTGGATCAATTGGCACGTGAAGTATCGCTATGCTTAAGAATACATTACGTACAAAACCAACTGCAAATAAGCCGCCGCTCATATACACTCAACTTGCTGATTTTTATTGGTTTCTTTATCATGGTTCATTGCTATAATTTCATGTTACATCCATCCATAAATTTTGCACATGAAATGAATGCTTTTTTCTGGTATAAAGATTCCGGTTTTGCGCAAGGATTCTTCTTATTTCCATTGTTGATCATCGGTGAACGAATGCGTTTTAAGATGAATATGAAACAATTTTCAACCGAAATGCACCTCAAATCCTGGCAAAATCACTCTGTTCAAATGTTTGCTTACTTTATGCTTTTTCTTATATTGAGTATAGGATTAACGGTAGCGGAAATGTCAAAAACAGCAAGCTTTTTATGCCTCATTTTGGGCTTTGCTAGCATCACCCTTTTTGCAGATAAATTCAGCGCTTTTTTCCCGCGGTAATTTCCCTTAAATTTGTGTAATTAGTAGTGCATATGGACAGAAATTTACTTTTAGCTCAAAAACGAGAAGAGCTACACTTAGCGGGCGGAAAAGAACGCATCGAAAAACAGCATAAACAAGGAAAGTTAACAGCAAGAGAACGCGTTATACTTTTATTGGACGAAAATTCTTTCAATGAAATCGGAGCTTTTGTAGAACATCGTTCAACAAACTTTGGATTGGAGAAACAAAAATTTCCTGGTGATGGAGTCATCACTGGATTTGGAACCGTTCACGGACGTTTGGTTTACGTCTACTCCCAAGATTTCACCGTTTTAGGTGGTTCGTTATCTGAAACTCAAGCAGCAAAAATCTGTCGCATAATGGACCTTGCCATGAAAAATGGAGCGCCAATCGTTGGAATGAATGACTCCGGCGGTGCTAGAATTCAAGAGGGCGTGGTCTCCTTAAGTGGATATGCAGATATTTTCTTTCGCAATACACGCGCATCTGGTGTGGTCCCTCAACTATCTTTGATTATGGGACCTTGTGCAGGTGGAGCTGTTTATTCGCCAGCCTTGACAGACTTTATTTTTATGGTGGAAGAAACCTCTTACATGTTCGTAACAGGACCTAACGTGGTAAAAACGGTTACGCATGAAGAAGTGACTTCGGAAGATTTAGGTGGCGCAAAAACGCACGCGGAAAAATCGGGAGTAAATCACTTCACTGCTGTGAATGATATGGAGTGTATCAAGAAAGCACGCGATTTAATCACGTATTTACCTCAAAACTCTTATGAATTGGCTCCAGAACCAAGTGTTTTTGAGTTCTCTTCGTCTAAGTTGAATCAAATTGAAAAAATTATCCCTGAAAATACTAATACGCCTTATGATATCAAAAAGGTCATCGAGTGTATTATTGATGATGCAAGCTTCAGAGAAGTTCAAGAGGACTTCGCAAAGAACATTGTCGTTGGATTCGCTCGTTTAGAAGGAAAAACCATCGGGATTATTGCCAATCAACCAGCGGCTATGGCGGGTGTTTTGGATATTGATGCGTCGCGCAAAGGAGCACGTTTTGTGCGCTTTTGTGATTCCTTCAACATTCCTTTATTGGTTATAGAAGATGTCCCCGGATTCCTGCCTGGAACAGATCAGGAATGGCGTGGAATAATTACTCATGGCGCAAAATTATTATATGCGTTTGCCGAGGCAACTGTACCAAAAATCACAGTGATTACTCGAAAAGCTTACGGTGGTGCATTTTGCGTGATGAATTCTAAAAGCTTAGGAGCCGATTTAAGTTTTGCTTGGCCAACCGCAGAAATTGCTGTGATGGGGGCAAAGGGTGCCGCAGAGATAATTTTTAAAAGAGATATCTCATCAGCAGAGAATCCTCAAGAAAAATGGTTAGAGAAAGAAGCGGAATATGCCGAAACTTTCGCCAACCCATACCGCGCTGCGGAAAGAGGAATAATTGATGATGTTATTTTGCCAAAGGAAACGCGCAATAAATTGATAAAGGGCTACAAAATGTTAGAAAAAAAGGCGGAAACCTTACCTAAAAAAAAGCATGGGAATATTCCTTTGTAATTAAGTACAAGTAAATGATTTAAAACACATCTAATTTTTGGCAACCTTTTGACTTTAATTTCGTTATAATCAAGCTATAAACTCTCCTTAAAGCTATGAAAGAATTGAAAATATATACTTTATTTCGACTGAGACGTTTCTTTTTTATGCTCTCTTTCTTAGGAGGGCTTGGAAATCTCACTATTCAAGCACAGGTTATCTTCCCATTTGGGATTCGGTACCAAACTTCACAAAAAGGAGGGCTCCGCTTTATTTCAAATGCTTCCGTTACATGTAATTCATCCACAAACTGTGACCTTGCTAAGGCTCAAGTGCCCCCATCAGGAACGGGACAAAACAACAGTTTTACCATGAGCTACATTGATATGGATGGTGATGCGAGCACCTTCATGTCTTCTTCAGACAGTTTAAACTTGGACAACTGTAGTGAGATTTTGTGGGCTGGCCTTTATTGGGGAGCTAAAATAACAACATCGACGACGAACTATGCGACTAGAAGTAATATTAAACTAAAGGTAGATAGCGGGGCTTATCAGGATTTGTCGGCCGATCAAACGCTTGCATATACAGGAACCGTATCTTATTTCTGTTACAAAAACATTACCTCAATTGTTCAATCTGCTGGAATCAAAGCAAGGTTCACAATGGCCAATATGGTTACACAGACAGGTTCTACCAACCTATGGGGTGGATGGACAATTGTAGTTGTCTACAAAAACACGGCACAATCATATAAAAACCTTACAGTATTTGATGGACTAGCAAATGTAAGTCAAGGTTCGTCAACAAATACGGTTACTATTCCAGTTTCCGGCTTCTTGACTCCAATCAGTGGGGCGGTAAATTTTGAATTAGGAGTGGTAGCCTATGATGGTGACCGAAACCAAACTGGAGATCAATTACTCTTTAATGGTGTAGGAACAAATTACGTACAAGTTTCTGATGCCCTGCACAACGCAACGGATATGTTCAACAGTACCATCGCCTACGGTGGAGCCTTGACGCCTTTCAGAATTCCAAATAACAATAATAATTTGGGTTATGATGCATCTATTTATCTTCCAAATAATGGTGCGCAAAATTATTTAGGAAATAATGCGACATCTGCAAATATTCGCGTTACCACTTCCTCTGAAACAATCATCACCCGTGTATTAACCTCCGCTATTGACATTTATGAACCGGATTTACGTGCCTCGGTAACTGTGAATGACTTAAATGGTGGCGCTGTTGTTCCGGGAGATATTTTAGAATACACAGTAACAGGCAAAAATATTGGTTCCGATATCTCCTTTAATACCTTCATCACTGACACATTAGACATCCGTACGAATTATGTTCCAAATTCAATATCCTATTTGAATGGTCCATTTACCGGGGCGAAAACGGATGTTGCAGCTGATGATCAAGCTGAATATGATGCGGTAAACCGCGTGTTGAAAATGCGTGTAGGAACTGGAGCAACTTCAGCGACGGGTGGTGAAATGATTAATTCCGTAAATGGCGCTGATAGTTCTTCTGTTCGTTTTCAGGTAGTTGTAGTGAACGATTGCCTTATCTTGGCATGTGATAGCACGCTTGAAAATAAAGCATATATCTTCGGGACAGGCGTGTTATCTGGTAGTTTCGTCAATAACAACGGTGCATCGAATGTCTATGATGCCTTAGGTTGTGCGACTTCTGCCAACAATATGGTTACGATTAATACATCTGGATGCCCAGTTGTGGACATCGGATCGAATCCTCCTCTCTGTGTTGGAGACACACTAAACCTAACGTCCCTTTATTCAGTATGGGCAAATTACGCCTGGACCGGTCCAAATGGTTTCAACTCAACACTTCAAAACCCAACTGTTCCAAACATTACTTCGAATAATGCCGGGACTTATGGTTTAACTATCACATTTACAGGTTCTACGTGTACATTTAGTAATTTAACGGAATCGGTTGTGATTAATCCAACCCCACTCATAAACTTAATAAATACAAGTAATAGCTCTTGCTATAATTCGGATAATGGCACCATCACCGTTGGAGCAACAGGAGGCCAGCCAATTAACTATTTATGGTCCAATGGAAATACGAGTACAACGATTAATAACCTTAGCCCAGGACTATATACCATCACGGTCCAAGACGCTTATACGTGTGTCAATGAATCTGTTTTCTCCATTACGGAACCTGACACCTTAGTTTCTGCTGTAGTAATTACATCTAATTTCAATGGACAAAATATCTCTTGTTTTAATGCTGCGGATGGAGCTGTTTTAGTTTCAGCAACTGGCGGAACAGCCCCGTATACATATTTATGGTCCAATGGACAAACAAATGCTGCGGCAACTGGACTCATCGCTGGAACATATACGGTCACAATAACAGATGTTAACGGTTGTAGCGCTAACAACACAATTACCTTAACACAACCAGCGGACATTCAATTATCTACCACTACCTTACCCGTATTGTGCTATGGAGGTTCAACAGGATCAGTAAACTTAAGTGCTTCAGGCGGAACATTCCCTTATACTTACATATGGTCTAATGGTCAAGTCACGCAAAATATCAATGGATTATCTTCTGCCACGTATTCGGTTCAAGTCTCCGATTTAAATGGTTGTCAAGATTCCATCCAACAATTTGTAAGTCAACCCACAGCTCCTATCAATAGTCAAGAAACGCATGCTGATGTGCTGTGTTACAGTGAGTCTACCGGCTCTATCGATTTAACTGTATCTGGTGGCACGCCTGGTTATGCATATTCTTGGAATACCGGAGCGACCTCTCAGGATTTATCAAATCTACCTGTTGGATCTTATGAAGTCTTTATTACGGATATTAACAATTGTACTTCTCAATATACCGTATCGATTTCACAACCAGTTGCCCCTTTATCTATCTCCGGTTTGGTTACACCGATTGGATGTTTAGGTCAATCCACCGGGGCCATTAATATTGGTGTTTCTGGAGGAACATTACCCTATACGTACGCATGGTCCAATGGCAACACAAATCAAAATGTATCAGCTCTTCCCTCCGGAAATTATTCCGTAGTTGTTACGGATGATCATAATTGTGTGTTATCATCAAATTACACCATTATTGAACCTTTGGCACCTTTGAATTTGTCAGAAGTGCACAATAATATTTATTGTTTCGGCGCAGCGACAGGGAATATTGATGTTACCGCAATCGGCGGTACAACTCCGTACTCTTTTGCTTGGAGTAATTTTGTTTATACCGAAGATTTAACGTTAACACCAGCAGGTACATATCAATTACAAGTGGAGGACGCCAATGGCTGTCAAGACTCACTTTCAGTTACTTTGATAAACTTATCGAATCCAATTTTGATGAGTGAAACACATTCGAATGTACTTTGTTTTGGAGATACTACGGGAACGATTGATTTAACAGTTACAGGTGGCTCAGCACCATTTACATATCTATGGAATAATGGTTCAATACTAGAGGACCTTACAAATGTCGGCGGCGGAACGTATAGCGTGATCGCCCTTGATGCGAATAACTGTACAGATACTTTAGTAACGACAATTGTTCAACCGACTTCTGGACTTAATTTAACGGAAACACATACAAACGCATCTTGTATGAGTACGATTAGTGGTGCAATTGATTTAACGGTTACAGGTGGTGTCCCAGCTTATACGTATGCATGGAATAATGGATCAACGAATCAGGATATTACCGGCTTATCAAGTGGAACATATGTTGTTCAGGTGACGGATAATAATGCCTGTGTTGCGGATTTAACCATTTTGGTAATTGACCCATCGAATACGGTTGTGGTAACGTCATTAGTCGATTCCGTAAACTGTTTTGGTGGAGCTGATGGAACCATTAATCTAACTCCTTCTGGTGGAATGCCAGGCTATGTTTTTGATTGGAGCACAGGAGCAATTGCTGAAGATATTACGAATTTATCCCCTGGAAATTATTTTGTGAATGTTGACGATGTTTTGGGTTGTGGGCTATTTTTGACTTTTGTTGTTGAACAACCGACAAGTCCGCTTACTATTACAGGCCAAAATAATAATGTCATCTGTTTCGGACAACAAAATGGGGTGATTGATTTAACGATTACAGGTGGTTCTCCGGGGTATTCATATGTTTGGACAAATGGACAAACAACTCAAGATCTTTCTAACTTAACATCTGGTACTTACTCCGGCACAATTACAGACGCAAATGGTTGTACGGGAAGTTATGTTGGACAAATTACCGAACCAGGATCTTCCTTAACGATGGCGCTCACTTCCACACCTGCTTTATGTTTCGGCGGGACAAGTGGTGGAGTTAACTTAACGGTAAATGGTGGTGTTCCAGGATATATTTACAGCTGGAGCAACGGTGCAACGACAGAAGATTTAACGGGTGTTGGTGCTGGATCATACACGGTA
>CAMAPI010000057.1 GCA_945860065.1 Chryseobacterium gleum | reverse complement strand
GACTTTGAAAAAATGGGAACGAAAGTGTTTACGAATGCGTGTGGACCTTGTATCGGACAATGGTCAAGAGAAGGAGCAGAGAAACAAGAGAAAAATACGATTGTACACTCATTCAACCGTAACTTCTCGAAACGTGCAGATGGAAATCCAAATACACATGCATTTGTTACTTCTCCTGAAATGGTTGCTGCGTTGGCAATCGCTGGTGATTTAGGATTTAATCCGTTAACAGATACTTTAACGAACGACAAAGGAGAGCAAGTGAAATTGAATCCTCCTCACGGTGATGAATTACCAACACGTGGGTTTGCAGTTGACGACAATGGATACCAAGCTCCAGCGGAAGATGGAAGTGGAGTAGAAATTTTAGTAGCTCAGGATTCTTCTCGTTTGCAATTATTAGAAAATTTCCCAATCTGGGACGGAAAAAATATTGAGTCAGCTCGTTTGTTGATCAAAGCGAAAGGGAAATGTACAACGGATCACATTTCTATGGCTGGACCATGGTTGCGTTACCGTGGACACTTAGATAACATTTCCAATAACTTATTGATTGGTGCAGAGAACGCATTCAACGGTCAAGCGAATTCAGTGAAAAATCAATTGACGGGTGAACATGGTGAAGTACCAGCAGTACAGCGTGCGTACAAAGCAGCAGGAGTTCAAACCATCGTTGTGGGTGACCATAACTACGGTGAAGGATCTTCCCGTGAGCATGCGGCGATGGAACCTCGTCATTTAGGAGTGTGTGCGGTGATCGTTAAATCATTCGCGCGTATCCATGAAACAAACTTGAAAAAACAAGGAATGTTGGGTTTGACATTCTCGAACGAAGCAGACTACGATAAAATCAAGGAAGACGATACATTCGATTTCTCAGATTTAGCATCTTTTGCTCCTGGTAAACAACTTACCTTGAAATTGAATCATGCAAATGGTTCAAGTGAAGAAATCATGTTGAATCATACGTATAATGCATCTCAAATCGAATGGTTTAAAGCCGGTTCAGCATTGAACTTGATTAAATTAATGGAAGCATAGAACATGAGAAAAATACTGATTTTTTTGTTTGTTTTATCAATAGGCATTGCTAAAGGACAAACAACCTTCCAAGGAAATCACTTGTTAGAGATCTATGGTGGAGGTCCAAACTTCATGAAATTCGATTACTTTGAATTGGGATCGAGTAATTCGTCTGCAACAGCAATAACGAGCATTCCTCCAAGTGGACTTCGTTATGCGTATATGATTTCTAATGATGTGAGTATCGGAATTGATGTCATGTATAATTCTTACCGCGAATCTTATTTTGGTACAGACACCACATTTGTGGATACTGCTTGGGTTTATAATTCAGCGAGTTATGTTGATTTTAAGTCGCGTTTAAGAATTCAAGCACGCTTTAATTTCATGCTTCCAACGGCTAGTCCAAGTTTAGATTCCTATATCGGTTTGGCTGTTGGGACGAATAACCGTTGGGAAAAACGATGGATTGACAACATTTTAACCCAAGATGATAATTCTAGTGTCTTGGTTGTTTTACCCGTTTCCGCAAGATTGTGTTATGGTTTCCGTTATTACTTTAATTATAACTCAGCTTTGGGTGCAGAAGTAGGAGTGGGTGGTCCACTTTTCTCTGTTCAGTATACGTATAAGTTCTAACTGAATTTATTAGACATAAAAAAAGCCCTGACAGCTGTCAGGGCTTTTTTTATGCTTTTAATTCTAGTATCGGTAATGTTCCGATTTGAATGGACCTTCAACTGCTACACCAATGTAGTCAGCTTGATCAGTACTTAATGTTTCTAATTCAACACCGATTTTCGCCAGGTGTAAACGAGCAACTTTTTCATCTAAATGCTTAGGAAGCGTGTAAACATCGTTTTCATATTTGTCAGCATGCAACCAGATTTCCAATTGAGCCAAAGTCTGATTTGTAAATGAATTTGACATCACGAATGACGGGTGACCTGTCGCACAACCAAGATTCACTAAACGTCCTTCTGCAAGGATGATAATGTCCTTACCATTGATGTTGTATAAGTCAACTTGTGGTTTAATTTCGATTTTTGACGCACCGTGATTGTTGTTTAACCAAGACATATCGATTTCATTATCGAAGTGACCGATATTACAAACGATTACTTTGTCTTTCATGTTCTCGAAATGACGACCAACAACGATGTTCTTGTTTCCAGTTGTCGTAACGATGATGTCACCTAAGTGAACCACTGTATCCAAACGTTTTACTTCGAATCCATCCATTGCTGCTTGAAGCGCACAGATTGGATCGATTTCCGTAACGATGACACGTGCGCCAGCACCTTTCAGCGATGCAGCAGATCCTTTTCCAACATCTCCGTACCCACAAACAACGGCAACTTTACCAGCCATCATTGTATCTGTCGCACGACGAATAGAATCTACTAAAGACTCTTTACATCCGTATTTGTTATCGAATTTAGATTTTGTAACTGAATCATTCACGTTTATTGCAGGCATCACCAATGTTCCGTTTTTCACACGCTCATACAAACGGTGAACTCCTGTTGTTGTTTCTTCAGATAATCCTTTGATGTCTTTCGTCAATTCAGGGAAACGATCGAAGACCATATTTGTCAAATCACCGCCATCATCTAAGATCATGTTCAACGGTTTTCCGTCTTCAAAGGCAAACAAGGTTTGTTCAATACACCAATCGAATTCTTCTTCGTTCATTCCTTTCCAAGCGAAAACT
Organism: Chryseobacterium gleum; assembly: GCA_945860065.1. GTDB lineage: Bacteria > Bacteroidota > Bacteroidia > Flavobacteriales_D > Crocinitomicaceae > UBA952. The sequence continues at coordinate 9,125 of CAMAPI010000057.1, read as the reverse complement.
GGAATACCAACTGCTGCAATTGCGGCTGCTGCGTGGTCTTGCGTAGAGAAAATGTTACAAGAAGACCAAGTAACTTCAGCTCCTAATTCCACCAATGTTTCAATTAAAACAGCAGTTTGAATCGTCATGTGAAGACATCCTGCAACTCTTGCTCCAGCTAATGGTTTTGTCGTTCCGTATTCTTCACGAAGAGACATAAGACCAGGCATTTCTGCTTCAGCCAATTTCATTTCTTTTCTTCCCCATTCAGCTAAGCTGATGTCTTTCACTTTATAAGCCATATTGATCTTTAAAATTTATGTATAATCGGTTGCAAAATTACTACTTAAATATGTAATTGAAAAGGATGTGCTTCTAATCCTATTTCAGTTGTTCGCGAATCAATTTTTCTAATCCATTCACAAACAAGGGATGACTATTGGAACTCGGTACCAAATGTACTTTTTCACCGCCGTGTTCTTCGAATATTTCTTGGTATTCGCTTCCAATTTCCACTAAGGTCTCGAGGCAATCCGCTACAAATGCTGGACTAAAAACCAATAATTTCTTCGCGCCTTTTTTTGCCCATTCTTCTACGACTTTATCAGAGAATGGCGTTAGCCATTTTTTATCCAAACGCGATTGAAAACAAACCGTATACTGGTCTTCTTTCAAACCAAGTTTTTGAGCGATTAAACGAGTAGTCGCAAAAGAGGTCGCTTTATAACAAAACTTATTGCGGTCATTCAATTCGGTTTCACATGGTTCATCTGCACACAAGTCGGTTCCTTCATATACTTTGTCCACTTGTCTTTCTGGAAGTCCGTGGTAAGAGAATAGTACATGGTCGTAATCGCTGATGTTGAATGCTTTTGTGTTTTCAATAATGGAATCAATGTATCCTTCGTTGTCCCAAAATTGATTGATGATTTTAATTTCAGGAATTACCCACCATTTACGAATGATGTTCATCGCTTTTTCCACAGCTGAGCCCGTTGAAGCACTCGCATATTGAGGGAACAATGGAAGAATGATAATTTCGTCATAATTAGCTTGATGCATGCGTTCGAGCACACTGTCCATGGATGGATTCTGATAGCGCATCGCCATTTCAATGGTCACATCTTCGTTCTTAAATGCTTCTGCTAACATTTCCTGAACCTTCAGTGTGTGTGTCTTTAGCGGAGAAACACCATTGCCTAATTCCCAAAGTTCTTTGTAAATTTTTGCTGATTTGGGTGCTCGGAATGGAACAATGATTCCATTGACTAGGATTTTTCTAGCTATCCAAGGAATGTCAATGACGCGGGGATCATTTAAAAACTCTGTTAAATACCTTCTGACATCGCTCGTTTTTGGACTATTTGGCGTTCCCAATTGAATTAATAAGACTCCTGTTTTTTTCATGCTTTGATCCTTCATCTTTACGTTAACAACGTTCTAGAACGCTTGTTCAAAATTACGCACATTTCCTGTCTTTACGATGAAGAATACACATTTCATCTTAACTTTGTGCAATGAATCCAAAGGAATATTTAGTCAGTACAACCGCAGAAAACTTTGAGGAGCGTGCATTGGCCTTATTTCAATACCAATATGAGCATGTCGATGTTTATCGATCCTATGTCGATTTGATCAAACGTGGACATCCAAGTTCGCTGAATGAAATTCCTTTTTTACCGATTTCGTTTTTCAAATCAAACCGAATTTTTGATCAACAAAAAGATCTGGTGGACTTACATTTTCAAAGTAGTGGAACAGGAAGTCTCGGAAGAAGTCAACATTTTGTGGCAGATAAACAATGGTACGACGAGTCCTTTTTGCTCGGATTCACGCACTTCTTTGGCGCTATTCAGGATTATGTTGTCCTCGCATTATTACCCAATTACTTGGAACAAGGTGATTCCTCTTTGGTGTATATGGTCAATGACCTCATTCAACAATCTAATCAATCACTCTCTGGATTTTTATTAAATGAGGCATCTTCACTTGTTGAGCGGTATCAAGCAGCTATTTTACAAGGTAAAAAAGTCATCATTTTTGGTGTTTCCTATGCTTTGCTCGATTTGGCGGAATTAAATGTGGATTTATCTCAAGCAATTATCATTGAAACGGGAGGGATGAAAGGTCGTCGAAAGGAATTGACAAAAGCGGAGTTACATGTGGAATTAATAAAAGGACTTGGAGTAGATCACGTGCGTTCGGAATACGGAATGACTGAAATCCTTTCTCAAGGATATTCAATGAAAGACGGGAAATTTCAAGTGGTACCTTGGATGAAAATCCTCATACGAGACCCGTATGATCCATTCGAATTATTTCCAAACAACAGAACAGGGGGGATTAATGTCATTGATTTAGCGAATCAGCACAGTTGTGCATTTATTCAAACGCAAGATTTGGGACGAATAGAAGGTGATGGATTTTATTTAGAGGGACGCTTTGACGAAGCAGATGTCCGTGGATGTAATCTTCTCGTCGATCAATAAGCTATTTTTGATATCTTTGAATGGAAATGACACCACAAACCATCCTTATCCTTGCCATCATTGGAATTTTCGCTGGAGTTCTCAGCGGATTCGTTGGAGTAGGGGGTGGAGTCATCATTGTTCCAGCTTTGGTCTTCTTTCTTGGACTTTCGCAGCACACTGCTCAAGGGACGAGCCTATTCGTGCTTTCGATGCCTGTTGTGCTTTTTGCGGTGATTAATTACTGGAAGTCCGGAAATGTAGAATGGAAATATGGACTGGTAATCGCAGCTACTTTTCTGATTGGTGCATATGTCGGCTCAAAATTATCACTTAAACTTTCACCCGGAATGGTGAAATTGATTTTTGGAATTTTCTTGGCTTATGTTTCCTTCCGCTTGATTTTATCTGGTTATTCATCCGTTTCCTCCAATGAATCCTAAGCAACTAATCGATCGAATTACGTCGCTTTTTCCAGAAGTGGTCTCTTGGCGTGAGCACATGCACCGTCATCCGGAACCTTCCTTTAAAGAAGTCAATACCATGAACTTCGTTTCCAGTATTTTGAAGAAATATGGCATTTCTCATGAAACGGGAGTGGCAGAAACAGGAGTTGTTGCATGGATTGGTGCGGATCATCATTCCATAAACGATGAATGCATCGGATTACGCTCAGATTTAGATGCCTTGCCTATTCACGAAGAAAATGATGTGACGTATCGCTCTCAGGTGGACGGTTGGATGCATGCTTGTGGACACGATGTGCATACATCGATTTTATTAGGGACAGCGATTATTCTTCAAGAAGAACGTCAAGCCCTAAAAACACCGATCAAGTTAATTTTTCAACCAGGAGAAGAAATGAATCCAGGTGGAGCAAGCCTTATGATGAAAGCAGGAGTTTTGCAAAATCCCAAAGTGACGAAAATGTATGCGTTGCATGTGTTTCCAGAAATGGAAGTAGGGAATTTAGGACTTCGTTCAGGATTGTACATGGCGTCAAGTGATGAGTTACATGTAGAAATTAAGGGTGTAGGTGGACACGGAGCCTTGCCAGAGAAATGTGTGAATCCGATTGAAATGGGAGCAGAGTGGATGCGTCGTGTCAAAGAAGTATTCATGAAGGAATGTCCGGGAAATGTTCCTCACGTTTTAACGTTTGGACGTTTTGAAGCCCTTGGATCGACGAATGTTATTCCATCTGAAGCACGTATTAAAGGCACTTTTCGAACGATGAATGAAGTTTGGCGTGCGAGAGCATACGAATTATTAGAACAAGAGGCTTCGAAGGTTTCCCAAGAGTTTTCGGGTGAAATCAACCTTAACATTTCGAAAGGATATCCCTATTTGAAAAATGATGAAGTACTCACTAAACAGACATGGAAACTATTTCAGGAAGTTTTTGGAGAAGAGAAAGTCCATGAATTAGCCCTACGCATGACGGCAGAAGATTTTGCTTTTTATAGCCAAGAAATTCCCGTGTGTTTTTTTCGCTTAGGCGTTAGAAATCCCTCGAAGGGAATAACATTTGCAGTTCATCATCCTCGGTTTGATGTGGATACCGATTCCTTGAAAATCGGAATACAAGCGATGGCCTCTATTGCTTTGGAAGGATGAAAACGAAACTAATTATTGGATTTTCAATTTTGTTGTTACTTGCTGCATGTAATAAACAGAAAGCACAATTGAAACGCATCGATGGCACGTGGACAGTTGAATTGGCACGGGTGCTTGATGGAGAGGGATTTACTTTTTATGATAGTTTGCCAATTGGAGAAATTCACATTTCTTCGGACTTAAAAACCATTAGTGGACGAATTGATTTTGATTACCTGCATTTTGGCACGAATCAAGTGATCGATTCATTTGTGACGGTGCAAGCTCCATTTACCATGAATGAAAAAGGGGATCATTTGTTGGTTGTTCGAGAGACGGACACAATTGACATCCGCATCTTGCTTTCTTCTAAGAAAAATTTAGAGTTCGAATATTACGACGATCAACAATACCGATTACGACGTTTTGCTTTGCGTAAGAATTAAAGAAAGCCTAATTCCAGTTTTGCTTCTTCACTCATCATGTCTTTGTCCCAAGGTGGATCGAAAACGATGTTTACTTTCGCAGAAGCAACTCCTTCTACAGAGGCAACTTTGTCTTCTACTTCTTTTGGTAAACTTTCAGCCACCGGACAATTCGGGGATGTTAATGTCATGTCGATGAACACGTGATTATCCGCCTCTACTTTAACTTCATAGATCAAGCCTAGCTCAAAAATATCCACTGGAATTTCTGGGTCATAGATGGTTTTCATCATTTCTACAATGCGATCTTCTAAATCATTCATGATGCTGAAATATGTTTAATTGCTTCTATTTTTAATTTTTTCACCATTCCAAGTAATCCATTAGCGCGGGTCGGTGAGAGGTGTTCTTGCAGTCCGATTTTGGAGATGAAAAACAAATCTGCCGTTGCAATGTCCTTTGGCTCTTCTCCATCCAGAACACGGATTAATAGTCCAATGATTCCTTTCGTAATGATGGCATCTGAATCTGCCGTGAAATGCATTTTACCATGATCGAAATGTGAATCGAGCCACACGCGAGATTGACATCCTTCAATGAGTCGATCATCTGTTTTGTGGTCTTCATCAATCTTTGGTAAATCTTTTCCGAGATCTATGATGTACTCGTATTTTTCCATCCAATCATCGAATACCTCGAATTCCTGAATGATTTCCTCTTGTTTTTCTGTTAAGTTCATCTTATTTCAACATGCTTAAACTACGTTCAACTGCCTCTACAAATGTGTCAATTTCTTGTTTCGTATTGTAGAACGCAAAGGAGGCACGAACTGTTCCAGGAATACCATAAAAATCCATCAATGGCTGCGTACAATGGTGTCCGGTTCGAACAGCAATGCCTTGTTTGTCCAATAGCGTCCCTATGTCAAAAGGATGAATTCCTTTCACAGAGAAAGAAACAACGGATGTTTTATTTTTTGCTTCTCCAATAATCTGTAATCCTTCAAAGGTATCTAACATATCTTCTGCGTACTTCGCTAATTCTCGTTCATGTCGCTCCGCTGCTTCCATGTCGATGGATTCCAGGAATTCAAATGCTTTTCCTAGACAAATCCCTCCAGCAATATGTGGCGTTCCTGCTTCAAATTTAAATGGAAGTTCGTTGTACGTCGTTCTTTCAAAGCTTACCCGTGAAATCATATCTCCACCGCCCTGGTAAGGAGGCATAAGGTCTAAAAGCTCCTCTTTACCATAGAGAACTCCGATTCCAGTTGGACCAAAAACCTTGTGACTTGAAAAAACATAGAAGTCACAATTCATTTCTTTGACATTGATGTGCATGTGTTGAATACTTTGCGCACCGTCTACTAACACTTTGGCTCCAACTGCATGTGCTTTTTCAATGATTTCTTTCACTGGATTTATTGTCCCAAGTGTATTTGAGATATGAATGATAGAAACTAACTTGGTTTTTTTAGAAAGAAGTTTATCAAATTCTTCCATGATTAATTCGCCACGTAGATTAATAGGAGCAACTTTTAAGGTGCAACCTTGACGTTCACATAACATTTGCCAAGGAACAATATTTGAATGGTGCTCCATTGCTGAGATGAGAACTTCATCACCAGCGCTTAGACTTAGTCCAAAGGAGTAGGCAACCAAATTGATGCTGTCTGTTGCTCCTTTCGTGAAAATGATTTCTTCGGATTTTCGTGCACCAAGGTATCGTTGAATACGTTGACGGGCCGCTTCGTATTCGGTCGTCGCCTTTTGACTCATGTAATGTACACCACGGTGAATGTTAGCGTTTTCCTTAGAATAGAATAAGTTGATAGCATCTAGCACCATTTTAGGTTTCTGAGATGTTGCGCCGTTGTCGAAATATATGAGATTCTTCCCATAAATTTGTTGACGAAGTGCCGGAAATTCTTCTCTAATTTCCCGTACGTTGAATGGTTTTAATATCAAGTCGCTCATATTCGTACAAAAGTACGAAATCCCTTATTTTGAATTGTTCTAAATTAGGAAAAATATTCGTTTATTTTGCCTTTAAAGAAATGTAGGGAATCAATACTTCTTCCAATGAAACTCCGCCATGCTGAAAGGTGCTTCCATAATAATTCACGAAATGATTGTAATTGTTTGGATAAACGAAGAAATCTTGTTCTCTTGCAAAAACAAATTCCGCTGAAAGTTTTAATTTCGGTAGGAATGCTTCACTCGGATTTTTCACAGTAAACACTTCTTTCGCATTGTAGGTTAAACCTCGTCCAGCTTTATAACGCAAATTGGAATTGGTATTTCGTTCCCCAACGATGCGTACTGGCTTGTTCACTTTAATCGTTCCATGATCGGTTGTTACGATGAGACGAATTCCAGCTTCAGCGATTTTTTTAATAATTTCCAACAGCGGTGAATGCTCCAACCAAGAAACGGTGATGGAGCGATATGCCGATTCATTATCCGCTAATTCGCGAATGATTTCCATTTCGGTGCGGGCATGTGATAACATATCTACGAAATTGTAGACAATAAAGTTGACGTCATTTTCTTTCCAGGTATGAAAAGAATCACCGAGTTTCTTTCCGGCTTCTACATTCGTGATTTTGCTGTAGCTCCATTTGACGTTTTTACCCAAGCGTTTTAACTGAGCATCAAGGAATTCTTTTTCATGCATATTTTTCCCTCCTTCTTCGTCTTCATTTTTCCATAAGGTGGGGAAACGTTTTTCAATTTCAGAGGGAAGAAGTCCTGCGAAAAAAGCGTTTCGTGCATAGTGCGTCGCTGTAGGTAGAATAGAAAAGACAATTTCCTCTTCTTCTTTGGAGAAATAACGAGAAAGAATAGGTTCGATCATTTTCCACTGATCGTAGCGCAAGTTATCAATGACTAAAACGGCGGTTTTTTCTTTCCCGATGTAGGGAGCGATTTTATCCTTCACTAATGTGTGGATCATTTGTGGTGAGTCCTCCGTGCCATTAACCCAATCCAAGTAATTGTCCTCAATGAAATCACAGAATAGTTTATTTGCTTCTTTTTTCTGCATGTCGAAAATCTCACGCATGCCCGAATCCTCTATCTTGTCTAATTCTAACTCCCAATAAACCAATTTTGCATAGAATTCTTTCCATTCTTCAGCATTCATTCGTCCCATCAACTGCATACCGAGCTGGCGGAATTCTTGTTGGTAGTTTGAATTGGTTTTTTGACTGACCAATTTTGAGACATCTAAATTCTTTTTAATACTTAAAAGAATTTGTTTTGGATTAACCGGTTTGATGAGGTAATCAGCAATCTTGCTTCCAATCGCCTCCTCCATGATGTGTTCTTCTTCACTTTTCGTGATCATGACAATGGGTACCAACGGTTTTTGTTCCTTGATTTGAAATAAGGTTTCTAATCCAGTTAATCCTGGCATGTTTTCATCCAAGAAAATAATATCGTAGTGACTATCTAAGGCTTTTTCGATGGCATCTTGTCCATTTGTCACCGGATCTACTGTGTATCCTTTTGCCTCTAAAAACAAAATATGCGGTTTCAATAATTCAATTTCATCGTCAGCCCAAAGAATTTTACCCTGCATATGCCTTATTTTTAATAGTTTTGAATGAATTTAATTAAAGGTACTCAATTGCAGCCGAACCAACATCCAAACAACAAGAAGAAAATTATTAACGATCCAGTCTATGGTTTTATTACAATTCCGGACGAAATAATTTTCGATATTTTGGAACACCCTCATATGCAGCGACTTCGCCGGATCATGCAATTGGGATTAAGTCACCTTGTTTATCCAGGAGCAAATCATACGCGATTTCATCATGTTTTGGGAGCCATGCATCTTATGAGTGAGGCAGTAGCAACGATCCGAAGGAAAGGTCATGAAATAACGGTGGAAGAAGAGCGTGCTGTTTGCTTGGCGATTTTATTACACGACATTGGACATGGTCCATTTAGTCATGCACTGGAATACGACATCGTTTGTGGTGTAAGTCATGAAGAGATTTCCGCTTTCTTTATTGAAGATTTGTCTAAGGAATTTGATGGTAAGCTCGATATGGCATTACTCATTTTTCAAAATAAATACCATAAACCATTTTTACATCAACTCGTTTCAAGTCAACTCGACATGGATCGACTCGATTACTTGAATCGAGATAGTTTTTATTCTGGTGTGAGTGAGGGAATCATCGGCACTGATCGCTTGATTGAAATGTTGAATGTCCGCGATGGAGAACTGGTCCTAGAGGAAAAAGGAATTTATTCCATTGAAAAGTTTATTGTCGCTCGACGCTTAATGTACTGGCAAGTTTACTTGCATAAAACGGTGGTTGCCGCTGAGTTTATGTTGATTCATGCCTTGCGACGAGCAAAATACTTGGTCAAACAAGGAGAAAGTATTTTTGCGAGTCCAGCCTTGTCCTTTTTTATGCATCAGGACATTAGCGAAAGTGATTTTCATCAACGAAAAGAGGTGCTAGAAAACTTTGCGCAGTTAGACGATTACGATATTTGGTCTGCTATTAAAGTATGGCAAAGTCATCCGGATATCATTTTATCCCAATTATCTAAATGTTTGGTGAATCGAAAATTATTCAAAATTGTCATTTCGAAGCAGCCGTTCAGTGAAGAACGAATTGCAGCTGAACGCAAACGTG
>CAMAPI010000056.1 GCA_945860065.1 Chryseobacterium gleum | reverse complement strand
TGAAAACGCGTATGTACTATGCGCATAATACCAATATTAATAATCCGAGTCAAAGCAACGGCGCCGTGATTTATTTTTCAGATTACTCCATTCAAAAGCAATTTAAAAATGGTGGAACCATGACTTCGGGCGCTTCCAATATCTACAATGTAGTGCGTTCGAATTTATTTGGCGATCACAATTCTGAAAACCTTGCGCTATACACCCAACTTGAACTGCACAAAGGCAAATGGGACTTTAGTGTCGGGGCACGTCTCGAATATTTTCAAATGGATGGAAAAAGTGGAGACACAGATTTTATGATTTCAGAGAAGAAGAATATCAAGATTCCTTTTTATCCGATTCTTCGAACTGGAATTCACTATCAAGCTGCCAAGTTTACGCATCTTCGCGCATCTTTTGGACAAGGGATTCGCTATCCTTCTGTTGCTGAACGATACACACAAACTTCTGTAGGTGCATTGAATATCTTCCCTAATCCCTATCTAACGCCGGAAATTGGTTGGGCAGGTGAAATCGGAATCAAGCAGGGAGTGAAAATTGGTTCATGGAAAGGTTATTTAGATTTAGCCGCATTCGTCAATCAATACAGCAATATGATGGAATTCACCTTTGGTGTATTTAACCCTTCGAACATACCTTTGAGCAATGACCCTAATAACCCAGGTTATATCAATAAATGGATTGGATTTCAAGCTCAAAATGTGGAGAAAGCTCGGATTTCCGGCTTGGATTTTTCTTTTAATTCCATGGGAAAATTAGGTAAGGTAGAATTGATTTCTTTAATCGGATATACCTATATGAACCCAATCAGTTTAAATAAGAATACCGCTTATACAGCCACCTATTCGGATACATCCACCAACATGCTTAAATATCGATTCAAACATTTGGCAAAGGCTGACATTGAAGCAAATTATCAGAAGTGGGGTTTAGGTGCATCGATGAGATATAGTAGTTTTATGTCTAATATTGATAAGGTTTTTGAAGAACCAATCGCGGGGACGACGTATATCTTACCTGGACTCAAAGAATACAGACAAAAGTATAACAAAGGGAACCTGGTTTTTGATGCGCGCATCGCCTATAAAATCAACGAAAACTTCCGAGTGAGCTTCATTGTCAACAATTTATTGAATGCAGAATATTCAAGTCGACCTGGAGATATTCAGCCACCGAGAAACTTTATCGCACAACTACAAATGAAATTTTAATGAAAGTACTCGGAATCATTCCCGCTAGATACGCCTCTTCTCGTTTCCCTGGGAAACCATTGATCGACCTCAAAGGAAAGTCGATGATTCAACGGGTTTATGAAGGCGCGTTAAAAACGAAATCACTAACAAAAGTCATAGTGGCTACCGATGATCAACGTATCGTAGATGAGGCACTTCGTTTTGGCGGAAATGTTTGTTTGACGGACGAAGCACACCAAAGTGGGACCGATCGCTGTGCAGAAGTGGCACGATTGAATCCAGGATTCGATGTGGTAATTAACATTCAAGGAGATGAGCCTTTGGTGAATCCAATGCAACTTGAGCAACTTCTTGGCGCATTTGTCAATCCAGAGGTGAATATTGCCACATTAGGCATCCCAACAAGCGATGAAGCGGATTTAATGAATCCGAACCGTATAAAGATTATCTTGGACAAAGTTCAAAATGCGCTTTATTTTAGTCGGAGTGCTGTGCCGAATAGCGATCATTTCAAGGGCAATCACTTGATAAGTTATCCCTTTATTCGACATATTGGATTGTATGCATTTCGCACTGACACTTTATTAGAAATTAGCCAATTGCAACCAACGGCACTAGAAAAAATAGAATCCTTGGAGCAACTTCGTTGGCTATTTTATGGGTATAAAATCAAGGTCGTGAAGACAAATATCGAAACACCCAACATTGATGTCCCAGAAGACGTGGAGAATGTCCTTCATTTTTTGTAATTCCATCTTTCTTTTGTAAATTTGGTACATGATCCTATTTGAAGAAGTCATTTGCCAATTAATTTTACGTCACAACTGTGTCGTAGTGCCGCATTTTGGTGGATTTGTATCGAAAACAATCTCTGCTCAAATTGACTTCGAAAAAGGAATTATTCAAGCGCCATATAAACAATTACTCTTCAATCGCAACCTAATTAACGATGATGGACTTGTACTTGCGGAGTATGCACGTTTAAATGGACTTTATTACCAAGAAGGAGTATCTCAATTAACGCAATTTACAAGTCAGTTAAACGCTGATTTATCCCGTGGTAAACAAGTGAGTATTCCAAAGTTGGGTGTTTTCTCGAAAGATACGGATGGGGTGGTTCGATTCGAACAAGACCGTCATTTCAATTTGCTGTTAAGTTCTTATGGATTGACGAATGTGATATTCGTGCCGAATCAAGTGTTGGAAGAAACTCCGATTATTGTCCTGAATCCAGAAGTTATCACTTTCGAAAACGAGAAGAATCCAAGTAAATTCTGGAAGTACGCCGCTGCAGCTTGTCTTCTTCCATTTGCGTTTTATTCGTTTTGGATTCCAATGAAAACAGATGTGTTGCATTCTGGACTTATTTCCTATAAGGATTTCAATCCCTTACGAGGAAATATCGAGGTTAGGTATGAGAAAATTCCATTGAGCTCTTTTGAAAAAGAGCAAGAGAATGATTCAAAAATAGCTGAGCAACTTTCTTCTGTAGAACCGGGGAAAATCGGACTTTATCAATACGATGAATCTACTGTTTTTGCGGTACAAGTTCCTAAAGCGGAAATCATTGCTACGGAAGTCGAGCAAGTGTCTTTTCAAGCGAACTTTGAGTACATCGTTGGGTGTTTTTCAGATGAAAGAAATGCAACAAATTTCGTCCAAAAATTACAGGCAAACGGATTCAACGCTCACATTTTGACAGGCGGAACACTTATTCGAGTAAGCGCAGGATCAGCAACAAATCAACGTGAAATTCAAGCAATTCAATCAAACGTCAATTCCCAAGGAATGGATGGTTGGATTTGTAAACTATAACTCAACACATGAAAAAATCAATTAACTTTTTGCTGCCAATCTTTTTTGGTGCAACACTGTCATTTGCGCAAGTTAGCAATGCGGAGGGAAGTAAATACACGTTTGAAAAAGTGGTGCAATTAGATGCAACACCCGTTCAAAGTCAAGGAAATACCGGAACATGCTGGTCCTTTTCTGGAATGTCCTTTTTTGAATCGGAATTAATGCGTTTAGGTGTAGGTAAAAATATTGTGCTTTCAGAAATGTATACCGTTCGCAAGGCGTATGAAATGAAAGCGGAAAAATACATCCGCATGGATGGGAAAACGAATTTTAGTGAAGGTGGTGCGTTTCATGATATTCCTTTAGTCATTCGTAAATATGGAATCGTTCCTTACGATAACTATACTGGACTCGAGAAAACGGAGACCTACAATCATGCTGAAATGTTCACTGAGTTGAACAAAATCATGTTAGATATCATGACGAAATTAGGTGCGCCAGAAGGCATCTCTGATTCATGGAAAAAAGAGTACAATAAAATCCTTGATCAATACATTGGAAAAGATGTCAAATCGTTCGAATTTGAAGGTGAAAAGTACACGCCAAAATCGTTTGCTGAACATTTGCAACTGAATATGGATAATTACGTTTCCTTAACATCGTTTACGAATCACGATATGTATCAAAAATGTATGTTGGAAATTCCTGATAATTGGGCATGGGGAGAAAGTTACAACGTGACGATGGACGACCTCGTTCAAGTAACAAAAGAAGCCCTGAAAAATGGATACACCATTGCATGGGGCGCAGATGTTTCTGAAAAAGGATTTAGCTTTAGAAATGGTATCGCAATCGTTCCAGCAGATCCTAAAAGTGTGGAAGTTGCCGGGAAAGATAATAAAAACTATAATACCGCTGGGGCAGAACGTAAATCGAATGCCTTTACAGAACCGACAACAGAATTGAAAATCACTCCAGAATTGCGTCAAGAAGCGTACGACAATAAAACAACTACTGATGACCATGGAATGCACATCGTTGGTTTGTTTACAGATCAAAATGGCGTCAATTATTTCTTGGTGAAAAATTCTTGGGGGACATCCAACTATCCAAAAGGATATTTATATGTTTCTGAAAACTATTTCAAATACAAAACAATCAATATTTACTTGCACAAAGATGGTATTTCAAAAGAAGTGCGTTCAAAATTGAATTTGTAAGTATTTTTGGCAAGAATTTTGTATGATTCATTTGTCTTAAATTCAAATTCTATGAAAAAAATAATGCTATTTAGCATAGGGATCTCTCTTATGCTAATCGCCTGTGGTAAATTCCGTTACGATAAAGATCAATCAGCTGAAGTCAACCAAAAAGTTGAATTGGCTTTTGATGAAATGACCAACATTTCTGATCAAGCCATCACCGGAAACATGGTGTATTACAAAAATGGCGGCGTGATTGTTACACATCCTGGTGATAAACCAGTGCAAGCAAAAACGGCCTGTAACGTCATTATTACCATTGATACAACTGGCTCACTAAAAACAGTCACTGTTGATTATGGATCTAGCAATTGTGATTGTAACGATGGAAAAACAAGACGCGGTAAAATCGTAACAACGTACACTGGGTTTTATCATGCACAAGGAACCATCATTACCCATACTCCAGTTGATTACTACGTGAATGACATCAAAATTGAAGGAACAAAAACGGTAGTTAATATGGGTCTAAATGCTTCAGGACAACCGTATTTCAATGTGCAAATCGATGGTGTCGCAACGCTGACATCTGGAGAGACTATGATGTATACATCTACGCGTGTTCGAACTTGGACCTTTGGTTTTAATACACTATTGAATCGTTTTGATGACGAATACGACATTACTGGAACAGCATCTGGCGTCTTTTCTTTGGGAGGAGGTTATTCAGCGAATATCACCTCACCTGTGCACATTAAAGTCGGTTGTGGATTCCCCGTAAGTGGAACGGTTGACATTACACCTGAAAATCATCCTGTCCGTGTACTTGACTACGGAACGGGCACTTGTGATGCCACATTTACGGTAACCGTAAACGGAAATACCTATACATTCAATTAAATAACAAACAGATATTCAGTTGAAAAAGTGTTCAAAGTGTCATTTGAACACTTTTTCTTTTTTATTGTTACTTATTTCGTCTTGGTTGTGTAATTTTGTGTGGATATAATACCTCAAAAGATGAAGAAAGTTGGTGTAAATGGTTTTGGTAGAATTGGACGTTGTTTCACGCGTATTGCATTATTGGATCCGCAAGTGGATGTGGCTTTAGTGAATGATTTAGCCGATGTAAATACCTTAGCTCATTTACTGAAATATGATTCAATACATGGAAATTTCTCCTTGTCTTTTGAAATTCATGGAAATGAACTTCACTTCTCGAATGGAAAGAATATCATCTTTATCAGTGAGCGAAACCCAGAATTAATTCCATGGTCTAAACATGGCGTGGTAACAGTCTTGGAATCAACAGGATTGTTTTTAACACGAGAAGCCGCTTCCAAACACTTAGTTGGTGGCGCAAAAAATGTCATCATTTCGGCACCAGCAAACGATGAAGATATTCCTTCCGTTGTAATGGGGGTAAATGATGATACTGTGGATTTTAGTGATGCCGTGATTTCAAATGCCTCTTGCACCACAAACAATGCAGCTCCAATGGTGAAAGTATTGAAGTCCTTGATGGACATTCAAGTAGCCTATATTTCTACCGTTCATAGTTATACTTCGGATCAACGTTTACACGACGCCCCGCACAAAGATTTACGTCGCGCTCGTGCCGCTGCAAATAGCATTATTCCAACTTCAACTGGAGCGGCAAAAGCCATCACACGTATTTTTCCTGATTTAAAAGGGAAAATCACCGGTGGAAGTTTCCGTGTCCCAGTGACCGATGGATCCGTAACAGAATTAACACTCGTAACGAAATCAGATGTTACAGTAGAACAAATCAACGCAGCGATGAAAAAAGCGAGTGAAACGGATATGAAGGGAATCCTTGGTTATACTGAAGATCCAATTGTTTCCTGTGATGTCATCGGAAGTTCATTTAGCTGTTTATTCGATGCTGAATTGACAACAGTGTTCAACGGACTCGTAAAAGTTGTTGGTTGGTACGATAACGAAGCTGGTTATTCCAATCGCTTAGTTGACGTCGTTAAAGCAAATTAGTCTTCAATGGCTTTAATGCCAGGAAGTATTTTTCCTTCGAAATATTCTAGCAATGCTCCTCCACCTGTGCTCACATAGCTCACTTGGTCACTCATGCCGAATTTTTGAACAGCCGCCGCACTATCGCCACCACCAATTAAACTGAAAGCTCCTTTCGATGTTGCTTCAACTACCGCTTCAGCCACGGATTTCGTCCCATTTTCAAACGCTTCCATTTCGAATACACCCATCGGGCCGTTCCATAAAATAGTTTTACTGCCCAATAAAACTTCACGGAAAGTCCCTACTGCCTCAGTGCCAATATCTAAGCCCATCCATCCATCTGGAATTTGATTGCTCGGAGACACTTTCGTTTCTGCATCCGCTGCAAAGCGATTTGCAATGGTGGAGTCAATGGGTAAGTGAATTTGAACTCCTTGCTCTTTTGCTTTTTTAAGGATTTCACGACATGTTTCTAATCGTTCATCTTCACACAACGATTGTCCAATGTGTCCACCTTGCGCTTTGTAAAACGTATACGACATTCCTCCTCCAATGATGATGTGATCAGCGATGTTCAATAAATTCTCAACGATTAATACTTTATCCGACACTTTTGCGCCACCGACAATCGCGGTAAATGGACGTTCAGCGTGATTTAACACTTTTCGCGCACTTTCCAATTCGGATTTCATCAAGAATCCAACCATTTTATCTTCAGGAAAAAACTGTGCGATTTGTGTGGTGCTCGCATGCGCACGATGCGCTGCCCCAAAAGCATCATTCACGTAACAATCTCCTAAAGCAGCTAATTTTTCCGCAAAGGCGACATCACCATTTGTTTCTTCCGCATAAAAACGAACGTTTTCCAACAAAAGCACTTCACCACTTTTTAAGCGGGCACTCTGATCTTTCGCATCTTTTCCAATGCAATCAGCAGCAAAGTGGACGGAGCTCCCAATGTTTTTTTCTACGGTTTTCAGGATGTGCGTCAAAGAGAATTTTTCTTCAGGACCTTCTTTCGGCCGACCAAAGTGTGATAACAAGATAACACTTCCTCCGGCTTTCAAAATATGTTGAATCGTAGGCAATGCAGCTCGAATACGCTTATCATCTGTCACGACCATTGTTTCCTTGTCTAAAGGCACATTGAAATCAACACGAACAATTGCGCGTTTTCCATGGAAGTTGTACGTATCAATTGAGATCATCTTTTTTTTATACAAAAGTAACGAAAGGGAATTTCTTGCGTTTGTTTCCAAGCAAGATTCTCGATAAATTCATTTATTTTCTGCAGTTTTGTCTAAAATATCCTCCTATGTTAAAATACGCTTATTTCGCTTTAACGTTTTTGATTATCACGGCTTGTCATCGTCAAATATCCGATTCAACATTTGAACCTGTTCCTGAAGGAATCGAAGTAATTATGCCTGAAGAAGATTTCTCAGAAGAAAATTGGGATGAAATGTCGTTCATGGAGGAGGAAGAAACTCCTTATGTTCGTGGAATTTACAATGCTTCACGCACCTTGCAAACGGACTTAGTCCACACGCGTTTAGAAGTAAGTTTCGACTGGGAACATGCACGATTGAATGGGAAAGAAATCTTAACAGCGAAACAACATTTTTACGCGTCCGATAGCTTGATTTTGGATGCAAAGGGAATGGATATCCTTTCTGTCGAAATGAATAACAAAAAATTAGCTTATGCCTATAACGACTCCTTGCATTTGCGTATCCAATTAGATCGCACATATACCCGTGATGAGAAATTCAATGTGACGATTCAATACGTTTCCAAGCCAGACGAGCGCAAAGTTGGAGGTAGTGCTGCCATTACTTCGGACAAAGGACTGTACTTCATCAATCCAAAAGGAGAAGATAAAACGAAAATGCCGCAAATTTGGACACAAGGAGAAACAGAAGCAAATAGCGTATGGTTCCCAACCGTTGATGCGCCAAATGCAAAATCAACCGAGGAAATCTTAATGACGGTTCAAGATAAATACATGACTTTGGCGAATGGAAAGTTGATTTCGTCTAAGAAAAATGCAGACGGTACACGCACGGACTATTGGAAGCAAGATTTGCCTCACGCTCCGTACTTATTCATGATGGCGGTTGGTGAATTCAAAACGGTGAAAGATAGCTACACACGCAAGGACGGTTCCAAAATGGAAGTAAATTACATCGTGGAGCCAGCGTACGAAAAAGACGCAAAAGCGATTTTCGGTGAAACTCCTGAAATGATTCGCTTCTTTTCAGAAAAATTAGGCGTGGAGTATCCTTGGGACAAATATTCTCAAATAGTTGTTAGAGACTATGTTTCGGGTGCCATGGAAAACACAGGAGCGGTAATTTTTGGCGATTATGTATATAAAACAGAACGCGAATTATTAGACGCAAATGACCAATCGACCATCGCTCATGAGTTATTTCATCACTGGTTTGGAGATTTAGTAACCTGTGAATCTTGGGCGAATTTACCATTGAATGAGTCTTTCGCCAATTACTCACAGTACTTGTGGGATGAACACCGCTTTGGATTAGATGAAGCGGATTTTCAAGCGGAAGCTGAGTCCGATGGTTATTTTGGATCCGCTGAAAATGGCGGGTATGTCAATTTGATTCGCTACGATTATGCTGACAAAGAAGATATGTTTGACGGACATTCCTACAACAAAGGTGGGCGCATTCTTCATATGTTGCGCAATTACCTTGGGGACGATGCCTTCTTTAAAGGATTGAATCTTTACCTTACTTCAAATAAATTCAAAGCAGCGGAAGTTCACAACCTTCGCATGGCGTTTGAGGAAGTTTCCGGGGAGGATCTTAACTGGTACTTTGATCAATGGTTTTTGAATAATGGTCACCCAGTATTGGAAGTAAGTCACAATGTTGATCTAACAACGAAGACACTTGTTGTAACCGTAAAACAAACACAAAATTATGCGGATTTCCCAATTTATAAACTACCAGTGGATGTCGCTATTTGGGATGAATCGGGAAAAACCACCAAACGCATTGTTGTTGATTCCATCGAACAACATTTCTATTTCCCAATCAAAGGAGCCGTTAAAAATGTATTGTTTGATGAGCCTCAAATGTTACTAGGGAAAATTTTTGAAGACAAGTCAACAGATGAATTTATTCATCAGTTTTACAACACCAATCGATGGAAATCACGCAATACCGCTTTGGCTCGTGTTGCAAAAATCCCAGGAGAAAAATCCGATCGTTTGTTGGCAGATGCCTTGAAAGATCCATTCTGGAACATACGCTTAACTGCCGTCAATCTGATTAAAGAAATGGACAAAGAAAAAGCCAAATCGTACATTGTGCAACTAAAAGAAATCGCCTTGAACGATGCGAAATCCGATGTTCGCGCTGCGGCGATTAATTGCGTAGAATTGATGGAAGCAGATGAAGCAAGCACCTTCTTTAAATCGTTTATGGCTAAAGAGAAATCGTACACTGCCATTGCTTCTGGACTAGCATCCTATATCAAAGTGGATGAGAAAGATGCGTTAATCGTTGCGCGTGGAATGAAAAATGAGCCGGCGAAAGCACTTAAAGTGACCATCGCGGAAGTAATTGCTCAAATCGGAGATTCTTCGGATTACGACTACCTAGATCAACTCATTTATCACAGTGATTTTAAAGGTTACGACGAATTAAGAACGATGATTTCGTTTGCTGTTTTCATCATGCGTATGAATATTGATATTCAAGAGAAATCTCATGCCGTTTATATTCATTACAATGAAATAGGAGGGGATTTAACGAAATATTGGGTGAAACAAGCCATTCAATTCAATCTTCAAAATTACCTGGAAACTGTAAATGCACTTGACATGGAAATTGCTGAGTTGGAAGAAGGGAAATCGTTCGCTAAAGCAGATGAGAAAAAACGCATCAAACAACGCTACGATGATTTGATTCAAAACTTGTTGCCCTTAGCAGAAACCGAGGAAGTACCGGAGAATTCAGAAGGGAATTAAGCTTCTTTGTGCACAATAGTCGCGCTTGCCTGCGCTGTCGGCATAATCGTGATGTCACTGATGTTCACATGAGCTGGACGCGTGACCGCAAATAAAACACTATCCGCAATGTCCTGCGCCTGTAAGGCATCATAACCTTCATATACTGAATCTGCGATGGATTGATCTCCTTTGAATCGCACGATGGAAAACTCTGTTTCCGCTGCTCCTGGAGCGATGTTCGTCACTTTGATTCCAAAGGAAACTAAATCAATGCGCATGGAACGAGAGAGTGCGTCCACGGCATGTTTACTCGCACAATATACGTTTCCACCGGGATATACTTCTTTTCCCGCAATGCTCGCAATATTGACGATGTGTCCGTGCTTTTGCTTTTTCAATAAGGGAACAACGGCTTTCGTTACGTATAATAATCCTTTTATGTTGGTATCAATCATACGGTTCCAATCATCTGAAATTCCTTGATCGATTGGACCACGTCCAACCGCAAGTCCAGCGTTGTTGACCAATATTTCGATGTGATTTTGAACGTTTTCTGGTAAGGAAGAAACCGCTTGTTGCACTTCTTCTTCATTTCGCACATCCATGGTGATGCAAATAACTTCAATAGGCAAATAACTTAAACGCTCTTTTAATTGCATTAAACGCTCTGTTCGACGCGCTGCAACGATTAAGTGGTATCCTTCGTTCGCTAATGTCTCTGCGATGGCTTCCCCGAAACCGGAACTCGCGCCGGTAATGAATGCATATCCTTTCATGCTACAAAAGTGACAAATTATTTCTTAGGACTCAAGAATTCTGCCGAAAGAGATTTAAAACTTGTCAAAATGTCACGATTTCCTACTTGGCATATTCCTTGACCAAAATATCGCATCTAAATATATAGCATGAAAACAGGACAAATAAACGTACAAACGGAAAACATTTTTCCAATAATCAAGAAATTCTTGTATTCCGACCACGAAATCTTTCTTCGTGAATTGGTTTCGAATGCAGTAGATGCTTCTCAAAAACTTCACGTACTTGGAAAAAGCGGAGAGTTCAAAGGAGATCTTGGTGATTTGAAAGTAGAATTAATCTTAAACAAAGAAGAAAAGACCTTAACGATTCGTGATCATGGTATCGGAATGACATCCGATGAAATTGATAAATACATTAATCAAATCGCTTTCTCAGGTGCAGAAGAATTCGTTCAACAATACAAGGGAAAAGAAGGGGCAGAGCAAATCATCGGACATTTTGGACTTGGATTCTATTCCGCATTCATGGTGGCAGAGCGCGTACAAATTAAAACACTTTCGCGTCATGAAGGCTCTCAAGCCGTACAATGGGAAAGTAATGGTTCTCCAGAATATACGATTACAGAAATAGAGAAAGAAGATCGCGGAACTGACATCGTTTTGTACATCAACGAAGAATCTATTGAATTCTTGGAAAAAGGACGCATCGAAGGAATCTTAACGAAATATTGTAAGTTCTTGCCGATTCCTGTCATCTTCGGAAATAAAACGGAATACGTGGATTCTCCGGAAGGAGAAAAAGACGAAGATGGGAAAGTGAAACGTGTCGCAATCGACGTTCCATATCAAGTGAACAATGTTTCACCAGCTTGGACAAAAGCACCAGTTGATTTAACAAGCGAAGATTACAATTCTTTTTACCGAGAGTTGTATCCGGCAACTTTCGAGGACCCTTTATTTCACATCCATTTAAATGTAGATTACCCCTTCAATTTAACGGGAATTCTTTACTTCCCGAAAATCAAAGAAAACGTTGAGGTACAAAAAAATAAAATCAATTTGTATTGCAATCAAGTATTTATTACAGATAGCGTAGCGGAAATTGTTCCAGAATTTTTGACGCTATTGCACGGGGTGATTGATTCGCCAGATATTCCATTGAATGTTTCTCGTTCTTATTTGCAAAGCGATGGAAATGTGAAGAAAATATCGGCACATATCACAAAGAAAGTAGCGGATAAATTAGCGGAGATGTTCAAAAAAGACCGCAAAGACTTTGAATCCAAATGGGATGATTTACAAATCTTCGTTCAGTACGGAGTATTATCAGAGGATAAATTTGCGGATAAAGCGAAAGAATTCAACTTGGTTAAATCTACGAACAATGAGTACTTTACGATTGAGGAATACCAAGAGAAAATCAAGGCGCT
>CAMAPI010000055.1 GCA_945860065.1 Chryseobacterium gleum | reverse complement strand
ATCCGTTTCAGGAAAAACAGTCGGATTATCCGTTACCGCATTCATTTCACGCTCCACAATTCGTTCGCACTGATCGATCGTATCTTTCGTAGCTCCATGAACTTGTGGCATACAACGGAATGAATATGGATCTTGTACGTGTTTCTTTTCTTGGGCAATGATTTCACTGGTGGACATCAGCTCGCGCATTGCTTCCGCCAGTTGAATTTGTCCGTGTTGGTTGCGAATCGCATTCACATTCGCTTGAAATGGATTCAAACGTCCGTCATACGCATCCAAGGACATTCCAGCCACAAGAATCCATTTATTCCATAGTTCTTGAGATTCCTTCACTGCGTAACTTGCATAAGCGGACATGAACTGTGTTCCGTTCAAGAGCGCTAATCCTTCTTTGGATTGCAACACAATTGGCGCTAAATCAAATTTCGCATTGATCTCCGCACCGGAATAACGTATTCCTTGGTAATCAACTTCCCCTTCACCAAGTAAAGGCAAGCACAAATGTGCGAGCGGCGCCAAATCCCCTGAAGCTCCAAGGCTTCCTTGTTGATAGACCACTGGATAAATTCCTTCGTTGTAGAAAAACAACAAACGTTCAACGGTTGCCAATTGAACTCCAGAATTACCTTTCGATAAGCCAAGGACTTTCAAGAATAACATGCGTTTCACAATTTCCGCAGGCACTTCCTCCCCTGTTCCACAGGCATGCGAAAGAACCAAGTTTCGTTGCAACGCTTCCAAGTCGTTCGAAGAGATGGCGGTATCACACAAGGAACCAAATCCCGTGTTGATTCCATAAATCAACTTTTCGGAGTCCTGCATTTTTTGATCCAAATACGCACGACAAGCAAGAACTGCATCCGTCGCTTCTTTGGATAAGCTTAACTTTAAGTTATCATTTATAATTTGCTCGAATTCAGATAATTCGATGTAATTTAAATGAATAGTATATTCTGACATAAGCTTGTTATTTTCGTAGCATTTGCGCAAAGTCCTTCGCGAAATACGTTAAGATTCCATCCGCGCCAGCACGACGAATACTCAAGAGCATTTCGTACACTGCAAGGTCGTAATTCAACCAACCATTCTGTGCAGCGGCGTGAACCATTGCACATTCTCCACTGACGTTGTACGCCGTAATCGGAATCGGAAATTGTTCTTTCAAAACATGAATAATATCCAAGTAACACAAGGCCGGTTTCACCATCATCATATCCGCGCCTTCTTCGAAGTCTAATTGCGCTTCCAAAAGTGCTTCTCGGCGATTCGCTGGATTCATTTGATAGGTCTTTTTATCACCGGATTTTGGTGCGGAATTCAAGGCATCACGGAATGGACCATAGAATGCACTTGCGTACTTCGCCGTGTAGGCCATGATGCTGACATCTGTAAATCCTGCGCCATCGAGCGCTTCACGAATCACACCTATGCGTCCGTCCATCATATCCGAAGGACCAATAATATCCACACCTGCCTGCGCTTGAGCTACAGACATTTTTGCTAAAATCGGTAAGGTTTCGTCGTTTACGATTTTCCCATCGATGACAAGTCCATCGTGTCCATCTGAAGAGTAAGGATCCATCGCAACATCGCTCATCACCACAGACTCGGGAAAACGTGCTTTGATTTGACGAATGGCTTCCAAATAGAAGTTATCGCTTGCGTAACTGTAACTTGCGACCTGGTCTTTCAAAGATTCATCTACAGCTGGAAAGATATCAAAGGTGTAAATCCCAAGATTCATGCATTCTTCGATTTCCGGCAATAGTTTATCGATGGACCAACGAAAGTTATTAGGCAAGGAAGAAACTTCTTCTTTGATGTTTTTTCCATCCTTCAAAAAGATGGGATAAATCAAGTTTTCGACTCCTAATTTCGTTTCCTCCACCATGTGGCGGATGGCACTACTTTTTCGGTTGCGTCTTGGACGAATATTCATAAGATTACATTAACATTCCACCACAAACGTGAAGTGTTTGACCAGTGATATAAGCTGACATGTCAGAAGCAAGGAAAACCGTTGCATTCGCTACATCGATTGGCTGTCCACCTCGTTTCAACGGAATACCATTTCTCCATCCTTGAACCACTTCTGGATTCAATGCGTCTGTCATTTCTGTCTCGATGAATCCTGGTGCAATCGCGTTGCAACGGATGTTACGAGAACCTAACTCAGCAGCAATGGATTTCGTGAAGCCAATTAAACCTGCTTTTGAAGCAGCATAGTTCGATTGACCAGCGTTTCCTTTCACACCAACAACAGATGACATATTGATAATGGATCCGCTACGTGCTTTCAACATTGGTTTTTGAACTGCTTTCGTTAAATTGAAGGCTGATTTCAAGTTGGTATTTATGACTTCGTCCCATTGTTCTTCGGTCATACGCATCAATAAGGTATCACGGGTAATTCCAGCGTTGTTTACCAACACGTCAACTGTTCCGAATTCAGCCACGACGTCATCTACTAATTGTTGTGCTTGATCAAAATTAGAAGCATCCGAACGGAATCCTTTCGCTTTCCCTCCATTTGCCGTCAATTCAACTTCCAAAGCGCGGGCTTTTTCTTCTGACGACAAGTACGTAAAGGCAACTGTTGCACCTTGACGCGCACATTCTTCGGCAATTGCTTTACCAATTCCACGTGAAGCTCCTGTAATTAGAACGATTTTATTTGCTAGTAATCCCATATGTTTTATTTTATTCAAAGATATAAATTCATTTCAAACTGAATTCGACTACTTCTGTTTGAATTCGATTGCTGTATAGATATTCCATTTCGCCAAACGGTATTTGACAGATGTCCAAAGTACGCCTAAGCCGTAAGTCGTTGAACGCGCAAAATTAATGGACGAAGCTTCTTCAAAGTACTTCGTCGGACAGGTCACTTCGCCGATTTCGAATCCAGCATAAAAAATTTGCGCCAACATCTGATTATCGAAGATAAAATCATCTGAGTTTGCTTCAATATTGATTTTTTCGAATATCTCTTTAGAAAATGCACGGTAACCAGAGTGGTATTCCGATAGCTTCTGAGACATCACGATATTTTGAAATAGTGTCAAGAATCGATTGGCAATGTATTTGTACATCGGCATTCCACCTTTCAAAGCTCCTTTTCCAAGAATGCGAGAACCCAAAACCACTGGATACACATCATATGCGATGATTCCAGAAATCGCATGAATCAATTTTGGTGTGTATTGATAATCGGGATGCAGCATAATAACGATGTCCGAGCCCAAACTTAAGGCTTTATCGTAGCAAGACTTTTGGTTTCCACCGTATCCACGATTCTGTTCGTGTCGAACAATGTGTTTAATCCCCAATCGTTTTCCGACATCACTCGTATTGTCTTTGCTGGCATCATCGACCAAAACAACTTCATCCACAATATCAAACGGGATTTCAGCGTATGTCATTTCTAAGGTTTCCGCCGCATTATATGCAGGCAGGACGATACAGATTTTCTTTCCGTTTAACATGCGGCAAAGTTAAGCGATTTGTTTCATAGTTCACTTGTCCGCATAGAGTTTCTTTGATCACAAAGCTTAGCATATTTGTGAAGAATACCTTAACTTTGAAAGATGATCAATGCGCCACTTGCGGAACGAATGCGACCTACAACACTCAATGAGTACATTGGACAGGCACATTTACTCGCAGAAGGCGCTGCTTTGCGTCGCGCATTGGACGCCGGTGTGATTCCCTCCATGATTTTCTGGGGTCCTCCGGGAGTTGGAAAAACCACTTTAGCACAATTAATCGCCAAACACTTAAATCGACCGATACACACGCTTTCCGCTATTTCTTCAGGGGTTAAGGATGTACGCGAAGTTATTTCACGTGTAGAAAACGGCGGCATGTTTCAAGCAAAGGGAACGATTTTATTCATTGATGAAATCCACCGTTTTAGCAAAGCACAGCAGGATTCTCTTCTGGGAGCGGTTGAAAAAGGAGTCGTTACATTGATTGGAGCCACGACAGAGAATCCTTCCTTTGAAGTGATCTCCGCCTTGCTTAGTCGTTGTCAGACTTATGTACTTAAAGAACATACCAAAGAAGATTTATTACAGCTCTTGGATCGTGCTATTCTTCAAGATGCTGTCTTGAAAACCAAAAAAATTACCTTAACAGAAACGAATAGTTTACTAGCCATTTCAGGAGGAGACGCTCGAAAGCTGTTAAATGTTTTCGAGATCATCATCGGAACGTTTCAAGGTCAAACCGAAATTGAAATCACCGACGAAATTGTTATGCAAAATGCTCAACAAAGTCTTTCGCGCTACGACAAGGATGGTGAACAACATTACGATATTATCTCTGCATTCATAAAATCCATTCGAGGAAGCGATCCAAATGCAGCCATTTATTGGTTGGCACGAATGGTGGAAGGTGGCGAGGATCCAAAATTCATTGCACGAAGGTTATTGATCTCCGCAACGGAGGACATCGGACTAGCAAATCCAAATGCTTTATTGTTAGCGAATGCCTGTTTTCAAGCAGTGGAAAGTGTGGGTTGGCCGGAATCGAGAATCATTTTGGCGGAATGCACCATTTACTTGGCTTCTTCTCCAAAAGGAAACGGAGCGTACATGGCGATTAACAGGGCGCAGCAATTGGTTCAGCAAACGGGGAATCTGGACATCCCTCTCCCCTTGCGCAATGCACCAACTGCTTTAATGAAACAACTTGGATACGGTGAAAACTACTTGTACAGTCACGATTATCCTAGGAATTTCGCAGAACAAGAATTTCTACCAACAGAAATAAGCGGAACCAATTTCTTTCAAGCAGGAAGTAGTTCCAAGGAACAAGAAATTGAACAAACGATTTCCACGTTATGGAAGGATAAATACCAAAAATGATGTCAGCTTTACTTTATTATTGCGTCGTTTATCCCCTGTCTCTACTTCCACTGTGGATTCTATACCGAATTAGCGATGTGTTATTCCTTTTATTCATGAGTATTCTTCCCTATCGCAAGAAAGTCGTTCAAAGTAATATTGAAAAGTCCTTTCCAGACTTGAGTCCAAGAGATCAAGCGGTTTTAGTACGCGGATTTTACCGACACTTCTCTGATCTACTGATCGAAAGCATCAAAAATCTGAGTATTTCCAAAGAAGAGTTATTGCGGCGCATGAAGGTCGTCAATCCGGAAGTCCTCCAAGTCCTTGAGCAAAGCGGAAAATCTGTTTTGATCGTATCTGGACACTTCAACAATTGGGAATGGTTCATCACAGCCCAAGCTTTGTTGGTTCCATTTGAATCCTACGGGATTGGCATGCCATTGAGCAATGGCTTTTGGGATAAAAAACTGACGGAGCGACGACAACGCTTCGGATTAACCGTCGTAAATGCGCAGAATTACAAAGAGATGTTTGAGCAAGAAAAAGCAGTTTCTGTTCTTGTCTTAACTGACCAAGCTCCTGCGGATGCTCGAAAAAGTTATTGGATGGAATTCCTTCATCAACCTAGCCCGGTTCTTTTTGGCGTGGAGCAAATGGCGAACGAATTTGATTTGACCGTCGTTTACTTTAGCATGAAGAAAATCAAACGTGGACAGTATTCGGTGGAATTCCAAATACTAACGGAAGATCCAAAAAGTCTTCTATACGGTGCATTGACAGAAAAACATGTGCAATTATTGGAGGAAAGCATCATTGACCAACCGTGCAATTGGCTTTGGTCGCACAAGCGATGGAAACGAGAAATTCCAACTGACTTAGACGCCTTAAAAGCTGCGCAGAAGTCCAAATTTGACGAAAAATACCGCTAATCCGCTATGAAAATCCTTTACTCACTTTTCTTGGTGATTTGGTTTGCACGTCCACCAAAATTTGAAGTTCTCACCTATTCCAATGGAAGTGTTCACGCACGTAGCATTCAGGACTTTTCGAAAAACGAACTGCTCCTAGGGACAAACGAAGGGAAATTCGTGCTTATGTCGAAAAATGCGAAAAAACCTGTGAGCATGTATCTTCCGTCCACGCGACATACGATCAAGGAAATACGCGATGCGGACAAGAATGCACACTACTTGTTTTTCATGCAGAGTAACGATGAATCGCATGTCCTTCGCGAAAAATGGAATGGAAAAGAAGATAGCTTATTAAACTTTTCACACCACGATAAATCTGTTTTCTTGGATGGAATCGACCTTCAAGATAGCTTAGGATTTCTCATTGGTGACCCAGTTGATGGTGACTTTGCTTTATTTCGCACCCTAAATTATGGAGAAACGTGGGAAGCATGTCCAGGGAAGGTGAAAAGCCAAACAAACGAAGCAGCTTACGCAGCAAGCGGAACGACAAATCACATCATCGATGGCGATTTCATCTTTGTTAGTGGCGGCGAGAGAAGTCGTTTTATTTGGAGTAGTGATCTCGGTCTAACTTGGAAAAGCTATTCGATCCCTTTTGAATCTTGTCCAACCTGCGGCGCGTATTCCATGGGCTATAAAAACCGTCAATCATTAGTGGTGGTCGGTGGCGATTACAAGCGTCCAAACGAGACGAAGAAGAATTGTTTTTATTCCACCGACGGTGGACTTATTTGGAACGAAGCACAAGTCCCGCCGAATGGTTATCGTTCATGTGTGTACTTCGCCAAAGGTATTTATTATGCTTGTGGAACAACGGGAATCGATTACTCCAAAGATGGCGGGAACATTTGGACACCCATTTCAACTGAAAATGCACTTTCCATGGTAGCGGATACGAAATACTTATACATTTCATGTATGGGCGGGAAAATCCTCAAGATGAAATTATTCAAAAAGTAATAACATAAAAAAAAAGGAGAACACTTGTCCTCCTTCTTAAATTCTTAGAAAATAGTTTCTTATTTCGCTTGAAGCGTATCCTCCATCGCTTGAGAAACCGCTGATTTCTCCAAACGCAATTTCGTTCCTTCTGATTGAATCAACACAGTTGAATCAGAAATCTCTAAAATCTTACCGTGAATCCCACCAATGGAAACAATTTTATCTCCAGCTTTTAATCCTTCGCGGAATTTTTTCAAATCCTTTTGTTTTTTCATTTGTGGTCTGATCATGAAAAAATAGAATACTAGAACCATTAGTCCGAGCATCAATATACTTTGCATTCCTTGTCCGCCTCCCATAATTGTTGTTTTGATTAGTTAATTAACGTATTTTACCTCTTATTTCCAAAACGGTTACGGATGGGTCTGTATTCGCCATCACCGTAATCATTTTTTGGATTTTTTTTGAACTCAAGTTATCTGTTTTCACTTGAGCAATAATTTCACTTGATTCACCCGGTTGGATTGGATCCTCCGGTTCTTCAGCCACCGTGCATGAACAAGACGGAGTCACATCACCAATCACAAGTGGATACTCACCTGTGTTCGTTACTTTAAACTTTGCATTGATGACTTCACCTTTGACTACCGTTCCCGCATCGAATACCGTTTCGACTTCCATGGTTGTTTTTTGTCCCACTTGTAACGGTTGATCATCGTCACAAGAAAACAACAATGCAATCCCAATAAATAAAACAAACTTTTTCATGTATAAAGTATTAGGTAATTAATCCACGTCCAATTTTCACGATTTTCTTATCCTTTGTCAATTGAGTAATCGCTTTATCCAAGACACCATTGATAAATAAGTTGCTTTTCGGCGTGCTGTAAAACTTAGAAATTTCGATGTATTCGTTCAAGGTAACTTTGGTCGGAATACTACTACACGTTTGCAATTCCGTCAATCCCATTTTCAAAAGAAGAATATCCATTTTCGCAATACGGTCCAATTCCCAGTTTTGAGCAAATTCTGAAATTAGCGCCTCGTTTTCCGCGTTCATCTGTAACGTTTTTCGCAATAGATTAACGATAAACTCTTTTTCGTCGTCGTTTTCTTTATAAAGTGGCAAGATTTCAAACGCTTTGCCTTTAGCCCATGTTTTCATGGTTTTCATGGTTTTCATCGCCATCGAACAACAAAGGTCTAAATCATCCGCCCAATAGATGCTTTTCTCATCAAAGAAAGACTGAATCAAATCAGAATTAGCAATTTCTGCTTTAAACAATTGCAAAGCAAAGGCCATATCCGCTTCTAATCCCTCCGAATCGTTGTTCATGTGTTCGAAAAACACTTCTGATTCAATTACATTCAAATATAATTTTCTAAAGATTTCTTGACTTTCTGCACCTAACCAATTGACTTTGCGTGTTTCGCTCAATTTTGTGAGTTCGTAGGACGATTCAATGGCTTCAATCAGTACGTTATTAACGAACTTCGTACTTGGATTCAAGTCGTCCTCTGTCGGACGCAATTTCTTTTTATGCGCATCCATGTGGTTGAGTGCCGCACGTTTCAACTCAGGCAGCGACATCAGCATGAACAGGTACATATCGTACATTCTTTCCACTGCAGAGAGCAATTCATTTTCCGCCTTTAAAATACTTTCCTCTTCGCTTTGAAAGAAAGCGTACAGAATTTGGAGTACTTTAATACGTAAGTGTCTTCTATTGAGCATTATTGATTTTTACAGATTCAAACTTCCTTTGGACTGAACACGTTCTTCAGCCATTTTATTCGCAATCTGATAGGTCGGAATACCTTCGTCTTGTGAACGTTTCACAATATTGTAGATTGTTCCGTAAATTTCTTCCGCTTTTTGATGTGCCCAATCCAGGCTTAATCCTTCTACTTCGGAAAAACAGTTAATGACACCACCCGCATTGATAGCAAAGTCAGGTGCATAAACCATTCCACGTTTCATGACTTCTAAACCATGAATTTTTTCGTCTTTTAATTGATTATTTGCTGCTCCAGCAATAACAGAACAGGTTAAACGAGCTAATGTATCATCGTTCACCGTTGAACCAAGCGCACACGGAGCATAAATATCCATTTTCACATCGTAAATCGCATCCGGCTGAACAACCGTCGCACCATATTTCTCCGAAACACGTTTTAATGCTTCTTGATTGATGTCTGTAATATAAACGTTTGCATTTTCTTTCGCCAAGTGTGAAACCAAGTATTCTCCTACGTGACCAACACCTTGAACAGCGATTGTTTTTCCGCTTAGGTCGTCCGTTCCATATTGCATTTTCGCTGCAGCTTTCATTCCCATGTACACACCGAAGGCCGTAACTGGTGAAGGGTCTCCACTTTTTCCAGGCAGTCCAACTACATAGTTCGTCTCTTCACTCACCCACTGCATATCGGAAGGAGAAATTCCCACATCCTCTGCAGTGATATATTTTCCAGCAAGTCCGTTTACAAATTGTCCAAATCGACGAAAAAGCGCTTCCGATTTTTGGGTTTTAGAATCCCCAATAATTACTGCTTTACCACCACCAAGATTCAATCCTGAAATCGCATTTTTGTAGGTCATTCCGCGAGAAAGACGCAACACATCGTTCAAGGCTTCCATTTCATTGTTGTACATCCACATACGGGTTCCACCTAAGGCAGGACCTAATACGGTGTTATGTACAGCGATAATGGCTTTTAATCCGGTTGCGTGATCGTTACAAAAAAGGATTTGTTCATGTCCCAAGTTGGACATTTGTTGGATTACAGGATTTGAATTCAAATCTGTTAAAGAAGTAACTGTCAAATCAGACATGTTTTTGCTTGAGTTCGTTAACTAATCAGATGAATGGTTACTTTTGTAACGCTATTCAACGCTGGCAAAATTAGAAAATAAAACATGAAGTCCCTTCAATACTTAAATAAATATTTCCTAAAATATAAATGGCGGCTTCTTTTGGGAATTCTTTTCACGGTTGTTAGCAATTATTATGGTGTACAAATGCCTATTTACTTCAAGGATGCCATTGATCAATTTCAAGCAAACATTTCACATGCCAAACCAAATGATTTCCTGTGGCTCGCCTTTCAATTGGGTGGATTCTATATGTTATTGTCGGTAGCGAAAGGATTCTTCTTGTTTTTGATGCGTCAAACCATCATCGTGATGTCCAGAAACATTGAGTTTGACCTAAAGAATGAAATCTACAATCATTATCAATCGCTTGACCAGGGATTCTTCAAACGGAATGCTACTGGAGATTTAATGAATCGCATTTCGGAGGATGTTGGATTGGTGCGCATGTACCTCGGACCTGGAATCATGTACATCATCAATTTGGTCGTTGCATTTACCTTGATTGTCACACAGATGATCCGAATAAGTCCATCCTTAACTTTTTACGTCCTCATTCCCTTACCGATTATGTCGGTATTAATCTACCGTGTCTCCTCCAAGATGAACGCCATGAGTG
Organism: Chryseobacterium gleum; assembly: GCA_945860065.1. Classification (GTDB taxonomy): domain Bacteria; phylum Bacteroidota; class Bacteroidia; order Flavobacteriales_D; family Crocinitomicaceae; genus UBA952. The sequence continues at coordinate 2,841 of CAMAPI010000055.1, read as the reverse complement.
CCTTGGTACAAAAGGAACAATCACTTCTATCCACCATAGCGCAAGAAACTTTTTCGGGCATCCGAATCATAAAGGCATACAATAGAGAAAAGGAAACGGAGGAAAAATTAAATGAGAGCGCAGAGAATTACAAAAAACAAAGCATGCGTCTGGTACTTGTAAATTCCTTTTTCATACCAACTATCATGTTTTTAATCGGAATAAGTGTTTTGATTGCGGTTTATTACGGCGGCATATTATCCTTCACCGGACCTGTATCGGAACGTATTTCCATCGGAAGCATTGTTGCCTTTATCATGTTCGTCAATAGTTTAACTTGGCCATTCGCTAGTTTGGGATGGGTTTCGAGTATCATTCAACGTGCGTCGGTATCCCAGAAACGTATTAACGAATTCCTACTAACCAAACCAAGTATCGTGAACACAGAAACGGAGCAGTTTGACTTTCAGGGTAGCATTGCATTTAATCAGGTTAGCTTTCAATATCCCGTCACAAACATTACTGCTGTTTATAATGTATCATTCCAAGTAAACCAAGGAGAAACACTTGCTATTGTTGGTCATACCGGAAGTGGGAAATCGACGATCAGTTCTTTATTGATGCGGCAATACGATCCAAAGAGTGGAGAAATTCTTTATGATGGAACACCCTTGACGGACATCAATCTTCACGCACTGCGAGATCAAACGGGAATTGTGCCGCAGGATGTTTTCTTGTTTTCCGATACGATACGTGAAAATGTGCAATTTGGCATCAACGACCGCACCTGCAGCGAAGAAGAACTCATTGCAGCATGTGAAATGACACATGTCTATCACAACATCCAAGGATTCCCAGATGGATTCGACACATTGCTAGGTGAACGCGGGGTGAATTTAAGTGGTGGACAAAAGCAACGCATTAGTATCGCTCGGGCTTTATTGAAAAAGCCGAAGCTGTTGATTTTAGATGATTGTTTGTCGGCGGTAGATACCGAAACGGAGGAAATCATTTTAAGTAACTTGGAAAAAGGAAAAGAAGAACGAACTACCATCATCATTAGTCACCGTATTTCCACCATCCGAAATGCAACAAAAATCATTGTTATGAGCGATGGCGCCATCACCGAGCAGGGCAGTCATGACGAATTAATTTCCTTGAAAGGAACTTATTTTGATATGTACGAACAGCAGTTGCGGCAGGAGAAAAATTGAATAAACAGCCTTTTTTGAACTTTTCAACACCTATTTGTTTGTTTTTTTTTGAAACAACTTATTGATTTTAAGCGTAAGTTAGATTCAACTTTAAAACAATTACTATGAAAAAGTTTATGATTTTTGTTGGTGCATTAACATTGTCAGGTACAATGTTCGCACAAAAACCCGCGAGTGATGATGCGCATTATTCGTTAGAAGGATTAGCTAACTTGAATACCACTAATGGTATGAGTTGGACAGCCCCTTCCCTTCGTTTACGTTACTTTGTTAATGAGAACATTGCAGCGCGCATTCAATATGGTTTTGGTGGTGATGGTTCGTCCGTTGCTACAACTCCAAGTACTGAATCTTACACGTACCATGAAAATCCTGACGGAACTGGTGCTACAGGTACGCAAGAAATCAAAAGAGGTGCATACAACCTTCAATTAGGTGCAGAATACCATTTAAAAGGAACAGACAAAATGTCACCATACTTTGCATTAGGCATTAACCTAGGTGGAGGAAGCTATGATGAAACATGGACTAATTCAGATGGTGCATCTTACGTAAGTGGATTGAATGCAACAGTTGCTGGAGGATATTCATCTTTCGGAGTAAGTCTTGGTGCTGGATTCGACTATTACATTGCAGAAAATTTATATGTTGGTTTGGAAATGAATCTTTCTAGATCAAATGTAAGTTATGATGCAGGAGTTGTAACAGTTGGAGGTGTAGTTGCTGGATATGAGCCTGCGTACACCGAATCTTACACAAACATCGGAGCTGCACATGGTTCAGTTCGTATTGGTTGGAGATTCTAAGACAACATCATTAAATACATTAAGGGGACTTCGGTCCCCTTTTTTGTTTTCTGTTAATTCGTACCTTTGCCACCATTATGAAAGAAAGAAACCGCATCGAAGTTTGCTTCACACCAGGAGAATACGAATATTTCAAAGGAGAATATGAAATTGTTGTCGTAATCGATGTATTGCGCGCTACATCAGCTATTTGCGCAGCGTTTGACAATGGCATCAAATCCATTATTCCTGTTCCAACCGTGGAAGAAGCTTGGGAGTACAAGAAAAAAGGATTCTTGGCTGGTGCGGAGCGCAAAGGTCAAATCGTCGAAGGATTCGACTTCGGAAACTCCCCTTTTTCGTACATGCGTGAAGAATTCAAAGGACAAGAAGTCGTGTTAACGACAACGAATGGCACAAAATCGTTAGATGTTGCGAAAGACGCCGAAATCGTCGTGGTTGGCTCCTTCTTAAACCTAAATTTCCTTTGTGAATGGCTGGTTAAACAAGAAAAAAACATTCTTTGTCTTTGTTCAGGTTGGCAGGATAAATTCAATTTAGAGGATACGATTTGTGCTGGAGCAATTTCGGACTTCTTGATTTCATCTGGGAAATTTACTTCCGAAGAAGATTCCAGTATTGCGGCAAAATACTTATATTTATCTGCAAAGGATAATTATTTAGGTTTCTTAAAATCAAGCTCTCATCGTCGTCGATTGAAAAACTTGAATTTGAATAAGGACATTAAGTATTGCCTGACTCCAAATCAAACAAACGTTATTCCGATTCTAAAAGATGGTAAATTGGTTCAAATGTAGATTCCTAGTATCTATTATACTCTTGAGTATACTACTACCAAGTAG
>CAMAPI010000054.1 GCA_945860065.1 Chryseobacterium gleum | reverse complement strand
CAAGGAGTACAAAAACTTTGTTGGCTCCGGAGAAAACGGCGGTAAACCAATGTACGGATGGTCGATGGATGACATCGCAACGAAAGTTGGCTCACAAGACCAATTGAAAGAAGCATTGGCGATGATTAATGTGGTGCCGAATCCGTATTTGGCGTTTTCCGAGTATGAGCGAAATAAACTAGACAATCGGGTAAAAATTACCAATTTACCGGAGCGTTGTACCATCAAAATTTATACGTCCAACGGTAAATTAGTAAAAACTATCAAAAAGGATAATCCCTTGACTTATCAAGACTGGACGCTTACAAATCATGCGGATATTCCTGTTTCTGGGGGAATGTACCTCATTCACATTGAGGTGCCAAATGTTGGTGAACGCGTATTGAAAGCATTCATCGCGATGCGCATGGTTGACTTACAAAACATTTAACGAGTCGTTAACAACTACGCACGTTTTTGACCCTTGTTTTCGTGTAACTTTGTCAAAAAACAACACATGAAAGCACTTCTTTCCCTTCTTTTTATTTCCATGAGTACCTTGCTCTTCGCGCAAGAATTCAGTCTGCCTGCATTACCTTACAGTTATGCGAGTTACGAACCTTACATCGATGCACAGACGATGGAAATCCACCATGGCAAGCACCATCAAGCGTATGTCACGAATTTGAACAAAGCTTTGGCGGGAACGAAGTTAGCAACGCTTAGCATGAACCAATTATTGATGGACGTAAGTTTTCGTTCGGATGTGGTTCGTAACAATGCTGGAGGACATTACAATCACAGTTTGTTTTGGGAGATTTTAGCTCCTAAGGACAAGCAAACGAGCGTTCAAGCAAGCTTTGAATCAGCCATTAACGTGCAATACGGAAGTATGGATTCCTTGAAAAAAGCCTTGACACAAGCCGCAAGTACGCGTTTTGGTTCAGGTTGGGCTTGGTTAATTGTCACTCCGGATAAAAAGTTGATGGTAACAAGTACAGGAAATCAAGACAATCCCATCATGGATGTTGCAAAAGACCGTGGAATTCCTGTTTTAGGAATCGATGTGTGGGAGCACGCGTACTACTTGAAATATCAAAACAAACGAGGAGATTATTTAGGTGGTATTTTCAACCTCATCGACTGGGGAATTGTTTCAGAAAAATACAATAAAGCGCTAATAGATCCTTTGCTAAGTGAAATTGAAAAGGATAATTGGATGGCTTTAAAGGAATTTCACAAAGTCATGGCGCAAACGTATCATCCAGCAGAAGAAGGAAATTTTGTTCCGCTACGCACACGGTCAGGTGAACTTTTAGCAAAGGCAATTTTGTTTTCAAATTCAAAGCCACCCCTTTCAAAGGACAAACCAGCCGTTCATAAGGCATTAGCGGACTTAGCTGAGCAATGCGAGAAAATTTACGAATTAGTGGAGAAAAATGCGAAAGATGCGGTCTTGATGAAAGAAATGACCAAAGCACATGATCTTTTCCACCAAGTAGAAGAACTTTGTCACGATTAGTCGCTTACATTCGACCACTTAATGATTTCATAATCCCATAACTAAACCTTTCAAAGGCAATTCCGTATCTTTGTCAAAAAGTAGAACGTGCGTTTCGAACTGACCAAGGAATTTATTCAATTGCTGCGAACCAAAATCGCAGAACAAGATTTATCTTGGATTCACGAAAACGTCCTTGAACTTCACCACGCAGAGGTAGCAGAAATCATCGATACGCTCACCAATGACGAAGCGAGATACGTTTACTTTTTAGTTGATGAAGAAACCCAGGCCGATATCCTTATGGAGTTGGACGAGGAAATTCGAGATCGATTCCTTGCTTCCTTATCCAGTAAAGAAATTGCCGATCAGCTCGAGAACCTCGATTCCGATGATGCCGCCGATATCCTTGGTGAATTAACCGAAGAAAAAATACGTGAGGTCATCTCACAAATGGAGGATGATGAAGCCGCGGAGGACATTGTTGATCTCTTAAATTACGACGATGATACAGCGGGTGGACTCATGCAAAAAGAGTTTTTTCAGGCACATGTATCTTGGCCTGTTAACCGAGCAATCATTGAACTTCGCAAGCAAGCAGAAGACGTTGAAAAAGTATATAACATTTTTGTTGTCGATGAGCAAGATCGCTTATTAGGAGTTTTGTCCTTGAAGCGCTTATTATTTGCAAATGCGAAGACCAAAATCGCCGATATTTACCAGTCTAAGAAGATTATTTCTGTCAAAGCGAGTGACTCCGCTGAAGTAGTGGCCATGGTGATGGAAAAATACGATTTAGTATCGGTTCCTGTAGTTGATTACCAGAACAAACTAGTTGGACGCATTACTTTAGACGACGTCGTTGACTACATCAAAGAAGAGGCGGACAAAGATTTCCAGATGGCGACAGGTATTACGGACAGTGTCGACTTTGATGCCAGTACGTGGCGCATCAGTCGTTCCCGTCTACCTTGGTTGGTTATTGCAATGGTTGGTGGAACCATTGGAGCGAAAGTCATTTCGAACTTTGAGGGAAGCATTACGAAGATTCCAGCAATGGCTTTTTTCATCCCGTTAATTACCGCAATGGGCGGAAATGTTGGCGTACAATCCTCCGCGATTGTTGTGCAGTCCTTAGCGCGTGGGGACAAAGATTTGGGGCGTATTTTACCCAAATTATTACGCGAAGCAAAAGTTGGATTATTAAACGGGGTCTTTTTAGCTAGCCTTATTTTTGGTGTAGCCTCGGTTTTTGAAAACTCACAACTTGGTATCGTTGTAAGTATTTCCTTATTTACGGTCATTCTATTTGCTGCGATTTTCGGTACCTTATTTCCTTTAATTCTAAATCGTTACAAGATTGATCCAGCATTGGCAATTGGTCCATTTGTCACCACCCTGAATGACGTCATTGGCTTATTTATTTACTTCTCCATAGGACTACTGATCTATGGTTCTTGAGTAATCAGAACTTTTCACTACTTTTGCAATCCATAAAATACCTGGAGAGGTGTCCGAGTGGTTTAAGGAGCACGCCTGGAAAGTGTGTATAGGTCTAAAGCTTATCGCGGGTTCGAATCCCGCCCTCTCCGCCAAAGAATCTAAAAGCTAGCCGTCAGGCTGGCTTTTTTTGTTTCCACTCGCGTCAAAAGCTCGCTTTTGTAAGCGAAGTGAAACAAAAAAAGCCAAAGCTGCACCGCAGCTTAGCTTTTAGATTCTTTGAAGCGGACCCCAAAACCGGGAACACGAGCGCTAGCGAGTAATCCCTGGTTAATGTGCCAATGTGCTAATGTGCCAATGTGCCAATTTTACCTCGAAATTAGTAACCTTGAGCAAAGCGAAAGAATGTGCTCATGTGCCAATGTGCTAATGTGCCAATTTTACCTCGAAATTAGAAACCTTGAACAAAGCGAAACAACCCCAACAATTAACGAAACCACCTCTTGAGCTAAGCGAAAGAAACTATGTCCTCACCACAATGAACCACCTCTTGAGCTAAGCGAAAGAAACGTCAAAGCGAACAACCAAAACGAGAGCGCTAATCAAATCAACGAAACCACCTCTTGAGCTAAGCGAAAGATGTCACAAAACGGTGTTCTCTAATTACTCATCAACTATTAATAAATTCCCTCATTTTGTTAATATCATTCACAGACAGTTATATCGGTTCTAAAAGTCAATCATTACCTTTGTTTTTATGCGCAATCTCATCGCCTTTTTACGTCGATTTCGAATCTTTTTGGTCTTTGCTTCCTTGCAGATCATTTCGTTGGTGATTTATGTGCAATTTTTAAGTTTTCCTAGGAGTCAATACTTAACAACGGCATCAAATGTGACGGCCAAAGTTCTCACTTGGGAAAACGACGTCACGAAGCATTTTGACTTAAGCAAAAATAACTACGCATTGCAACATGAAAATATCCGTTTACGAGAGCAGCTACCTGAGTTTATGTATACCTTAAGTGCTGGAAAAGTAAAAGTACAGGATACTATTTTCAAGCAACAATACACGTACATACCTGGCATGGTGATTAATTCCTCTGTGACGAGAAGAAATAATTATTTCACCCTGAACATCGGAAGCAAACAAGGAGTGAGACCTAATATGGGGGTGTTTTCGGACAAAGGAGTTGTAGGAATTGTCCACAATGTCAGCGAACATTATTGCGTGGTGAAGTCCGTTTTAACGAAGGACATTAACATCGATGTGATTATTGAGCCCATTCATTTGGCGGGGATTCTAAAATGGGATGGACATGATCCAAGACGCGGTTCGATTGACGGTATTTCCAATGACTTGCGCATTAAACGATGGTCACGCGTGGTGACGCGTGGTGGATCCGGTATTTTTCCTAAAGGAATACCAGTCGGAAAAGTGGAACGAATTGAGTCCATTGAAGGAGAACCACTATGGAATGTCGTAGTAAGATATTCAGAAGATTACCGCACCTTGCAACGTGTGTATGTGGTGAAAAATTTAATGATTGAAGAACAACAAGCATTGGAGGGGCAGATTCCACCTGATGAAGAAGAAGACGTATTGAGATGAATAACCTAACGAAAAATATCATTCGCTTCATTGTGTTTGTCGTGCTGCAAACAGTTGTTTTCAATCAATTGGAGATTGGATACGGTTTTCATTTGATGATTCATCCGCTTTTTATCATGTTGTTGCCATTTGAGTTGGGTGTCATCTCTTTAATGGGATTAGCATTCTTAATGGGAATCATCATTGATATATTCTCAAATACCTACGGATTGCACGCTTCATCCTTAGTCATGATGGCATATTTTCGTCCACTCGTTTTCAAGTTCTATGGTCCACGTGAAGGATATGATCCGCTGAAAGAACCCAATGTATTCGACATGGGGAATCGCTGGTTTACGTTTGTTTTTGGAATCCTATTGCTGATCCATCACTTTTGGTACTTCCTCGTAGAGATTTTTCAATTTAACCAATTCTTTTTCATCCTGCAAAAAACAGTCCTTAGTGCTGTTACATCCTTTTTGATTTGCTTGCTATTACAAAGCTTCTTGATTAAAAAATCGAAAACGAAATGAATTTTGACTTCCGACGTTATGTGATCACGGCCTTCATTATTTTGGTGGGATTCCTTTACACGTTTCGATTGTTTTACATGCAGGTGATTGATGACACCTGGACACTCCGTGCACATGAGGTGGCAGAAAAACGAATCGAAATTACTCCACCCCGCGGTGTTGTTTTCGATCGAAATGGAATGAAAATCGTTTCCAACCGAACCTATTTCAATTTGATGATGGTGGAGGACGAAATCAAACACCTGGATACAGCCGCTTTTGCGAAATTAATTGGATGGACCGTCAAAGATGTGCGTAATCGATTTAAGGAAATCGTTAAAGGAGAAGGAACATATTACAATAAAAGCACAGGTAAACGCACCTCGAATTACCAAAAAATACGCAAATATCCTTTTTTGAAGGAATTAACTTTAGAGGAGATTTCAAGCATTGCTCCACACCTAGAAAATTTCCCTGGTTTCTACGAGAAAGTGACAAGTATGCGGAATTATCCGTTTAAAAGCGGCGCAAATATCATGGGATATTTATCCGAGGTGAATCGCGAGGAAGTTGATGAGGATCGCTTTTACAGACCAGGAGATAACATTGGTCGATCTGGAATTGAGAAATTTTATGAGCGAGAATTGCGCGGCAGAAAAGGAATCAAATACATTGTCACTTCGGCCTTGAATAATGCTATTGAACCTTTTGCGGATGGAAAATACGACACAACTGCACGTCAAGCTGACCCACTGAAACTCGGCATGGATATGATTATTCAGTCCTACGGTGAAAAATTAATGAAAAACAAGAAAGGTTGTATTGTAGCAATTGAACCATCCACTGGTGAAATCTTGGCCATGGTTTCTGCGCCATCGTATGATCCGAATAAATTGGTCGGTAAAAGAAATATTAGTGAAAATTATCCGAAACTTGCCTTAGACAAAAACATGCCGTTGTTTCCACGTCCACTACAAGCCGAATATCCGCCTGGATCCATTTTCAAATTAGTGCAATCGTTAATTGGTTTGCAAGAAGGTGTCATTACGGAGGAATCTGGTTTTCCCTGTGATAAAAGCTTGGTTGGTTGCCATAATCACCCGTCCGCACGAAATGTCGCAGAAGCCGTTCAATTTTCGTGTAATCCATATTATTACGCAGTGGTGCGACGCATTATTCAACAAGGAAAGAAAAAAAGACTATTTGCTGATGCCGAATACGGTCTCAATAAATGGCACCAATACATGAATAGCTTTGGATTAGGAAAATCGTTAGAAGCTGATATCTCTGGACAGCGTCCAGGACTAATTCCAGACGCAAAATACTACGACAAGTGGTATGGACATCACCAATGGGCATTCTCGACCATTCGCTCGATTTCCATTGGTCAAGGAGAAGTGAAATTGACGCCATTACACATGGCGAATATTGCGGCAATCATCGCAAATAAAGGCTGGTATTATGTCCCTCACTTTGTTAAATCGATCGGGCGAAAAGGTCCATTAGTCCAGTACAGAACAAAAAAACGAACAATGGTAAATTCCAAGTATTTCTGGCCTGTGATTGAAGGAATGCGACGAGTGGTGAATGAAAATGGAGGCACAGCTAGAATGGCGCGCCTAGACAACATCATGATTTGTGGTAAAACCGGGACCGTACAAAATCCACATGGGGAAGATCACTCGGTATTTATTGCATTTGCGCCGATGAATAAACCTAAGATCGCTATTGCTGTGTTTGTTGAAAATGCAGGATTCGGTGGGACATGGGCGGCTCCAATTGCCAGTTTAATGATTGAGAAATACATCAAACGAAAAATTACTGACAAAGAAAAAGAGAAGCGTATTTTGGAGGCTAAATTGGCCTACATAACAACTTCAGGAGAATGAGAAAAGAAGAAGGTTTAATCTCCCATTTGGACTGGCCATTGTTCATCACTTTTATGGTGATGTTGGTGGCTGGAATGGCTACGCTATATTCCGTTGCTTACGATGATTTACATCCAGCCATTTACGACGTTTCCATGATGTATGGAAAACAATTGATTTGGATTATAGTATCCTTATTCCTTGGTCTGATTGTGTTTTTAATTGATTCCGACATCTACCGTCGCTTTGCCTTTCCAATCTATTTGTTTACCTTATTTCTACTTGTTGTGGTTCTCTTTATGCCGGCCGTACATGGTGCACGCGCATGGATTGGCATTGGAACTATGGGGATTCAACCTGCTGAATTTGCAAAAATATCGACGGCTCTTTTGTTGGCTAAATACATTAGTGGAATTAGTGTCAAGCAACAAAACATTAGTAGTGTGATGACAGCGAGTGCGGTTTTACTTGTTCCAATGGCCCTCATTTTACTACAGCCGGATGCAGGGACATTCGTTGTTTTTACCTCTTTTCTTTTTGTCATGTACCGCGAAGGGCTCACCTTTGACCCGATTATTTTAAGCTTTGTGAATAGTATTCCAGGTGTTCGCTTCAAGGAAACGTGGGTGGGAAGTCACTTTATTCCGATATTATTTGTGATGATCTTTATTAGTGTAATCACACTCCTGTTGAACTCCGTACAATTAGACTTTTTCTTTTTACCCTTTCCGGTTTCTGGGTCGATAGGTGTGATTGCTACTATTCTGATTTTCTCGGTGTTATCGATATTATTTCTTCAGCGTTTTTCCGCGAAAAGGGAACGTACGAGAGGAACAGTCATCATCATCTTGGGATTCATTTTAACAAGTGGATTGTCCTTTATTGTGGATAATGGCTTCAACAGTTTGGCCACACACCAAAAGGATAGAATTGAATTGTTTTTAGGCTTACGTGAAGATCCTAATGGGAAGGATTACAATCGTAACCGAGCAATGGCCGCTGTTGGATCAGGAGGCTTACTTGGGAAAGGTTACAACAAAGCATCTGTTTCCAGCGTGGAAAGTAATCACGTTCCAGAAAGTGAAACCGATTTCATTTTTTGTCCCTTTGCGGAAGAATGGGGATTTGTAGGAATCATTTTCTTGTTTGGAGGCTATTTATTCATGTTGATACGTATCATTTTCATTGCAGAACGTCAACGCTCCATTTTTAATCGTGTTTACGCCTATTGCGTTGGAATGATTCTGTTTTATCACTTTGCAATTAACATTGGGATGAACATCGGTTTTGCTCCAGTGATCGGAATTCCGCTGCCTTTCTTTAGTTATGGAGGTTCCTCCATGATGTCCTTTTGTATGATGATGTTTATCCTGCTAAAATTGGATAGTCAACGAAAAGATGTGTTACGATAATTGTCGCTAATTTTGAGTTATGAAAAAGAATGAGCCAAAAATGTCCCAGGAGGAAACCAAGAAGTTTACCAAAATATTCTGGGGACTTTCCTTGATTCCATTTGTACTTGTGACTGCATTATTGCTATTGCAATCGGAAAGTGTGCTTCCATCTGTTGCCAGTTTGGATAATCCACCGGAATTACAAGCATCACTGATTATTGCGAAAAAAAGTGTGAAAGAAGATACCGTTATTGGTCGTTTTTGGTCCGTGAATCGAACCAGTGTGAAATACCGTGAAATTTCTCCTTACGTATTTGACGCCTTAATTTCAACAGAAGACGAACGGTTTTACAGCCACTCAGGTGTTGATTTCAAAGGACTCGTTCGTTCATTTGCTAGTTTAGGACGAAAAGGAGGAGCATCTACCATTACGCAGCAATTGGCTAAATTGATTTATACCTTAAAACAACGGCAGTTAGCAGAGTTGGCCCGTGCAAACGGTGAAACATTTGATTTGCCATTAGGTGGGATACTTGGAAAATTTCGTCGTTTGAATGAGAAAGCACGTGAAAACATCATTGCAAAACGCTTGGAAGAACGATTCACGAAAGAGGAAATCATCACGATGTATTTGAATCAATTCGACTATTTATATAATGCTGTCGGTATTGAAAATGCATCACGTGTATACTTTAACAAAAGACCAAAAGAACTTTCTATCATTGAAGCCGCTGTACTTGTAGGTATGTGTAAAAATCCAGATTTGTTTAACCCATACAAGTACAAGATTAAAAATTACCGAAATAAAGCAGCTGAACGAGCTGGAATTGCTCCAGAAAATGTGACCCTAGCTCAAATGGCTTCCATCCGCGCGGAAGATTCTTTGCGTTCTTTAGAAAGACGAAATCAAGTGTTATTCCAATGGTTGAAGAATAGTAAAGGTGACAACGAAGGAATTAAGCATAAATTGACACAGGATGAATACGATCGCTTCAAAAAAATGCCGATAGTCATCAACTACAAATCCTTGGACCACAAAGAGGGAATGGCACCGTATTTCCGTGAGTCCTTGCGCAAAGAAGTCACTCAAATTCTACAAACGAAAAACGAAGATGGTTCCTATAAATATGTCAACGAAGAAGGTGAACCGATCGATATATACAGCGATGGATTGAAAATTTATACCACCCTGAATCCTTCCCTGCAACGCTATGCTGAATATGCGGTGGAACGACACATCAAGGAAGAATTACAGCCACAATTTGACATTAATAACCGTCGCGTAAAAAACTATCCGTTCTCAAATGCCATTGAAACGAAAATGGTCAATCAAATCATGGGTTCAGCTCGAACATCTTCGGGGCGTTTTCAAAACATGACCTTAGCTGGATACAGCGAAGACGACATTCGTAAAAGCTTCGATACTCCGACAGCAATGACGGTTTTCTCTTGGAGTGGTGAACGCGATACCACCATGACACCAAATGATTCTATTCGTTATTACAAAGCATTTTTACACGCAGGACTCTTATCCATCGATCCTTCATCTGGTTTCGTAAGAGCTTGGGTTGGCGGTGTGAATTTCAAGCATTTTGGTTACGACCATGTTCGACAAGGAAAACGACAAGTTGGATCCACAATTAAACCATTTGTCTACGCGGCAGCACTATCCATGAAGGTGGTGAATCCATGTACTACTTTTTCATCTGGTGATTATTGCGTGGATTTGGTGGATGGCCAAAATAAGGTTGTCGGGCAATATTGTCCACAGGGGACTCCCGCTGGTTCTGTGAAAGATGGATTAGCACAATCATCTAATCCTACGACCGTAGCAGTGATGGCGCGTATGGGGGCGTTCAATCCGGTTCAAAAAATTGGAGGACCGTTCCAAATCGAAAAATTATTGAAGAAAACAGAAATCGAATTGAATAAAAACGATGTGGTTCCGTCCATGTGTTTGGGCAGTATGGACCTTTCCCTTTATCAGTTGGTGGCAGCACAATGTATCTTCCCAAATAACGGAATTTATGTACGTCCAACGACGATCGAACGCATCACTGACCGAAATGGAAAAGTAATTTATAGTGCAACGGAGCACCGTGAACAAGCGTTAAACTCAACAGTTTCTTACGAAATTTTGAAAATGATGAAAGGTGTTGTTCAATACGGAACTGCAGGAAGTCTGCGAAGCGGAAGAAGTTGGGGAGGTATTACTGCTCCGACAGCTGGTAAAACAGGGACAACGCAAAACAATTCTGATGGATGGTTCATAGGAATCACCCCTGAGCTTGTTACTGGTGTTTGGGTTGGAGCTGAAGATCGCGCTGTGCGTTTCCAAAGCATGACTTGGGGACAAGGAGCACGAATGGCGCTTCCGATCTACGGATATTATATGCAACGTGTGTACAAAGATGCGGTAATTGCACTTTCGACCAGGGATTTCCTTCAACCAGAAGATTACGACGAAGAAGCCTATGATTGTACCGATGCGCCTCAGCCTGAAACCGTCGATGAATCCGAAGTCCCATTTGAATTTTAAACGATGAATAAAGTTGTAAAGAATGTAGAAGAGGCGTTAGTAGGCATCGAAGATGGCATGACGCTGATGTTGGGTGGATTTGGTCTTTGTGGTATTCCTGAAAATTCCATCGGACAGCTAGTGAAATTAGGGACTAAAAACCTTACCTGTATTAGCAACAATGCGGGTGTTGACGATTATGGCATTGGACTGATGTTGCAAGCAAAGCAAGTGAAGAAAATGATCAGTTCGTATGTTGGTGAAAACGATGAATTTGAACGTCAAATGCTGAGCGGCGAACTCGAAGTAGACCTCATCCCTCAGGGAAGTTTGGCAGAACGCTGTCGTGCTGGTGGAGCGGGAATTCCTGCCTTTTTTACCCCAGCAGGATACGGAACAGAAGTTGCTGAAGGAAAAGAAGTGCGAGTATTCAACGGAAAACCACACATTCTTGAAAGTGCTTTGACAGCAGACTTTGCCATTGTGAAGGCGTGGAAAGGAGACACGGCAGGAAACCTTATCTATAAAGCTGCGGCACGTAATTTTAATCCCATGATGGCCATGGCAGGTAAAATCACTATTGCTGAAGTCGAGGAGCTTGTTCCAGCAGGAACATTGGATCCAAATCAAATTCATACACCTGGAATTTTTGTTCAACGCATTTTTCAAGGAGCGGAATTTGAGAAACGAATCGAGCAACGAACAGTTAGAAAGAACGCATAAGAAGACGGTATGGCACTCGACAAAAACGGCATTGCTCAACGCATCGCACAAGAATTAAAAAATGGATGGTATGTGAATCTAGGCATTGGAATTCCAACCTTGGTGGCAAATTACATTCCCAAAGGAATTGAAGTCGAATTCCAATCTGAAAATGGTGTTCTAGGAATGGGTCCCTTCCCTTTTGAAGGAGAAGAGGATGCAGACTTAATCAATGCAGGAAAACAAACGATTACCGTTGTCGATGGCGCTTCGTTCTTTGATTCAGCAACATCGTTTGCCATGATTCGTGGACAACATGTCCAACTGACCGTTCTTGGAGCCATGGAAGTATCCCAAAATGGTGACATCGCCAATTGGAAAATTCCGGGAAAAATGGTCAAAGGAATGGGTGGAGCGATGGACCTTGTAGCATCGGCAGAAAACATTATTGTTGCCATGATGCACAGCAACAAAGCGGGTGAATCGAAAATCCTCAAAGCATGTACCTTGCCATTAACCGGTGTTGGCTGTGTGAAAAAAGTGGTGACGGAATTAGCCGTTTTGGAAATCAAGGATGGTAAATTCCACTTGATTGAACGTGCGCCAGGCGTGAGTGTAGAGGAAATTATTTCAAAAACAGAAGGAGACCTCGTTGTTCCGGCTGTGGTTCCAGAAATGCACTTCGATTGATTCCATTTCACGCTAAATACATTGCCGCTATTCATGCGAGCATCGCTGCTTCGGAAGCGATTATGCAGATTTATCAACACGATTTTGAAGAAATCATCAAGTCGGATGGTTCTCCACTAACTCAGGCTGACCTAGCTTCATCCGATATTATCGACTTGTTTTTAAGTCCACTGGGAATTACAATTACAGGCGAAGAAACGGAGAAAATGTCCTTCGAAGAACGTTCCACTTGGACCGAATGTTGGTGTGTGGATCCACTTGATGGGACAAAAGAATTCATCAAAAAAAACGGGGAATTCGCGGTGAATATTGCGTTAATCAAGGAGGGTAAAGCACATTTTGGACTCATTGCTTCACCGGTTCGACGTGAAATAATCATTGGATCAACGGAGACAGGAGTATACCTCTTTTCATTCGATGATGTGCACGATTTTACCACTTGGAAGAAAATCTCCATTCCTGAAAAACACAACAATCCCATCGTTCTCATTGGTTCAAGAAGTCACCATTCTGGCTCTATGCTTGAAATCATCGAATCCCTAAAGTCTATTTCTTCGGGAATCGAATTCACACAAATGGGATCCTCGTTGAAGTTTTTCGATTTAGCACTTGGAACCGCTGACATTTATCCGCGTTTTGCGCCAACCATGGAATGGGACATCGCTGCCGGACAAGCGATTTTAGAAGCGCTTGGTGGATCAGTTGTTCATGTAGAAACTGGTGAACCACTTCGCTACAACAAAGCGAATCTATTGAATCCGTTTTTTATTGCAAGAACGGCTGCTCTTTCGTCAAGCGACAAATAATCTCCTCGTGCTGTGGATATTGATCCAATAACTCTTGTCTGGAAAACAATTCAAAATCGCGGAACATGAAACCAGGTGCTACCGCACAGGAAACAAGTGCATATCCGACTTCTTCTTGCACTTCGCTTCCAAAAATTTCTTGTTTTTTCACCAAATGATAGGGACTTTGTCCCGCGGATAAATCGAGTCCTAGTTGTTTTTGCTCGTGACCAATTTCACCGATCACATGCACCGTCAAGGGACTTCCCTCATGGAAATACC
>CAMAPI010000053.1 GCA_945860065.1 Chryseobacterium gleum | reverse complement strand
CGCATCATCGTCGTTTTTCCCGATCCATTTTTGGCAACAATGGCCACTTTTTGACCTTGGTCAATACCAAAGGTTAGGTCTGCGAAAATCATTCGCTCGCCGTATGATTTGGTTAAATTCTCAATGGATAGGAAATTCATAGTCTAATTCCCGTAAGATGGGCGCGCAAAGATACGGATAATTAAATAGTTTGTCAGAGGACAAGAAATATCTTAAATGATCAAACGTTTTACCTCAAACGATTCAAGGAATCCAATAAAACTTTATCCTTTTGAACTCCTTTCAAGGCAAAATAGGAAAATGGGAGTCCGCAAGTCAAGAGGTAAAAACCGAAGCCAACATGAATTCCCGTTATTTCTTTTGGAGAATAACCATTGATTCCAAAGGATGTAAGGGCTAGAATTGCCAAAACAAAAAGGACATAAATAAACAAGACTATTTTTGATAGTGTATATTGACGTTTGAGTGATTTATAGGACATCATCGCTAGAAAAACGAGCATCACATAAGCAATCACAAACAAATAGGCATATTCGAATTGACCCATCCACTCGATGTGTCCACCCTTTACATTTTGACGTTCCACTCCAAAAACAGACTGTGAAAAATTCATTTTACCATCAGACATGGCAAAGATTTCAATGCCGGACAACAAACTTGCCAGAATGACCATGACAATAATAAAATATACAGTTTGAACACGTTGTAACATAGTGCTAATATTTAAAGTTGAATTGCTTTATTTCGTAAATAAAAATCTAAGAGTACGATGGCCGCCATTGCTTCGACAATGGGAACCGCTCTCGGTAAAACACAGGCATCGTGACGTCCTTTTCCTTCAATGGTGATTTCATTCCCTTGTTGATCAATAGAATCCTGGTCCTGCATGATGGTCGCCACTGGCTTAAAAGCCACGCGGAAATCAATGGGCATGCCATTGGAAATCCCACCCTGAATTCCTCCGGAAAAGTTTGTCTTTGTTTGACCGTTTGGTAAAAACACATCATTGTGCTCACTTCCTATCATTCCCAAAGAAGAAAATCCAGATCCAATTTCAAAGCCTTTCACCGCATTGATGGATAACATCGCCTTGCCTAATTCAGCATGCAATTTATCAAATACAGGTTCGCCGAGTCCGACTGGAACTCCTTTGATCACACATTGAACTGTTCCACCAATCGAATCACCCAAATTTTTAATTTCTTCAATTCGATCAATCATTTGTTGTGCAACTGTTAGGTCTGGACAGCGAACGGGACTTGCTTCAATTTCTGTCAAAGCGAAAAATTCTTTATTGTTGAAGGCAATTGTTCCAACTTGAGAAACATACGTGCTGAATTCAATCCCTATCGTCGATAATACTTGTTTTGCCATCGCTCCTGCTACGACACGACACGCTGTTTCACGTGCACTGCTCCTCCCTCCACCACGGTAATCGCGATGTCCATATTTCTGTTGGTAAGTGAAGTCGGCATGAGAAGGACGAAAAGCATCTTTCATGTGCAAATAGTCTTCACTTTTCGCATTCGAATTTGGAATGAGAAATCCAATGGGAGTTCCCGTTGTTTTTCCTTCGAAAATTCCGGATAAAATTTGTACTTCATCGGATTCTTTTCTTGGAGTCGCTAACGCGGATTGTCCTGGTTTTCTTCGATCCAATTCCTGTTGAACCAACGTTAAGTCCAACTCAACATGAGCAGGCAGCCCTTCAATAATTCCCCCGATGGCCGTCCCATGAGATTCGCCAAACGTGGTAAGTTTAAAAAGAGTGCCGTAACTTGATCCTGCCATGATACAAAGGTAATGAATTTGATTTGTACAAAGTTTCTATCTTTGATGCATGTATCGAATTAAGCCCATTTTTTTATTGGTCCTTATCGGATTAGCAAGTTGTGCGCCCGCACGCTTTGTTGAACCATTGAAAAAGGGACAGCAAGTCATCACAGGAAACTTCGGTGGACCAATAGCCAAAATCCCAGGAATTGGCAATATTCCCATTCCTTACACCGCAATCGGTTATGGCCGCGGACTCACGGACAAAACCACCATTTTTGGAAACCTACATGCAACCTCCCTACTTTTTGGTATCGGACAAACAGACCTTGGCGTTTCACAAAGCATATGGAAAAATGACCAAATGGGAGTTAGTGCGCAAGGAAGTATGAACATCCTGGTGGACTTTTACACCGGTGCAAATCGTTTTTGGCCTCAAGTAGACGCCAACTATTATTTTAAATATGGCAAGCAATCGAAACCTGTTCAATTGGATGCACTGTGTAAAGTGGACAGCAAACATTATAACTTTTTCTATGCTGGAATAAGCAATTGGTTTGATCCCTATAAAACGGAATCTCAAGGACGTCCAAATGCACAATTTTGGATTCCAAGTGTACAACTCGGACACCAGTGGATTCGTCCAAACTGGAGCTACCAAGCGGAATTAAAAATACTTGCACCTAATCAATCGAATCAAAATATCGTTGTGGACTATCCAAGTTTACTTCAAAATAATGGCGCTCTTGGCCTTTATTTTGGCATCACTTATCACTTGAAATAATGAAATACATCGCACTACTTTTTATCACCATTAGTCTGTTTTCTTGTCGCAAACGACTCGATTCCTTTTTATTCAATGGATCCAAACTGGAAAGTTACCAATTGGACGCATACACCGGTGAAGTTTCCTTGGAGTTAAACGGACAATTTGCTGTTCCAGATAGTTTGATCAACCGTGTTCATTTCCCTGTGAATATTGATGGTGAAACGGTTCAAGTACAAGGAATCTATGTCGGAGACACCAACCGAATTGCTTTAGATACTGTAATTCTTTACTGCCATGGGAACAAAGACCACATGGATTTCTATTGGTGTCGTGAGAAGTTATATGCAAACATTGGTGGACTCGGAAGATATGGCGTGTTAATGTTCGACTATCCTGGATTTGGACTAAGTGAAGGAACGGCAACAGAAAAAAACATGTATGCTTCTACCTCATCCGCTATTTCATGGTTAAAAGACCGCGGATTAAGCAATGATCGCTTTGTCATGTTCGGATTCTCCTTAGGTTCAGCGGCTGTTTGTGAAGTTGCCGGACACGTCTCCGATTATCCACTTCAACCAAATAAAATCATTTTGGAAGCACCTTTTGCCTCAGCAGAAATCTTGATTCAAGATGCTGCACTTTTATCGATGCCAGGATCTTTTCTCGTGGATTTAAAAATCGACAATGCCACAGAAATCAAAAAAGTGAATGTTCCATTGCTTTGGATTCATGGAATGTCAGATTCTTTCTTAACAATATCGAGTCACGGTCAATTGGTCTATGACAACAAACCGGGAGTAAAAGAATCCGTTTTAGTTCCAGGAGGAGAACACGAGACTACCCCATTTGTCATGGGATATCAAGCGTATATCGATCGCCTTGCGGCTTTTATACAATCTTAATTTAGAACAGCGAATTTCAGCTGTCCAACCTGTCCATTTTTATTGGATTGTAGGTAATAAATTCCTGAAGTGATTTTCGGTAATTGAATATCCTCCAATGTGGATGAAGCAGTTCCCTCAAAGATGATTTTACCATTCAAATCATACACGGAGAATGCTGATTCAAGTTCAAGTCCTTTAATAATAAACGAACCTTGATTTGGATTAGGGAATACCTGAACTCCATAACTTGACAACTCTGAAATCGACGCACAGTCCTCTACGATAATAGACAATGTCTCATTCGCTACACAGCCAATTCCGTCTGTATACGAACCCGTAATCATCTGCACTCCAATTCCCGCAATCATTGGGTCAAAAGAATTTCCATTCACTCCTGTTCCGCTAAAAACAGCTCCATTTTGATTGGATGATAAGGTAATCATTCCACCATCCAGGCAAACGACTCCATCTGAATCTGAAGTTGAGATAGTCAAATTTGGCGTTTGATTTACAGTTATCACCTGAGATGTTGAATTACTTCCCGCCGCATTCGTAACCGTTAATTGCACCGTATATGTTCCAGCAGTTGTGAAAATGTGCGTTGGATTTTGAACATTGTCCGTTCCACCATCACCAAAGTTCCATGACCATGATGTTGGATTATCCAAAGATGTATCGTTGAAAGAAGTAAAAACACCTGAGCAAACAACCGAATTAGTCGTTGTAAATTGAGCGGTTGGCGTTACTGCTGGACCTTGAATATTATAGTAGATGGAGAAATCATCAAAATAGAAGCCATCTTTTCGAGTTCCACCATCTGATTTCAATTGAAAACGTACCTTAATGATTTGACCTAAGTAATCACTTAAGTTAATTTCTTCCAATACCCAATTGGTCATAATTCCATCATAAACTGGTTGGTTATTTGGTTGAACACTTCCGTTTGCGCTTGTACCCGCATTCGTATAATTCCCACACTGACCAATCCATGTTGTTCCTCCATCCGTAGAGACCTGAAATTGCGAATAGTCATAGTCCGCCTCAATATTCCATTTCGCGTAAAACGTAATTTTTGCAGCATAGGCAGTGCTTAGGTCAATTGTTGGAACGTAGGAATAGGTCGTGTTGGCATTATTCACGTAGTTTCCAATTGGAGTGTCCGTGAAACATTTTGGAGACGAGACGAAGGTGCTTGTTGTCGTACTCCAGTTACCTGTCCAGTTTGTCGAGGTACTTGCGTTCTCTGTAATCTGTAAATTATAGGCTCCGTAAGTTTTAACAACAGTATCTCTCTTTACCCATAAACCGTTGTCTGTTTTTAGGATGTATTTAATTTGATCTCCAAATTGAATATTGGGATTCAATGTGTACGAAATTGCTCCTGTTAATGTCTGCATCTGGTTCAAATTGTAAACAATAGAAGCGCCTGCGCTTACTACGTTTAACAAGGGCTGAATGGAAACAGTAACAGGTCCGGACATGCGTCCTAAACGGTAAGCAGTGTGATTGAAATTCCCGCTTAACGTTGAAATATTCATTGGATCCGCGTCCTTCACCACCACATAATTTCTCGAAATATGTGCCAAAATCAAATTTGGAAACACCATTTCTTTACATGTAGCAATGATTTCAGATGAAGGTTGCCAGAATGCTGTTCCAACTTCGGGAGTATGTACAAACATCGTATCCTTCACACCGACACCAATGTCCATTTTATACATGTAATCATCAGAATCACCAGATGCCTGATAAAGCAATGAACTTTTCATAGCCGTGTAGCCATTGAATTGAGCCATGTGACTCGATTCTGCTTGAAAATAATCGTGGTGATCTGCAAATTCCGCCGTTGTTGTTCCAATTGGAAATAGGATATCTCTTGCATACGTGTGTGCATTGAAAGCCGTGATGAAATGGTGATTTTGTACCAACCAACGCATTGCCTGAACTTCCGGTTCTGAATAAGGAGCTGTTCCACAATACGTATCGTTACTTGTGCTTGTACTCGTTCCAGTCGTTCCCCAACCGTAACCATAATTGCGATTTAAGTCAACACCGTAGACACCGCCGCCATTGTTTCGGCGATTTTTACGCCACATTCCACCACCTGTTGGATTCGTGGTTTCGTTGTACACGTATCCGTCTGGATTGATGCATGGAACGAAGAACAATTGCGTTTCATTCACCAAATAAGTGATTTCCTCATTAGTTCCGTAATTTTCCAATACATACCACATGAAGAAAATGGTTTCCATCAAACTCATCGGTTCTCTAGCGTGATGAATGGCTGTATACAAAGCCTTCGGTTCATTTTCATCTACATTCGGATTATCCGAAATTTTCACGTGATAAATTGGACGATTTTCGTGTGAAACAAATGTCGAAATGGGTGCTTTTGCGGTAATTAAATTTGGGTATTGTTGCACCATGGCATCTAACTCAGCTAACATTTCAGTGTATTTCAAGTAACCACCCATGGTTCCTAAATTGAAATTTGTTGGCGTATTTGGATTGGCATAGTTAGTTCCTCCGCTGGATGAATTCGTGCAAATCGTGTTTTTTAGACTTGGTTCTTGCTTTTGAGGATTATTTAAAAGATCAATGTAATACTGCTCAACATCCTCAATCAATACCTCATAATTAAATTCGTATTGATCCATAATCGTTCGCTCGGAACGAGAAAAATCAGAAATAAAGAAGGTTCCTTCCTTTCGAATTCCGTGATCCACCGCCACGCCTAAATTTCCTAACTTGTAAAGCTGGACTTCATCTACGAGGACTTTTAAACGCGAATAATCTTGTGCGTTGAGCGTCCATGTGAACGTAAAAAATACGATGGAGAGTAAAAATGATTTCATAGTTTGAATTTAGCGTTACAAATAAACAAAATTTCAAGTGGAAACACAATTAAATATGAAAAAAGAGGCAACCTTATGCCGTAAAGTTTGTCTATGTTTTGCAGACATTTACAAATAGTGTATCTTAGCTAGTAATGATAAAAGGCCTACTAACTTTTCTTCTCATCACTTCATCTTCCTTTGCGCTTTTCGCACAAAAGGTGTTGATGATTCCTAATGAAGGTCAGTGGGATGAACGGATTCAATACAGTGTAGATCTGAATGGCGGGAAATTGTACGTTGAGAATCAAGGCTTGACCTACTTTTTGACGGATGCCATGAGTCATAATCACCACGATGGAAAAGAAACCATCCATGAAAAAACAAAATACCATGCTATCAAGCATATTTTTCCTCATGCAAACAGTGATGTAGAAATACACGAAAGCGATTCAAGTGCACACTACCTCAACTACATGTTAGGTAGCGATCAATCCAAATGGAAATCGAATATACATGGTGTATCAAAATTAGTCCTGCCTTCTTATTTTGATGGCATTGATTTAATCTACGATGGTGAATTGGAACAACTACGCTTCTCGTTTGATGTTCAGCCAAATGCTGACTTGAGTCAATTGTCTTTTTACCTTGAAGGAGCGGATAAAATCCACATCGATTCGCAAGGAAATCTAGTGCTTACTCATTCACTTGGAACCGTCACCTACTCCGCACCTAAAGCATGGAATATTTCAGCAAATGGAAAGAAATCGGAAGTGCACATGCAATTCCAACTTCTTGATCAACTCATTTCATTTGTTATGCCAGATGGATATGATTCATCTGAACGACTATACATCGACCCAAGTTTAACCTTTTCCACTTTCTCGGGTTCAACCGCAGACAACTGGGGATTTACGGCAACGCCTGATCCGAATGGTAATTTATTCGGTGGGGGAATCGTATTTGGTACAGGTTATCCCATCACCACTGGTGCCTTCGACTCTAGTTTTGGTAGCGGAACCGGATTTTTTCCAATGGATGCCGCTATTACTAAGTTTAATGCTACTGGTTCCGCATTAATGTACTCTACCTTCCTCGGCGGCTCTGGAAATGAGACACCGCACTCCATTGTTTCTGCGCCAAATGGTGAATTATATGTGTATGGTGTCACCTCGTCTGCAAACTTTCCCATGACATCCGGAGCTTATGACAACTCATTTAACGGCGGTCCATACCAATTGCAAAATGAATTAGAATTCAATGGCTCAGATATCTACATCGCTCGATTAAATCCACAAGGAACAGCCTTACTTTCATCCACTTTTATTGGCGGTTCGGGAACAGATGGATTAAATACCAGCTCATTAAACTACAATTATGGGGACCAATTCCGTGGAGAAATCGTACTAGACAATAGTCAAAACGTCTATATTTCTAGTTCTACAGCATCCCTCAATTTCCCAACTACTGGTGCTTCTCAAGCCATGTTGAATGGAAGCCAAGATGCCGTTATCTTTAAATTTAATTCCACACTAACGAATTTACAATGGAGTACCTACTTCGGTGGAACGGGAAACGAAACAGGGAATTCGATTGCTGTAGGAACAAATGGCTCCATATATGTAGGCGGTGGAACTTCTTCATCGTCACTGCCAATTTCTTCCGGAAATGACCTTACCTACAATGGCGGAGCATCTGATGGATATGTATTGAAAATGAATGCTGGATCAGGAAACTTCCAAGCAGGTTCGTACATGGGCTTATCTGAATATGATCAAACGTATTTCGTTCGTACGGATATTGACAACAATGCGTATGTATACGGTCAAACTGAATCCTCTTGGCCAATCACCGCTGGTTGCTACGGGAATCCAAATTCAGGTCAATTCGTTCGTAAATATGCTGCAGATCTACTTACAATTGACTGGACCACTATGGTTGGAGCGGGAACAGGACATGTAGAGCTTTCCCCAACGGCATTTTTAATTTCGGACTGTTACGATATTTACCTAGCCGGGTGGGGAGGTATATTAAATCAAACCTATGCACAAGCTTCATTTTCTACCACGAATGGATTCCAAACGACTCTTGATGGCTATCAACTAGGTACAAATGGCAGTAATTTTTACATCGCTGTGTTGGATAATGATGCGTCTGCTTTGAAATACGCGACCTTCATGGGAGGAACGGCAAGTAGCTCTAACCACGTAGATGGTGGAACAAGTCGATTTGATAATGCAGGAAGAATTTATCACGCGGTGTGTGGAGCTTGCGGTGGAAATAATTTTGGTTTTACCAGTACACCAGGTAGTTGGTCTCCACAAAATCAGAGTTCCAACTGTAACATGGCCACTTTCAAGTTTGAATTGAGCACCATACAAGCCATCGCCGCCCAACCTGCGCCACTCATTTGTATTCCTCAATCTGTATTTTTTCAAAATAACAGTGTAAATGGTAATGCCTATATCTGGGACTTTGGAGATGGATCCGGATCAACTTTAATGCAGCCAAGTCATCAATATACTACTCCAGGTTCTTATGATGTACAATTAATTGTGTACGATTCAACGGGGTGCTATGCACCCGATTCAGTAACTGTTACGGTGAATATCGGCGCTTTTACCGCTGGTGCAACCCAACCAACGACTAGTATTTGTCCGGGTGACTCATATACAATGGATGCCTATGGTGGGACTTCCTACAGTTGGAGTCCGGCAAATGTCTTAAATAATCCAAACATTGCTAATCCAATCGCAACCATCAATGTAACAACCACGTTTAGCGTGATCATATCAGATACCTGTGGTTCAGATACGGTTCAAGTGACCTTGAACGTTTCCGCGCCGAGTGTCAGTTTAAACAATGACACAACTATTTGTTTAGGCGCTTCCGTTAATTTAGTAGCAACTGGAACAGGAACCATCACTTGGACACCATCGAATTTCTTGAGTAATGCAAATACCTTTACAACTACCGCTACCCCGACTAATACGATTACATATACCGCAACGGTAACCTCTGCTAATGGTTGTACGGCCAGTGACTCTGTGAACATTCAGGTATTTTTCAATCCGCCTCAACCCGTTTTAGACGATACACTCACCATTTGTTACGGCGGTTCCGGAAGTGCTTTTGTATCGGGAGGAACCAGTTATTTTTGGTATCCGAACAACAACCTCATCGGACAAACGAATCAAACAGTTGAGTTAAGTCCTTTAAGTGAGCAATACTATTATTGCGATGTCACCAATAGCTGTGGAACAGAAAGCGATTCCATTTGGGTGAACATCATCACACCTCAAATTTTTGCTGGAAACGATACCATTGTTTGTCCAGGATCTCCCGCAGCAGTTTGGGCAAGTGGCGCTTCCTATTATGTGTGGTCTCCATCACCTGTGTCAACAGCGAATAACGGAGCATTTGCTATTGTTCAAGCGCAAGTAAACACAAATTTCATGGTGATTGGAACCGATTCGAATGGATGTCAAGATACCGCAAACGTGATGATTAGCGTCTATACTCCACCATTTATCAATGCGGGATTGGATGTGTATGCGTTAGTAGGGGAAATCATTCAGTTCAATGCAACAACAAGTGGTCCTGGATCGATTCTTTGGACACCCCAAGACGAATTTTCTTGTTCCACCTGTGCGAGTACTAGTGTTTCGCCGAATCAAAATGCGGTCTATAATGTTTATTTTACTGACTTAAATGGGTGTCAAGCGCAAAGCCAAGTCAGTGTCTACTTTGATCCATTTATTTATATTCCGAATACCTTTACGCCAGATGGCGATGAACACAACAATGAATTTAGACCGATTTTAGGAAACATTAGAGAGTTTGAAATGCTCGTTTTTAATCGCTGGGGAGAAATCGTGTTTGAAATGACTTCCGTCGATGACTATTGGGATGGCACTTACAACAATTTACCATGTCAAGATGGTACCTATGTTTGGAAATTGAAATATAAAGATTTCGCCAACAATAAAAAAGAAATTACCGGCCACATTAATTTAATGCGTTAGTCCAAGTTCTTTCCGCTAAATTTGTAACATGGGAGTACAAGTCAGCGTTTTTCAATTCAATGCCTTTCAGGAAAACACCTATGTCGTTTTAAACGACCAAGGCGAAGCACTTATTTTTGATCCAGGATGTTATTCCAAAGAGGAAGAAAATGTGTTGTCAGATTTCATTTCAGAAAATGAATTGTCCGTACTTGCAATTCTTTACACGCACGCACACATCGATCATATTTTAGGTGCAGCGTTTGTTCAGCGAAAATTTCAAGTTCCTTCTTATTTACATCCACTCGATCACAGCACATGGACATCTGTTGCAAGTTATGCGCATGTGTATGGATTTGAAGGATACCAAATGCAGGACTTACCGAGCGAAGAGTTGAGCGATCATCAAGAGTTGAGCATAGGTTCTTTTCGCATGAAAATTAGACATGCACCCGGACATGCACCCGGACACGTTGTGTTTTATTTCGAATCGAATCAATTCATCATCAATGGAGATGTCTTGTTTAAAGGGAGTTTTGGGCGTGTGGATTTACCTGGTGGAGATTTAGATGTCTTAAAATCTTCCATTTTTAACATTCTTTTCAAATATCCTGAAGAAACCATCGTTTATTGTGGACATGGTCCAGAAACAACGATTGGACAAGAAAAAAGAACGAATTACATCCATCAATTTTAGGATTTTGATCATAGGTATTAATGCACGAAACATCTTGGGTTCCAAAATGGAAGGATTTGGAAATTATTCCTATGAATTGGTTCGTCGCATCACAAAAAACCATCCAGAACAATCATTTGTTTTATTTTTTGACCGAGCAGTAGATCCGAAATTTGAATTTACTTCCAATGTTCAAACAGTCGTGTTATTTCCACCTACACGTCATCCACTTTTATGGATTCTTTGGTTCGAATGGCTTTTGAAAAGGGCTATGAAAAAGTATCGAATCGATCTACTTTGGTCGCCAGATGGATTTTGTTCATTGCGTTCAAATGTGCCACAATTTGCGACGATTCACGATCTAAACTTTGAACATTATCCGAAGGACTTACCCTGGTTAGTGTCTACCTATTTTCGTTTTTTCTTCCCGAAATTTGCTCGAAAAGCGAAGCGTATTTTAACAGTTTCTCGCTTTTCTAAAGCTGATATCGTTGAGAAGTATGGTGTTTCAAACAACAAAATCTCCGTTATCTATAATGGAATCAGTGAGGAATATCGCGTCCAAACACCAGATGAGATCTCAGAAACGCGTCGCCAATACTCAAATGGAAAACCGTACTTTATCTTTGTTGGGTCCTTGCATCCACGAAAGAATGTGCAGCGATTGGTTCAGGCATTTTCAGCATTCAGTTTGACCAATTCAGAAATCGATTTAGTCATTGTTGGCAATGCCATGTGGAAACAGGAAGAATTCCATTTGTCAACAGAAACAAAAGAACGCATTCACTTTCTAGGTCACCTTTCAACGAGTGAATTAAGTCGTGTCACAGGTGCAGCCTTTGCACTCAGTTACGTTCCTTACTTCGAAGGATTTGGCATTCCATTGGTAGAAGCCATGCGTTGTGGTGTGCCAATCATCAGCGCTGATACAAGCTGCTTGCCAGAAATCGCTGGAGATGCCGCGATTTACTGCGATCCTTTTTCCGTGCAAGACATCACCGAAAAACTGCACATACTATCGAATGATTCGACACTACACCAACAGTTAGCTGAAAATGCACTAAAAAGATCAGTGCTTTTTAGTTGGGACAAAGCAGCGGAAGAAGTTTGGGATGAAATCAGTCAGTAATTAGTTCTGTAGTTTCCTGATGTATCGAGACATTGCATCGGAGGATAGAATAAGCGTTAACTTTGTCACATAGCCCCGTAGTTCAACGGATAGAATAAGCGTTTCCTAAACGCTCGATCCAGGTTCGATTCCTGGCGGGGCTACTTATAAAATCCACATATCCTATACTGATATTACTTATAAATGATTTAATAATTTTATTTTATCCGACTTTTTACTTTTTTTTGTCAAATTCAGTTTTTGATACCGATTAATTCATCTTTAAAGTAGAGAAGTTTTTCTTAATGAATGATATTTTGAGTTACATTTGAAAAAATCTTTATATGAAAAACTTATTAAT
Organism: Chryseobacterium gleum; assembly: GCA_945860065.1. GTDB lineage: Bacteria > Bacteroidota > Bacteroidia > Flavobacteriales_D > Crocinitomicaceae > UBA952. The sequence continues at coordinate 945 of CAMAPI010000053.1, read as the reverse complement.
CCTTCCGTTCATATTTCTCTCATTTTCAACTTTTGCGCAAAATTGCATTACAAGAGATTCTACATTTCAAAATTTTGATGAAAAATTAATTTATTCCGAGGTAATATTAATTGATTCAGTTAATCAAGCTGAACTGATTAGACGTGCTAAAAATTGGGGAGGAACTGCCTTTGTAAACTTAAAAGAGGTTTTAGTGGCTGAAACCGATAATCAACTTGTATTCAATTATTCTACAAGTAATTCAGGTGGTATGATTGTATCTAAAGAGTATGTAGATTGGTTGTCCAATTTAAAGATGGCAGAGTAAAAGCGTCTTTTTATGACGATGGAAATGTATATTATCCACCATCCCAATATGCTGCTGCCGTTGCAGCAAGAACATACTACTATACTAATGCCTATAAAGATGCTGAAACTACGATTTGTGAAAAAGGTATGGCTAAGGCTACATACCAAATCCACAAAAGCTTCAAGAAAGGAGTTCTGTCTACGATTGGTGAATTAAAATTATCCCTTCAAAAATCTGCAACAGTTGTTAATGATGATTTTTAATTGAAAATAATTAAGTAGTAATTGATATTTAAAAAATGAGATTTGAATCTATTTCTATTCTCGTAATAACATATCCATTTTCAGCTTTATTCATTCGCTCACGCCATTTCTCAAAGGCTTCATCTGTTTTATGCCGCAACAACTGTGATTCATTCCAATTCCCGAGACAGCGCTTAAGATCCAATCGGCACGAAAGGAACGAGCCAAACGAGCGCCATAACTACCATACGCATTGTGGTAGTCATACCAAGATCCTTTTCCAAAAGAACAACCGGAAGAATCTGCTCCGTTACCACAAGTGATGGAATCTCCGTTAAACTCAAAAACAGGCTTCTTGCGTTTGTTGACCCGCACTAATTGTTGACACTGAATTGAACGTATTTTCATATATCC
>CAMAPI010000052.1 GCA_945860065.1 Chryseobacterium gleum | reverse complement strand
GGCAGTTTTTTGCTCACCAAAATAGGTTCCATTAAGCGTCGATAAGCTTGCTTCCATTCGATCCCGTGCGCCTGAATACGCATTCCATAGTCTCGAAAAGCCTCCAAATGAGCAAGTTCATGAATTGCAGTTACTAGAAATGAGAATTTATTCAAATCACCATTAACCGTAATCGTTGGTTTTTCTTCACCTGATTTCACTCGGAAGTCCCCAAGTTTGGTACTTCTTCCCGGCACAATTTTAAACTTTACTTTAGCTGAAAGGATTAAATCGGTCAAGTATTCCGTAAACGCCTCTGGAGCGAAACGATGAAGCGTTTCAATAAATTGTTCTCGTTTAGAATTAGACACGAACAAAGTTAAAAACAAAATGAACGCAAAATCACCTCACATCCGCATAGAAAATATCCTTAACTTAGCTTCGTGAAATATTTGCAAAATATAGGGAAGTACACGTTGATGTTGACCATGGTTTTTACAAAGCCAAAGAAATGGAAAATATTTTTTTCGCGTTTAATGAATGAACTAGAAAACATCGGTATTAGTTCCCTGCCTATAGTAGGACTGATGTCCATGTTCATTGGAGGAGTAATCGCGTTGCAAACAGCTTCAAGTATGTCCAATCCACTCTTGCCGAAATATACGGTAGGATACATTACACAATCTAGTACGATTTTAGAATTTTCACCGACAATTATTTCCTTGATTCTTGCTGGGAAAGTAGGGTCAAACGTCGCTTCTGAAATTGGCACAATGCGTGTTACCGAACAAATTGATGCCTTAGAAATCATGGGGGTGAATTCCTTGAATCATTTGGTCTTGCCGAAAATCGTAGCCGCAATTTTGTTTTTCCCAATTCTCATTATATTCTCCATGACCTTAAGTATGTTGGGAGGATGGATGGCCTTGATGATTACTAATTTAACGACAACTGAAACGTACGTGTTAGGTTTACGTGCTTTTTTTAATCCATTTCACATTACTTACGCATTAACGAAAACAGTGGTGTTTGGATTTTTAATTGTTTCCGTTTCCTCCTTCTATGGTTATTATGTAAAAGGTGGATCAATCAATGTCGGACAAGCATCCACACAAGCAGTTGTCAGCAGCAGCATAGCCATTTTAGTAGCAAACTTAATTCTAACACAATTATTGTTGTTGTCATGATTGAGGTAAAAAATGTCAATAAAACATTTAACGGACAACAAGTATTGTTCGATGTCAACCATCAATTTGAAACAGGAAAGGTCAATTTAATTATTGGTCAATCCGGACAAGGAAAATCAGTTTTAGCCAAATGCATGGTTGGTTTATATGAAGTGGATGAAGGACTAATCATTTTTGATGGACGGAATTTCACGGATATGGAGCGATACGACCGAAGTAAAATCCGCGAAGAAATTGGCATGTTATTTCAAGGTGTAGCATTGTTTGACTCCCTAAGCGTTGAAGAAAACGTGATGTTTCCATTGACCATGTTTACCAATATGACTAAAGGAGAGATGCAAAAGCGTGTTGACTTTTGCTTAGAACGCGTTAATTTGGCTGGTCGCAACAAATTGCTTCCGGCGGAATGTAGTGGTGGAATGCAAAAACGCATTGGAATTGCACGAGCAATCTCCATGAATCCAAAATACTTATTCTGCGACGAACCAAATTCTGGATTGGACCCGAAAACATCGATTGTAATTGATGGATTGATTAAAGACATAACGGCCGAATTTAACATGACAACAGTTGTGATTACTCATGACATGAATAGTGTGATAGAAATCGGACAAAACATCTTATTCATCTACCAAGGAAAGAAATGGTGGAGTGGGAACAAAGATTCCCTTATTACGACAGATAATCCAGAAATACTCAGTTTCGTTTATGCATCGGAATTCATGAAGGAAATTAGAACCACCATCCAGGAAAAAAGAACATAATTCTTACCCGAAACTTTCATTTTAAAAAATTAGCTTTATCTTTGCAACCCAATACAAATGAAATGTTGTAGGGAACGGGAAAACGATTCCGTTTTTTTTTATAGATTGCGGATGTGGTGAAATTGGTAGACACGCCAGACTTAGGATCTGGTGCCGAGAGGTATGCGGGTTCGAGTCCCTCCATCCGCACAAAAGGTCTCGTTGGTAACGAGGCCTTTTTTTTTAAGGTAAATCGAAAAAAAACACATATTAAAATGAACATTACTCGTCAAGAAGTAGATGCACAGAATGCTGTACTTAAAGTGAACATTATTCCATCAGATTATCAAGGGAAAGTGAACGCTTCATTGGAGAAATACAGAAAAACAGCAAAAATCCCTGGTTTTCGTCCTGGAAACATTCCAATGGCACTCATTCAAAAACAAGTTGGAAGGTCTGTCTTAGCAGAAGAGTTAAATAAATTGACCAACGATGCTCTGTACAGATATATATTAGATGAGAAATTAGACTTACTTGGAAATCCAATCCCTAAAGCGGATGAAGGAATGACAGGAAGCTTTGAACAGCCTGAAAACTTTGAATTTTCTTTTGAAATCGGCTATAGTCCAACTTTTCAATTACCCATCAATGCGAAATCCAAATTTGATTATGCAACGGTTAAAATTGACAAAGAGTTAATCAATAAGCAAGTAGAAGACCTACGTCGTCGCTATGGGAAATTGGTTTCTTCAGATGCAGTAGGAGACAAGGACATGGTCATGGGTAAATTCGAAGAGAAAGATGCGGATGGATCTGTGAAAACAGATGGCATCAGTCACTCTTCAACGATTTCTATGGAGTTCTTGAACAATAAAGCAGGAATTAACGCCTTGAAAGGAAAAAAAGTCAACGAAATAGTTGACCTTGATCCGAAAAACGTTTCGAAAGACGACAAAGACTGCGCAGCACTTTTGGGAATTTCAGAAGAGCAAATCGCTGGATTAACACCAAACTTTCAGTTTACCATTACAGATGTGAAACGCATGGAAATGGCTGACTTAAACGAAGAATTATATACAAAGCTTTTCGCAGAGGAAGTGAAAACAGAAGAAGAACTTCATGCACGCATTTCCTTGGACTTAACACGCATGTTTGCTGAAGATACAGACCGTATTTTTACGAGAAATGTGTATAATCATTTGGTGAACGAAACAAAAATGACTTTCCCGGAAACGTTCTTGAAAAGATGGATTCAGGTGTCTTCTGAGAAACCTGTAACAGAAGAAGAAATTGCAGCAGAATTTGATGTCTACCTGAAATCATTGAAATGGCAATTGATTCAAACGAGAATTTTCAAGGACAACAACATCCAATTGACGAGTCAAGAGGTTATGGATTACACCAAAGGATTGTTGGTTGGAAACTATGCCCAATATGGAATGCCAGCTCCAGACGATCAAGAATTGACAGAAACGGCTGCTCGTTTGTTGCAAAACAAAGAACAAGCAAACGGAATCTATGACCGTTTGGCAGAACAAAAACTAACAGATTTCTTTAAGTCAGCAGTGAACTTGATGAAAAAAGAAGTAAAATATGATGACTTCATTAAATTGGCTTCAGCGCAATAAAGGAATTGATAATACATGAATAAAAAGAAAAGGGTTGCTCAGTCAACCCTTTTTTATTTCCAGTCAAGTACCTGAAGCGATTTCTGATTTGGATTCCCATAAGCAAATTGTATACTTCTTACAAGTTCTTCAATCCCTTGCATTTTTGCGGTACGATTCGAACATAAAGCGACGATTTCACGTGCAGGTGAAACGGCTAAATCCCGTATGGACTTAATCCCTTTTTGTTGCTGTGTCGTTAAAGGAAAATTACTTGGGAGAAGGGTGTAGCCACCATGACGATCCACCATTTCCATGATTAATGGAAGGTTTCCTCCTTCGTAATTCCATTCGTTTTCGTCCACTGTTTTTTGTAATTGACAAAAATGAATCATTTGAGTGCGTAGGCAATTCCCTTGATTCAATAACCAAGGATGCATTTCCTGAAGTACTGACATGCTGAAAGAATCTTCCACGATGCTCGGTGCATAAATGCAAATTTCTTCTTGATACAGCGGAATCGTTCGGAGTCTCGCATCTAAATGTGGACCTGCGATGATGCCTAAATCGATTTCCTTGCGCTCCATTGCACCTAGAACATCTACCGTTTTCAATTCGTGAATTGTCAGTTTTAAGGTGTCAAATGCTTTTCTCCATTCTCCAAATAGTTGGGGAATCAAATAACTCGCGGCTGTTGGAATTATCCCAACGCGTATTTCTTCTTTAACATGTCCCTTTAATTGCTCCGATAAACGTTTAATTTTTTCGTTTTCACTCAATAATTCGCGAAGAATAGGAAGTAATTTTTCTCCGGATGGTGTTAGACTAAGTGGGCTCGAATCCCGATCGAAAACAAGGTAACCAAGTTGCTCTTCTGCTTTTTTAATTTGCATGGAAAGTGTAGGCTGTGTGACAAAACAGCGCTCACTTGCTCGTTGAAATTGTTGCTCTTCACTCAGAACTACAATGTACTGCATTTGTTGGATGGATATCATATAGGTAAAATCTATGTAAATATAAAAAGTATTGAATAAATAAATAATAGTTATTGCTGTAACTTTACACTAAAGAAAAAGATAAGGAAAATGTAAACGGAAACATTTTTTAACGTTTATGTAACCGCGATCAAACCTTTTAGCTTTAACTTTGTAGTATCATTAGTAACTAAATAAATAAATTTTTATGTCAACATTTGTAGGGAAACAATTCCCAGACGTAACTGTCAAAGCAATCGATGAAATGGGTGATGCATTTCAAATCAATGTCCTTCAACAAGCTATCGAAAACGAGAAAAAAGTTCTTTTATTTTGGTACCCAAAAGATTTTACATTCGTTTGTCCAACGGAGATTCATGCGTTTCAAGAAGCGTCTGCTGAATTTGCGAAAAGAAATACAATCGTGATTGGAGCTTCTTGTGATACTGCTGAAGTTCATTTTGCTTGGTTAAACACCGCAAAAGATAACGGTGGAATCGAAGGAGTGAAGTTTCCAATCATCGCAGATTCAACACGTAATTTGGCAATGGAATTAGGCATCTTGGATTACGACATGTTTGATGAAGATTCAGTTGGCGATAACGTTCCTTACCGTGCGACATACTTATTGGATGAAACGGGTATGGTATTCCACGAGTCAATCAATCACTTCCCTGTAGGACGTAACGTTCAAGAATTCATTCGATTAATCGATGCATTTTCTCACGTACAACAACATGGCGAAGTTTGTCCAGCAAACTGGGAAGAAGGAAAAGATGCGATGAATGCTACGCGTAATGGAGTTGCAGATTACTTAAGCAAACACTAATCCCTTATGTTTACTGAATTAACGGAAGATCATTTAGATCAACTTTTGGCTAAAAACCCAAAAGTAATGGTCCAATATGGCGCTACGTGGTGTGGGAATTGTAAAATTACCAAGCCAAAATTCAAACGCATGGCAGAGGAGAATGAAGGCATTGAGTTTTACTATATCGATGCGGAAAAACTTCCTAATTCACGCCAGTTTGCGAATGTAAGCAACTTGCCAACTTTTGCGGGATTCATAAACGGATCTTTGGTAAAGGAAGCACAAGGAAATAAAATAGAAACCATTCAAGAAGTATTGCATGCGCTTACCAGTCATTAAACACATCGTTGAATTCATTGAGAACAATGATGAAGACTACATCATTGAAACCATGGAAACACTTGAGAATTTAATCGAGGCTCCGGGAATCAAGGACGAAGAATTAGATGTAATCGGCGAATTGTTGTCGAATTATTCTGGTGCATTAGAGGTGCATAAAGACATTCAGTCTGGAACAGTGAAGAGAGAGGCATTAAATGCCTTCATGAAACGTGTAACCGGCTCAATTGACTAATATTGAATTAACTACTGTAAAAGCCAACGAATTTCGTTGGCTTTTTTTGTTTACAGGAAGGAAAGTCCTCAATACTTTGCTTTCGCAGATGTTCTTCTTATCTTTGCTACATGTCAGATTTATTATCGAAATTAGAAGCGATTCATTACCGATTTGTAGAAGTTGGAACCATGATTACCGATCCGGATATCATTTCGGATATGGAACGTTATGTGAAACTCAATAAAGAATACCGAGATTTAGAATCCTTAGACCTGATGTACAAGGACTACAAAAATGTACTTCAAAATCTAGCTAGTTCCAAATCTTTATTAGAAGGGGAAACCGATCCTGAAATGCGCGAAATGGCGAAGATGGAAATCGATGAGCTAGAAAACAAACGTCCAGTAATGGAGGAGGAAATCAAAATGATGTTGATTCCGAAAGATCCAGAAGATGATAAAAATGCCATTATTGAGCTCCGCTCTGGAACCGGCGGGGATGAGGCCTGTATCTTTGTGGAGGATATTTTCCGAATGTATACCATGTATTTTAAGGAAATGGGTTGGCAATATGAAGTCATCAACTCTTCTGAAGGAACCGTAAAAGGATACAAAGAGATTTCCATTGATGTGGCTGGTGCTGGAATCTATGGGATGCTTAAATTTGAATCCGGCGTTCACCGTGTTCAACGTGTTCCTGAAACAGAATCCCAAGGACGCGTGCATACCTCTGCCATTACCGTTGCGGTTTTACCAGAAGCGGAAGAAGTAGATTTCAATCTAGACATGAACGATGTCCGCAAGGATACATTCCGTGCATCTGGAGCAGGTGGACAGCACATTAACAAAACAGAGTCCGCGATTCGTTTGACTCACATTCCGACAGGAACAGTGGTCGAATGTCAAGATGGACGTTCCCAACACAAAAACTTAGAACAAGCAATCTCCGTGTTGCGTTCTCGTTTGTATCAAGCAGAATTGGACCGTGTGCACAATGAACGTGCAGCTCAACGCAAAACACTCGTTTCAACGGGAGACCGCTCCGCTAAAATTCGTACCTATAATTATCCACAAGGAAGAATAACGGATCACCGAATTAATAAAACGATGTATAATTTAAGTTCATTCTTGAATGGAGACGTTCAAGAGATGATTGATGCATTGAAAATGGCGGAAAATGCGGAAAAATTGAAAGGACAAACACTATGACAAAGCAAGAATTAATTCAGCAAATTAGGTTAAAAGAATCCTTTTTATGTGTAGGATTAGATCCGGACATGAGTAAAATTCCGTCACATCTGTTGGAAATGGATGATCCAATATTTGAGTTCAATAAAGCAATCATTGATGCAACACATCCACACGCGGTAGCATTTAAACCAAATACGGCATTTTTTGAGTGTCATGGATCTAAAGGATGGGACTCTTTGGAAAAAACCATCAATTACATTCCTAAAGAATGTCTGATAATCGCCGATGCTAAAAGAGGTGATATTGGAAATACGTCTACTTATTATGCCAAAACATTCTTCGAAACACTAAAGGCTGACGCGGTAACTGTTGCTCCATATATGGGTTCAGATAGCGTATTGCCATTTACGAAATTTGATGGGAAATGGATAGTTTTACTCGCATTGACATCCAACGAAGGAGCAAAGGATTTCCAATTGCAGTCAGGTCAAGAAGGATTATTGTTTGAAAATGTATTGCGAACGTCTATGCAATGGGCAAGTTCAGAAAAAATGATGTTTGTAGTGGGTGCTACGAGAGCGGAGGATATTGCAGAGGTACGTAGAATAGCACCAGATTATTTCTTCCTTGTTCCTGGGGTAGGCGCCCAAGGTGGAAGCTTAGAGGATGTAGTGAAATATGGAGCGAATGCCGAATGCGGTTTATTGGTGAATTCGTCGCGTGGAATTATTTACGCCTCCTCCGGATTGGATTTTGCACTTGCAGCAAAAAAAGAAGCGCTGAAGATACAAAACCAAATGGCTCTGCATATTCAGCGCTTGAACTTTTAGTTAGCGACTTATTTAGACGCTAAATCTGAATTTTCTGTTTGTTGAATACTCCCGTACGCATCGCAGCTAGCTGTACGTCCAGCTCCACAAGAAGCTAAAACAACTGATACTAGTGCTACACAGATTAATAAAGTTAATTTCGTTTTCATTGTTGTTTGTTTTGTTGTTTGTGAATTGTCTAACGGGTCACATTTTATAAAGTTACAATTTTTTCAAAAAAGAGGAGTTATATCCTCATAAGTTTCGATTTTTATCCCTGTGAAAAAACAATTATTTTCTCTGTGTTTCCTAGTGTTTTTGCCCTTTTTATTTCTAGGACAAAAAAAAATCGTTTTTTTTCAAAAATCACTAACTTCCTTTCCTGCTTCTGTGTCGAAATTGTTAGAAGAACATGCTTCAAGTCAAGTAGATAAAACGGTTCAATTGATTCGAAGTCAATGCATGGAGAAGGGGTTTTTTCTTTGTGATTTTCAAAGGAAATCAAGTTCACCGGAATGTGATTCTGTATTGGTTGACTTAGGCACTCAGTTTGCAGGCTTGATGTTAATGCTTGACGAGCCTACCAAAAAAATCCTTAAAGCGATTTTTCCTACGGATCGTATCCTTCAAAAAGAAACACAACGCTTGAATCCTACATCGTATGTTCGGTTTATGAATCAAATACTCGAAGAATTTTTAAATCAAGGATATCCATTTTGTCGCATTTATTTGGAAAAAGTGGAGGTAAACAAACAAGATATTATTGCGCAACTCGTTTTGGATCTTGGGCCACATTATGTTTGGAGTGAAATTCACATGAAGAATGACTTGTCCATCTCATTAAATACCCTACAAAGTATCATCGGTATTCAATTACAAGATGAGTACAATGAATCCGTATTTAATTCCATTGAAAAACGTGTTTCTCAGTCGGGTATTTTCAGTTTAAAGAAAAGATGCGAAGTGCTATTTACGGATAAAGGAGCCGAGCTTTTTGTGTATTTAGAACGCATTAAGGCGAGTTCAGCACAGGGAATCGTTGGATTTCAACCCAACCCACAAACCAACGATTTGACATTCACTGGTGATTTGCAATTGAAATTAATCAACTCGGTAAAACACAATGAATCTTTTCAGCTTGCTTGGAAAAGCATGCAAGCCAAAACACAAGCCATACAAAGTAGTTTAATGGTTCCTTATTTATTTAAGTCTCCTTTTGGAGTGATTGGAGATTTCCAATTGTATAAGCGCGACTCTAGTTTTCTAGAGGTGAAATCGACATTGGGTATTCAATTTCAATTTCAAAATGGATGGCAATTGCGCGCTAACTACTATTTTGTCAATTCTTCCGTAATCTCCACAACAAATGCAAATCCCATTTTTTCAAAACTTGCTAGCTTCAAAACCAATAGCTATGGACTCGTTCTTTATCGCAGAAAATTAGATTATTTCCCAAATCCTAGAGATGGATTTTCGGTATTTTTAGAGGGACAATTAGGTGAGCGTAAATCTGGGCAAAATGCAGAATCTATCTGGAAAGCACAGGCAACAATTGAATATTTTTATCCGATTGCCCGACGAATGACTTTTCGAAGTCACGTTCAATTCGATTCCTATCACGCGCCAAATATTTATCAAAATGAACTGTATCGCTTTGGTGGAACCAATTCCTTTAGAGGATTTAATGAGGAAAGCATCTTCGCCACCACAAAAGCCGTCGTAACGCTGGAATACCGGTTTTTATTGGATAAGAACTCTTCTGTCTTTGCTTTTTACAATCAAGCTTTTTATGAAAACACAACGCTTCAATACCTAAATGACCATCCATATGGATTTGGTTTTGGTATTTCTACCGGAACAAATTTGGGAATCTTCCGATTGGCATATGCACTTGGGGCTGAATTTAATAATCCCTTGCAATTGAATGCGGGAAAAATACACATTGGATACATTTCTTATTTTTAACAAATGAAACTCATTTTTGCCAGCCACAACGCCCACAAAGCAACTGAAATACAAAGTATTCTTCCTTCTTGGATTGAAATCAAGACCTTATCAGATATCCAATATTTAGAGGAAATTCCGGAAAATGAAGCAACGATTGAAGGAAACTCTCAATTTAAAGCACGATTTGTCGAGGAGAAATTTGAACAAAATTGCTTTGCAGATGACACAGGACTGGAGATTTTTGCCTTAGATGGTCGTCCAGGTGTGCATTCGGCACGATATGCTGGAGAACAACGCGATTCGAATGCCAACATGGATAAAGTCCTGACGGAATTAGAAATAGTATCAGATCGTTCGGCGCAATTCAAAACGGTGATTACCTTATTTTGGGAGGGAAAGCAGCATCAATTTGAAGGGATTGTCCGTGGTCATATTGCGGATGTTAAAACGGGTTCAGAAGGATTCGGTTATGACTCTATTTTTATTCCAGAAGGAGAATCCCGAAGTTTTGCAGAAATGTCCTTGAGTGAAAAAAATCAATTCAGTCACCGGGCAAGAGCGATCGAAAAACTCGTTTCTTTTTTCAATACACTTCCAAATCACTAATAATGATGGCCACATGTTTAACATCACCATTGATTGGAGGTGTTAATTTGGTGATTTTCACGCGCAATTGATGTATTCCTTGAAGTTCTTTACGGATGCGTAAGTTTATGCGCTCACCGACATGTTCAATCAATTTGGATCGAATCGCCATTTCCTCTTTCACTATTTGATTGATGGCAACATAATCCACTGTTTGATCCAGTTCGTCTGTTTCCGCAGCTGACTGAAAATCGGTCAATACAGCAATGTCCACCACGTAATGTCCACCAATGAGTGCTTCTTCAGGCAGACAGCCATGGTGTGCATACAATTGAATTCCATTAACTTCAATGACTTGCTTCATCGCGTATGTGTTGAATGCGTATTAATCCTGCTTCAAGTCTAGCCAATACTTCTTCTTTTCCTAGGAATGCGGAGATATCAAACATACCTGGTCCAGCGCCTACTCCGGTTAAACAAAGTCGGTAGGGCAATAATACAGCTCCAATTCCAACTTGTTTTGCTTCTAGGAAGGATTTAAAAGATTTTTCAATTTCTTCCGCAGTGAATGATGAAATATTAGCAACGATGGCACTCCATTCTTCAATGTAACTTGTTGTTTCATCCTTCCATTTTTTCAAAATCGTTTCTTTATCAAATTCTGTTGGACGATTGAATAAGTATGCTCCTTCTGTCAAGATATCTTGAGCAAATGTCGCACGTTCTTTCATCAACCCACAAATTTGTGCCAATCGATTCAGTGGCAGATCGACTCCATCGGTGGAAAGTAGTTGAGCAGCGATGGTTTCGTTACTTAAAGACCTCAAATAGTGTTGCTGGAACCATTTTGTTTTTTCCGCATCGAATTTCGCTCCAGCTTTTGAAACACGTTCGAGGGAAAATGCTTCACATAATTCTTCCAAGGTGAAAATTTCCTGCGTCGTACCTGGATTCCAACCAAGTAATGCTAACATATTGATGAATGCTTCGGGTAAATATCCTTTCTCACGGTATCCTGAATACAATTCTCCTTCAGCGGTTGTCCAGTTCGTTGGAAACACCGGGAATCCAAGACGGTCTCCATCTCGTTTGGAAAGTTTTCCATTTCCATCCGGACGTAATAACAACGGCAAATGTGCAAATTCAGGACAGTCCCAGCCAAATGCTTCATACAACATCACATGAAGTGGGGCAGAAGGCAACCATTCTTCTCCGCGGATGACATGGCTAATTTCCATGGTATGATCATCCACGATGTTTGCCAAGTGATACGTTGGCATTCCGTCGCTTTTGAACAAGACTTTATCGTCTAAGTTATTTGTATTTACGACAACCCAACCACGAATTAAATCGTGAAAACGAATGTCTCTATTGCGCGGCATCTTCATGCGAATGACATAGGGAAATCCCTCCGCCAACAGTTTTTCTACCTCCGTCTGTGGCAAGGTTAAGGAGTTTCTTAAGGAAGTACGTGTAACGCTGTTGTATTGCCAGTTAGGCATCCCCATTGTCTTCGCTTGTTCACGCATATTGTCTAATTCTTCTGCGGTATCAAAGGCATAATATGCTTTGTCAGCTGAAACTAATTGTTGGGCATATGGAAAGTACATTTCTTTGCGCTCGGACTGAACGTAAGGACCAAAATCACCACCTAAACCTGGACCTTCAGTCGGCATGATTCCACACCAGCTTAGTGCATCCATGATGTAATCTTGTGCACCCGGAACGAAACGTGTTTGATCGGTGTCTTCTACACGAATCAAAAAGGTTCCATTGTGTTTTTTAGCAAAAAGGTAATTGTATAATGCGGTACGCACACCACCCATGTGTAATGGTCCAGTTGGTGAAGGTGCAAAACGAACACGAACGGCTTTTTCTGACATAGCTTAATTTTTGTGCAAAGATACATCAAAATAAGCCGTTTTTCCGATATTTTCATGTGTAGAAATCAGTTGAATCGTTGATAAGCGTCATGTTTTTATGTTGAAAACATACGGAACTTTGTAAAAAACAAAACTCATGACAACAAAAGCAAATATCATCGATCAGCATTTGGAAAATCAAGATTGGTTAAAAAGACTCGATTTTTATAAGGAAGAAATCAATATTCTTAAAGAACGATTGGAAGAAGTAACAAGTAAAAATAATGCGCCGGAATTTTTGAAGGACGTGGAGCATTATCAAAATCAATTCATTGTTCAACGAAACAACATCAACGAATTAGCTCATTCGATAAAGGTGAATGAAAGTGGATTAGTAAAGGAAGTGAATGCGAATCCAGTAGCCGTTGACCACCGAAAAGTGGAAAGCCACGCGGCTGAGGCGGACTTCATCGCTTATTTTGAAAAGAACTTTGCGGGTTTAAGAGCGGAGTATTACAAGTTCTTATCCAAGTGGATGTAATTATTCCACGCAATACAGCGTATCATAACACGGAGAGAATCCAGCCCACACACCAAGAAGTCCGGGTATGTTTGTTGGAACATTCACAGGGGTCGAAAATGGACTAGAAGCGGAATTGAGTTGTGCGTATTTTTTGTCGTAGAAAGAATATACTTGTTGATCCATTTTTGAAAATTTCACGACGACAGAGTCCCCCAGACGGTAATAACGTTTATATGCTTTGAGGTGCGAGGTGTCCTTGCGCTTTAATGGATTTTCATAGTAAAATTCGATGGTTTGACCATCAAAGAATTGATCAGAGAAAAATCCACCAAAGCCTCTTTTGTAAATATCGTCGATTGGAGCACCGTTAAACATATTCACGCGTTTAACTTCCCACTTATAGGCATCAAATTGCTGAGCGGGATCACTCAATTTTGCCCAGGAATAGCCATATTGGTTATTTCCTATTTCAGATTTCCAATAGAGTGATTCTAATGGCGTTGGAGTAGGTAAGTAGGTCGTTCCTTGGTATCTTTTACCTTGGTGAACAATGCGCAAGGTATAGGATTGAGTCGCTTCAGCAATTAGGTCGTTTGAACTATATACTTTTATCGGGAGAAGTAAGGCTTCGTTCCAATCTAGGCGAAGCATTTCTGCCACTTTTTTATGACTGTCA
>CAMAPI010000051.1 GCA_945860065.1 Chryseobacterium gleum | reverse complement strand
CGTGAACTAGTCATCGTCCATTGCTCCTCTTTGGGCTTCGTAATATTGATGGTCATAACCAATGTCATCGATAAGCGATTTTGAGATGCATTGTTATTTCCCTGTACCGCAAGAGGCGTTACTAAATATTGTGTGATTTTACCCTCCATGTTCACTTCCCCTTTTCCAAAGGTTGTGTTCAATAAGAGTGATGTGTTATTCTGGACACCGTCCTTCAAATTCTCCGACAATATTGCTGCAAAACTCAAAGGACAAGTAGCAGCTTCAAGCGTTAATGTTTTTAGGGTAAAGGTGTTCCATTCCTCTGGCATACCACCGGTATCTCTGAAAGAAAAACTACTCGGCCAGCAAGCACTTAATCCAATTGCCACTAAAATGAACAGAACATATTTCATTTATTCTCCGAGTTGGTATTCTTTTATTTTTCGATAAAGTGTACGTTCAGAAATCCCTAATTCAAGTGCGGCATACTTTCGTTTGCCACGGTGTTTTTCTAAGGCTTTATGAATCAATTCCTTTTCACGATCTTCCAAAGATAAGGATTCTTCAATTTCTTCGTGTATTTCAAATGTTTCTGGGATAATGGGGTAATTTGTATGTGTTTCATTCGCAGAGCCGGCAGGAAGCATACGTGTTGCACTTGGAGCATCTTCGTATACATCTTGATAAATCCGATTGACAACTGCTGTTTGATCTTGATTTAGATTGAAAGATTGACCATTATTGATAACCTCCAGAACCAATTTCTTTAATTCTGTTAAGTCTTTTTTCATGTCAAAAAGAAACTTATACATCAACTCTCGTTCAGAAATGGACTCTTTCGTTTGGTCGTTTTTGACTAAAAAACTCGACTTTCCCGCTATTGGTTGCAGGTAAGAAGCGAGCATTACATCGTCAATATCGCGTGCTGTTTCAATTACAGATAATTGCTCCACTAAATTTTTCAATTGACGAATGTTTCCCGGCCAAGGATAATTTTGCAGTAAGATTACCGCCTCCTCGGACAATTTTATTGCAGGCATTCGGTACTTTTCGGCAAAGTCATTAGCGAATTTACGAAACAACAAATGCACGTCCTCTTGCCTGTTTTTCAATGCCGGTAATTGTATAGGAACGGTGCTCAAACGATAGAACAAATCCTCGCGAAATTTTCCAGAATGTATCGCCTGCTGCATGTTTTCGTTGGTCGCAGCAACAACGCGAACATTGGTTTTAATCACCTTTGATGAACCCACACGAATAAATTCGCCTGTTTCCAACACACGTAGCAAACGCACTTGTGTTTGCATGGGTAATTCCGCAACCTCATCTAAAAAAATAGTTCCTCCATTCGCTACTTCGAAATAACCTTGACGACTACCGCTCGCTCCTGTAAATGATCCTTTTTCGTGTCCAAAAAGTTCAGAGTCAATAGTTCCCTCTGGAATAGCACCGCAGTTTACCGCAATGTATTCACCATGTTTGCGCGAACTTAATTGATGAATAACTTGTGGGATAATTTCTTTTCCTGTTCCACTTTCCCCCGTAACAAGCACGGAAATATCCGTTGGGGCAACTTGCATTGCTACTTCTAAGGCACGATTCAGCATCGGGGAGTTTCCAATAATACCGAAGCGCTGTTTTACTTGTTGAATATTCATCTTATCTTAGTTTAACATGCTGAAATGACTTCTCCCATGAGCGTAGCCGAGGTACAGCTGTCGATTCGAACCATGACATATTGTGCTTTTTGATATATCTCTTTTGGAAAGACAACCATTGAATTCCTTCCTGTTCTCCCACATAAATGTTCTTCCGAACGCTTGGAAGTTCCTTCGATAAGTACTTTTTGAATAGTTCCGATTTGTTTCTGATTGGATTTTAAGGAATGGGCTAATTGTTTTTCGATAATTTCATTCAAACGACGTCCTTTTACTTCTTCTGGAATATCGTCTTCGAATCTACGTTCAGCTAAGGTTTTAGGACGTTCCGAATACTTGAACATGTAGGCAAAATCGTATTCCACTAAATCCATTAAGGATAATGTTTCTTGATGTTCTTCTTCCGTTTCACCACAGAAACCTGTAATGACATCGGTTGATATCGCACAATTCGGGATCATTTGCTTGATCGATTCAATGCGTTCCATGTACCATTCGCGCGAGTATCCGCGGTTCATACGGTAAAGTACGTCTGTGTTTCCTGATTGAACTGGCAAATGAATGTATGGACAAATATTTTCGTATTTCGCCATAGTTTCGAGGACATCGTTCGTCATGTCTTTTGGATGCGAGGTGCTAAATCGAACACGTAACTCGGGAGAAACCAAAGCCACCATTTCCATCAATTGCGCAAAGTTCGTTGTCGGTTCTTCTGGATTTTTTACTTCGCCTTTGGAGCTTATGTTCCACCGATACGAATCAACATTTTGTCCAAGTAAAGTTACTTCGCGGTATCCACGAGCAACAAGATCTTTGCATTCCTCAACGATGGTAAATGGATCACGAGAGCGTTCCCTGCCACGGGTAAAAGGCACCACACAGAAAGAACACATGTTATCGCAGCCACGCATAATGGTCACGAAAGCAGCGATTCCACCTTGATCAAGTCGAACAGGAGAAATGTCCGCGTATGTTTCATCTCGTGACAATAATACATTCACCGCTCTTTGTCCAGTTCCAACTTCTTCAATTAAATTGGGTAAGTCACGGTATGCATCGGGTCCAGCCACAAGGTCCACTAATTTTTCTTCTTCCAGTAAATTTTTCTTCAATCGCTCGGCCATACAACCAAGGATTCCAACCACTAAATCCGGATTATTTTCTTTTTTTATCTTAAATTCTGTTAAACGATTGCGCACGCGTTGTTCTGCATTTTCGCGGATGGAGCACGTGTTTAGAAGAATTACATCAGCTTCATCCATGTTGCGTGTTGTTTCATATCCATCTTGAGACAGAATGGATGCAACAACCTCACTGTCAGAAAAATTCATTTGACAACCATAACTTTCCAAGTATAGTTTTTTCTTTCCTTCTACACCTTGATTTTGTAATTCGATAGCTGTTCCTTGAATTGATTCGTCAATTACTTTATTTTCAAATTCCATTTCTTCTCCGTTAATAGGAGGCAAATTTACGACAAATAAAACGGCATGACAAATTGACATACTAAAATTCATTCATCAATTTTTTTTTATTGGATTATTTTTCTTAACCATAGGTTAAAGGAAAAGGGAATAAAAAAATTGCGGTGAACAAGTTGTTATTTGCGGTGTTTTCCATATACATTTGTCCTCAAAATTCTCCTTATGGCTAAAAATCTGGTTATCGTTGAGTCCCCTGCAAAGGCAAAGACCATTGAATCATATCTTGGAAAAGACTTCATTGTGAAGTCAAGTTTTGGTCACGTAAGAGACCTGACAAAGAAGGGCTTAGCTATTGAAATAGACAATCATTTCAATCCGCTTTATGAGGTCAGCGCCGATAAGAAACAGGTCGTAGCTGAACTCAAAAAGTTAGCAAAAGCAGCTGAGACTGTATGGCTAGCGACCGACGAAGACCGTGAAGGAGAAGCTATTTCATGGCATTTATTTGAAACATTAGATTTATCGAAAAAAGATACACACCGAATTACGTTCAATGAAATAACGAAAACAGCGGTGTTGAAAGCGATTGAACATCCACGTAAAATCAATAAAGAATTGGTAGATGCACAACAAGCACGACGTGTTTTAGATCGCATCGTTGGATTTGAGCTTTCTCCTGTACTTTGGAAAAAAATTCGCCCAAGTCTTTCTGCTGGACGCGTTCAATCCGTTGCCGTTCGACTTATCGTTGATCGTGAACGAGAAATCGAAGCATTCAACATCAATCCATTCTTTCGTGTAAATGGAAATTTCGGAGCGAATAATGGAATGTTAAAAGCAGAATTGAACCGACATTTGGACCAAGAAAAAGAAGCACAAGAATTTTTAGAATTGTGTAAGAAAACGTCTTTTTTCGTAGAAGATGTGCAACAAAAACCGAGTACTAAATCACCGGCTGCTCCTTTTACGACATCTACATTACAGCAGGAAGCTAGTTTAAAACTTGGATTTTCTGTTACCAAAACGATGAGTGTCGCACAACGCTTATACGAATCTGGACACATCACTTACATGAGAACAGATTCCGTGAATCTATCCGAAACAGCGGTGAATGGAGCGAAAGCAGCCATCGAATCATTCTACGGCGATTCATATTCCAAACCGACAAAATACACCACTAAAAGCGCTGGTGCACAAGAAGCCCATGAGGCGATTCGTCCAACAGAATTTGGAAAAACAAGCATTGATTCCGAACGAGACGAAACAAGACTATACGAATTAATTTGGAAACGATCCATTGCCAGCCAGATGGCGCATGCTAAACTTGAACGTACAACTGTTAAAATTGGTGGATTACCAACGAGTGATTATTTTACAGCGAAAGGCGAAGTCATTGTTTTCGACGGATTCTTAAAAGTATATATGGAGTCCAGTATTGATGACGACCAAGACGAAGAAGCAGAAGGATTATTACCGAAAGTAGCAGTGAAGGAATCCTTAGATCTTTCTATTTGTACAGCCGTTGAACGATTTACTCGACCGCCATCTCGCTACGTAGAAGCATCTTTGGTGAAAAAATTAGAAGAGTTAGGAATTGGACGTCCATCTACGTACGCACCAACTATTTCGACCATTCAAAAGCGCACGTATGTTGAAAAACAAGAACGCGAAGGAGAAATCAGAAACTATTGTTTACTTACCTTAGCGAAGGGAGAAATTTCGAAAGAAGAGAAGTCTGAAACGACAGGGAAAGATCGAAACAAACTTTTCCCTACGGATATCGGCATCGTGGTAACGGATTACCTAAAAGAACATTTTGATCAAATCATGGATTACCAATTTACAGCGAAAGTTGAAGCGGAATTCGATGAAATTGCTCAAGGAAGATTGGAATGGACAGACATGATGGAGAACTTTTACAAGCCTTTCCATACCGTTGTTGAAAATACACTTGAACATAGTGAAAGAGCGACAGGCGAACGCGAATTGGGAGTTCATCCTGAAAGTGGTAGAAAAATCATTGTACGCATTGGTAAATTTGGACCTATGGTTCAAATTGGCGATGAAAAAGTAGATGGTGAAAAAGCCCTTTTTGCATCTTTGCAACAGAATCAATCCATCGGAAACATTTCCCTTGAGGACGCATTAAAATTGTTTCAATTACCAAGAGTGGTCGGACAATACGAAGATCAGGATATGAAAGTGAACAACGGACGTTTCGGTCCATATGTTCAAGTTGGGGAGATTTTCGCGTCGATACCGAAAGGAGAAGATCCGATGTCAATAACCTACGAACGATCACTAGAAATATACCTTGAAAAACTTCAAGTTGAAGCAAACCGTTTGATTAAAAGTTTCGATGAGAATCCAGATGTTCAATTGCTCAACGGACGTTATGGTCCATATTTGAAAATCGGAAAAGACAATTTTAAACTACCGAAAGGAACGGAAGCGGAAAAGTTAAGTTTTGAGGAATGCATCGAGATTTCTAAAACGGATGCAGCTAAACCAGCTAAAAAACGCTCGTTTAAAAAAAAATAACTATCATTGATACCATAAATCTTTAGATTTGTATTCATGAATGGAAGTGTCAATAAGGTCATTTTAATTGGAAATCTAGGAAAAGATCCCGAAGTTCGACGTTTAGAAAACGGCTCGGTGGTTGCTTCATTTCCCCTTGCTACATCAGAAATTTACAACGATAAACAAACAGGAGAACGAAAAGAAATTACAGATTGGCACGACATCGTTTTATGGCGTGGATTAGCTGAAATTGCAGAGAAATATATCCGTAAAGGAACGAAGGTTTACATTGAAGGGAAATTGAAAAAACGCTCATGGCAAGACAAGGAAGGGAATTCCCGTTATGCTACTGAGGTCGTAGGTGATGACTTAACAATTCTTACCCGGAATGACCAAGCCGAACGAAACAATGCACCATATTCCCAAGAAGGAAAGCCCGCTAATCCTTCACCAATAAGCGGTTTAGAAAACAACATTGAAGATTCTTTACCTTTTTAACCATGAGCCTAATCGAGCCTCCCAGTTTTATCAGTTTAACGAAATCCTTACCAAGTGGATTTGATTCCACAACTGTAATCTATCTTGTCTGTATCGCACTTTTGCTTTTAGTTTCTGCACTCATGTCCGGTTCTGAAAGCGCTTTCTTCTCCTTGCGTCCATCTGACAACGATGACCTAAAAAAGGAAAATAGCACACGTTCCAAATTGATTTTGAGCTTACTTGGAAAACCAAAGGAATTATTAGCCACGATCTTAATCACCAATAACTTTGCGAATGTAGGAATCGTTATTCTCTCTACGTTTACCTTAAACGACGTTTATCCACCGGAAGCAGGAAGTGAACTCAAACGTTTCCTTTTAGAAGTTGTGGGAATCACCTTTTTGATCCTTCTGCTAGGTGAAGTTGTTCCAAAAATATTTGCGGCTCGAAATACCATGAGTGTAGTGCGATGGATGTCCTACCCACTCTATTTATTGGGCTCAATCCCCCCTGTTTCTTGGCTTAAAATTGCGCTGGTTAAAGGCACCAGTTTCATTCAAAAACGCACCAAGTCTTCAGTCAAAGTGAATCAAGATGAATTGGAACAAGCACTCGCCTTAACAAAGGAAGATTCCAGTTCAGAAGAGGACCACAAGATATTAGAAGGAATTGTCAAATTCGGAAAAACGGAAGCTTGCCAGATTATGTCTCCAAGGATAGAGGTGGAAGCCATTGATGCCGAATCTAGTTTTGAAGAAGTCATGCAAACCGTATTGGAAGCTGGATATTCTCGAATACCTATTTTTGAAGAATCACCGGATAATATTGTTGGAATCCTTTATATCAAAGACTTATTGCCGCACTTAAATGCAGGGACTGATTTTGACTGGAAAACGGTTATTCGAAAACCTTTCTTTATTCCGGAAAATAAAAAAATAAACGACTTACTTCAAGAATTCAGAAGTATGCGTATGCACATGGCCATTGTTGTCGATGAGTATGGTGGGGCAAGCGGCATTGTGACATTGGAAGATATTTTGGAAGAAATAGTAGGAGATATTACGGATGAATTCGATGACCATGAGATTGCCTACACGAAATTAGACGATCACACCATTATTTTCGAAGGAAGAACATCCTTGAATGACTTTTATAAAGTAATCGGCGAAACATATCAAGATGCCTTTGAGGAGGTGAAAGGTGAAGCGGAGACCATTGGTGGACTTGTACTCGAACAAGCAGGAAGGATCTTGAAAAACAATGAGTTTATATTCATCGATAAGGTCAAATTTATTGTCGAATCATCCGACAAAAAAAGAATGAAAACCATAAAAATCAAACTTCCATGAATCCACGATTGATTGTAAAGGTTCTGCTAGTGTTTTTTGTTTTATCAGGCTGTTCTGATGACCAACCAGTTCCTAAACCGTCGACCTACTTGCGGATGAATTTACCCGAACATAGCTACCGCTACTTTAAAAGTGACTGTCCATATTCGATGAAACTATCCAATCTCTATTTTCCATCTGCGACGGAACAGCCTCAATCTAATTATTGCGTGCAAGAAATCGATCTAGGACCATTGAACGGTAAATTATTCATGTACTACTTGAAATTAGCAAGTAAGGACTCCTTAGCGGAAATAATTAATTTTGCCAACGATAAGGTAGATGAACACAAAATCAAAGCAGATAAAATCAATTTTGAGCAAATCATTCAACCAAAAAAACGGGTTTTTGGGACGTTTTTCGAATTGAAAGGAAATGTTGCAACAAATTTTCAATTTTACTTAACCGATTCCTGCACTCATTTTGTTCGGGCAGAAGTACTATTGAACTGTCGTCCAAATTATGATTCGCTGCGTCCAACTCTGGAGTACTTGAAGAAAGACTTATTGGAATTAGTGCAACATTTCGAATGGAAAAAATAACATTAAATCGGACCTTGATTTCTTTAGGATCGAATCTTGGGGACAAAATTCAATACCTAAATCAAGCCATTCAGGAGATAGAAAAATCAGTTGGGGAAATAGAATTTGTTTCTTCCTTTCATGAATCCAAAGCATGGGGCTATGATTCTGAAAATCTATATATGAATGCATGTATCACTTGCTACACCGTTCTATCTCCTTTTGAACAACTTGTAAAATTACAAGAAATTGAACGACAGTTGGGACGCGTCAAATCAGTCGGAGGCTATGAAGATCGTTGTATTGATTTAGATATCATTTTCTTCAATGTTGATTCCATACAAACGAAAACACTGTGGATTCCTCACCCACACTTTAAAAGTCGTGAATTCGTGATGATTCCACTAGTAGAAATCGTTAAGGAAAATGACCCTTTTTGGCAATTCGTAAATAGCTAAACTGTTTATTTTCTTAGTTATAAAATGTTTTATACATTTGTAAAAAATAAAAAACAAGATATGAAATTATTTCGTTTGAGCAATTTGTGCTTTTTAGGTTCAGGAATGATGTTTTTGGCATCATGTGATTTAGTGAAGGATGTAACGTATTCAGTGAATCAGAATCCACTTGAAATGCATGCTGACAGTGTAAAAATCGCTATAACTGTAACTGTTCCAGCTAAAGGAATCAAGAAAAAAGCGAAAGCAGAAATCACACCAAAACTAGGTTCGTATGCGATTGGTACTTGGTACGTGAATGGTGAAAAAGTAACAGAAAACGGGACAACGATTAATTTCAAAAATGGCGGAACGGCTACGTTTGAACAAACGATTCCTTACTTACCAGAAATGGAAGCAGCTGACTTAGTCATTACTGGAAAAATCTTCAAGCAAACGAAAGAGAAAGATGTTTTACCAGAGACTAAAATCGCTGACGCAACTATTATCACTCCATATTTGGTGAATAATACGTTCAAAGTGCTTTATGAAGAAGACGCCTTGGTTCGCCAGTTTGAAAAGTCTTCTGATGCTACAGTTAACTTCGAGAAAGGAAAGTCTGATGTGCGAGCAACAGAATCGAAAGATGCGGACATTACAGCTTTAGTGGCGTGGATTCAAGCAGCTCAGACAAATCCAAAAATAAAAATCAATGCGATTGAAATCAATGGTTATGCATCACCTGATGGAGAGGTTTCCAAAAATGATAACCTTTCATATGATCGCACGTCAACGACAAGAACAGCGATGATTTCTTTAATGAAAAAAGCAAATTTAATTGCCTATACAGATACGAACATGTACAAATTGAACAAGTACGGTGAGGATTTTGAAGGATTTAAAACTCAACTAGCAGCATCCACAACGATTGCAGAAGCAGACAAAAACTTGTTTGTTCGTATATTAGAGATGACGAAAGACTTAGAGCAACGCGAAAAAGAAATGATTAACCTTGGGAAGTCATATAGCGAATTAGAAAAGGATGTGTTCCCTAAAATCCGTCGTGCAATGATTGTTGTGAAATACACAGAATTTGGTTTAACAGATGAAGAATTAAAAGCAGCAGCAAGCAACAATCCAAACTCCCTATCTGTAGAGGAATTATTGTTCACTGCAAATAAATTAACCACCGATTTGAACGAAAAATCAAGAATTTATGGTGTGGCATCGTCCAACTTTGGTTCAGATTACCGCACACATACCAACTTAGGTGCTGCAACTTTTCAATTGAATAGAACAACAGAAGCTAAATCAGCATTCGAGAAAGCAAGTTCATTGAAAGACAATGGTATTTCTAAAAACAACTTGGCAGCTAGCGCTATCTTAGATGGCAACCGTTCAAATGCTAAAAAATTAATTGCTCAAGCGAAATCAGCATTTGAGGCGAAAGGTGATGCGGCTCAAAAAACAGCGGCAAACTACAACCAAGGAATCTTAAACATCATGGATGGTAAATATTCAGCTGCAGATGGAAACTTCTCTGAGAATAGCTACAACAAAGCATTGGCTCAGCTATTAGCTGGTAAAAATGATGCTGCTAAGAAAACATTATCCGGATTAACAGAGACAGCTGAAACAGCTTACTTGAAAGCGATTATTGCAGCTCGTTCAAACGAAGGAGTGGACGCGGTTGTTTCACATTTGAAAATAGCTATTTCTAAAAATGCTGCCTTGAAAGACAAAGCAGGGAAAGATAGAGAATTCTTGAAAATTTCTTCAGAAGCGACGTTTACAAATCTCGTAAAATAATTTCTTTTTTAGCTAATTTAAAATCCCGAGAAATCGGGATTTTTTTTTGCTCCACATTTCTATTCGTTCTTCACGAATTTACGTAACTTTGTCACCTAAAATTAAAATAATGGATAGCAACGAATTCCGCAAATATGCAACAAAACATATTGGACTAAACAGCATGGTGGTCGATCACTATATTGAGTCTTCCTTAACACCATACATCATTGAAGAACGTCCAATGAACATGACCCAAATGGACGTATTTTCGCGATTAATGATGGACCGAATCATTTTTCTTGGAACAGGAATCAATGATCAAGTCGCAAACATTATCAATGCGCAATTATTGTTCTTAGAGTCCGTAGATGCAAAAAAAGACATCCAAATCTATTTAAATTCTCCAGGTGGATCTGTTTATGCCGGACTAGGGATTTATGACACGATGCAATATATTCGTCCGGATGTCGCTACAATTTGTACAGGAATGGCAGCTTCTATGGGAGCAGTTTTGCTTTGTGCTGGAGCTGAAGGAAAAAGAAGTGCGCTGAAGCATTCACGCGTGATGATTCACCAACCTTTAGGTGGTGCACAAGGACAAGCATCCGATATCGAAATTACTGCTCGAGAAATTCAAAAGTTAAAGAAAGAATTGTACGATATCATCGCTCATCACTCCAAACAAGATTATGAAAAAGTTTGGGCAGATTCAGACCGCGACTATTGGATGACTTCAGATGAAGCGAAAGCATATGGAATGGTGGATGAAGTTTTGCTTCGTAATCCGAAATAAAAATGGGTAAAAAAGATGCTGTTTGTTCGTTTTGTGGTTCTGAAAGAGCTGCAGTAGGAATCCTAATCGCCGGGATTTCAGGTCACATATGTGACAACTGTGCTTCACAGGCAAATAAAATTGTGCAAGAAGAATTATCCGAAAAAGTAAAGGAAGAGCAATTGGAGTTGGTGAAAGTGAACCTTTTAAAACCACAAGAAATAAAAGCTCATCTGGACGAATACGTGATCGGTCAAAATGAAGCGAAAAAATTCCTTTCAGTTGCCGTCTATAATCACTTTAAACGACTCGCATACAAGTCAACGGGTGATGACGTGGAAATTGAAAAGTCCAATGTCATCTTGGTCGGTAGAACTGGAACAGGTAAAACCTTATTGGCGAAATCTATTGCTAAATTATTAAATGTGCCATTTTGTATTGCCGATGCAACCGTTTTAACGGAGGCGGGATATGTTGGAGAAGACGTGGAGAGTATCCTCTCTCGCCTACTTCAAGCGGCAGATTTCAATGTGGAAAGTGCACAAATGGGCATTGTTTTTATTGATGAGATTGATAAAATCGCACGTAAAAACGATAATCCATCCATTACTAGAGATGTTTCAGGAGAAGGAGTGCAACAAGCGCTTTTAAAATTATTAGAAGGTGCAATGGTGAACGTTCCGCCTCAAGGAGGAAGAAAACATCCGGAGCAAAAAATGATTCAAATCGACACGAAAAACATTTTGTTTATTTGTGGCGGCGCATTTGATGGCATTGAAAAATTAATCGCGAGTCGCGTGAATCGTCAAACAATTGGTTTCTCCTCAGATGCGGAACAAACCATTGAAAAAGATTCGTTGTTAAAATATATCACGCCAAGTGACATCCGTACTTTTGGATTAATACCGGAATTAATTGGACGATTTCCTGTTTTGACTTATTTGGAGCCCTTGTCTGACGCTGACCTAAAACGTATACTTACGGAGCCCAAAAACGCATTAATCAAACAATACAAACGTCTATTTGAATTAGATGGTGTTAAATTAAGTATCGACAACGATGTACTTGACTTCATGGTGAAAAAAGCCAATGAATTTCAACTTGGCGCGCGCGGACTTAGGTCCATTTGCGAAGCGATTCTAACCGATGCGATGTTTGACATTCCTTCTTCAGCTGTTAAAAAGCTTGATGTAAACATCAATTACGCTGAAGAAAAATTCTCGAAATCCAAAATTGCCACATTAAAAGTGGCTTAAAATAACGTGCGAATTAGCTGGTTTTTATACTTTTGCAATTCGAAATTTTTGAACTATGAAAACATTACAATTACGAGAAGCCTTAAGAGAAGCAATGTCGGAAGAAATGCGTCGTGACGAACGTGTGTTTTTACTTGGTGAAGAAGTTGCTGAATACAACGGAGCATACAAGGTTTCTCAAGGAATGTTGGATGAATTCGGTCCAAAAAGAGTGATTGACACTCCGATTGCAGAACTAGGTTTTGCAGGTATTGCCGTAGGTGCATCTATGAATGGTTTACGTCCAATAGTCGAATTCATGACTTGGAATTTCGCTATTCTTGCAGCGGATCAAATCATTAACTCGGCAGCAAAGATGTTGCAGATGTCCGGTGGACAATATTCCTGTCCGATTGTTTTCCGTGGAGGAAACGGTACAGCTGGACAATTAGGCGCTACTCACTCACAAAGTTTCGAAGCGTTTTACGCACACGTACCAGGATTGAAAGTAATTACACCTTCGAATCCAGCTGATGCGAAAGGATTATTGAAAGCAGCGATTAGAGATAACGACCCAGTTGTTTTCTTAGAGTCTGAAAAAATGTACGGTGAAAAAGGAGAAGTTCCCGAAGGAGAATACATCATTCCAATAGGTGTCGCAAATGTTGTGCGCAAAGGTGCAGACGTTACAATTGTAACATTTGGTAAAATCATCAAGGTAGCTGAAGAAGCTGCTGATGTATTAGCAAAGGACAATATACATGTTGAAATCATCGATTTAAGAACGATTCGTCCCTTAGATTATGGAACAGTTGTTGAATCGATTAAAAAAACGAACCGATGTGTAGTTTTAGAAGAATCTTGGCCGCTAGCGTCTATCTCCTCTGAAATTGCTTATCACCTACAACGCTACGCTTTCGATTACTTAGACGCACCGGTACAACGTGTTACACAAACAGATACCCCTTTTGCATTTTCGCCAACACTAATTGAAGAAGCACTTCCAAATGTCGATCGTTTAATCAAAGCAGTTAAAGCAACGCTTTACCGTTAATTTTACGATTGAAATGAGTTAAAAAGCATCTTCGGATGCTTTTTTTATTTCAACTAAATAGATTGGGTAGAACAAGTTACATCTTGGATATGTTTTAACACACATTTTTTTGTTAAAAAACTTCATCTTTTTTGAATAAGCTCTTGTAAATTAAAAATAAATAGGTATCTTTGCACCCCTCAAAGTACGTTTGAGGGTTATTATTTATTTTAAAACAAGAGTATTTTATGCCAACTATTCAACAGTTAGTTCGCAAAGGAAGAACTGCGGTGGTGAAGAAAAGTAAGTCTGCTGCGCTTGATTCATGTCCACAACGTAAAGGTGTGTGTGTTCGTGTTTACAC
>CAMAPI010000050.1 GCA_945860065.1 Chryseobacterium gleum | reverse complement strand
GTAAAACTGTGTTCCCACGCGTTTCATCGGGTGACGCAATCCGTTTGCTTCTTTCTTCTGATCGGAATTCAAGAGATTTTGTGCCAAAGGTGTATCGGTAAGCGATGGCGCAATGCAATTCACACGAATGCTTGGCGCTAATTCTGCTGCTAGCGATTTGGTGAGTCCTTCCAGGGCTGCTTTCGAAACGGAAACCTGCGTGTGGAAATTCAATCCTTGACTCGCAGCAATCGAACTGAAAAGTAAAATGGATGGTGTGGATCCCGCTTTTAGTCTTGCCACGTTTCCTTGAATACATTTGATAGCACCCAAAACTTGTAAGTCAAAGTCGTCTTTGAATTGTGCTGGGGAAATGCGTGCGAATGGCTTCAGTGAAATGGCGCCGGGACAATAAACGATTCCTTCTAAACGTTCGGGTAGGAAGGCAAAGTCCAAGGACTCTGAGCGGACATCCAATTGCTGGTAATGGATTCCAGCCGGAAGATCCGCGTGTTCTTTGGTGAAATATGTACCGTAAACTTGATGTCCTTCGGCATGCAATGCAAGCGCTAGTTCCAGTCCAATTCCGGAAGATGCACCAACGATGAAATAGTTTTTCGTTTCCATGATGCTGTAACAAGTTTCAAAAGAAATGGTTCTGCTATTTGTGGATTAATTTCGAATGCATACATTTATCTAAACTTATCAGGCATGAACTTCTTTAAAACACACGCAGCAACCATCATGATCGCTTTTGCGGTGATCGTAACCGGATACATTTTAGGACACTCGTACCTATCCAAAGGAAAACCAGATCCTGTGATTAGCGTGACTGGTTTGGGGGAACAGTCCTTTGACTCGGATTTAATCGTTTGGCGTGCGAATTTTTCCCGCAACAACATGGAATTGAAGCAAGCGTATGCGGATTTGAATAATGACGTGAAACGTGTCAAGTCTTATTTGATGTCCAAAGGAATCTCGGAAGATGAAATCGTTTTCGAAGCAGCGGATATCCAAAAGATGTTCCACACGGAATATGACGGCGATGGAAATGAAACCGGTTCGTATTTTACGGGATACAATTTGACGCAAAGTTTAAAAGTCCGGTCTAAAAAAGTGGATACGGTGGAGAAAACCTCGCGTGAAGTATCGCAGTTAATCGATGCGGGTATCGAGTTGAATTCCAATGCACCAGAGTATTACTACACGAAATTAGCTGAGTTGAAAATCAAGATGATTGAAGAAGCTACGAAGGATGCGTACAACCGTGCACAGAAAATTGCTGAAAACGCTGGTGGTTCACTTGGTGGACTAAAAACAGCTGACATGGGTGTGTTTCAGATTACAGCGGAGAATTCTTCCGAGGATTATTCGTGGGGTGGAAGTTTTAATACATCCTCTCGCCGCAAAACGGCAAACATCACAATGCGTTTGGAATATAAAATCGACTAAAGAAACAGCGATTTATCTAAATTCAACCATTCCAATGTGGAATTGGAAAAGATGTTTTCTTTGTCCTGCGTGGATAAATCACTTTCTTCGATGAATTTACCGATTTCCAAATCTCCCAGAGGGAACGGATAATCTGAACCCAGGCAAACACGCATGGATCCTTGCATCTTCAAAATGTACTTCAAGGCATCGATGTCGTGCGTAATGCAATCCACCCAGAATTCACCAACGTAATCACGAGGATTTACTTCATTGTCAATCGCCACTAAATCGGGACGACAATTGAATCCATGTTCGATGCGGCCTAATGTGGGAAGAAAAGACCCACCGGCATGGGAGAAACACACACGTAAGTTTGGCAAGCGCTCCAAAACACCACCGAAAATCATCGAACAAGCCGCGCGAGACGTTTCTGCAGGCATTCCCACTAACCAAGGTAGCCAATACTTTTTCATGCTGTCAAATCCCATCATTTGCCATGGGTGAATCATCACCGCCATTCCGAGACGTTCACACGCTTCGAAAATCGGGAAGAAACGTTCTTCACTTAAATTCTCGTCGTTGATGTTGGATCCAATTTGAATACCGACGTGTCCAATCGCTTTGGCGCGCTCCAGTTCTTTGATCGCTAATTCGGTGTCCTGCATCGGAATCGTTGCCAGTCCGATGTAGTTTTTCGGATATTTCGCCACCAATTCGGCAATGTGGTCATTCAAATACTCGGATAATTCCAGTCCGTGTTTCGGTTCTGCCCAATAGGAAAAAAGCACGGGAATCGTACAAACCACTTGTGTTTGTGTCTGAAATTGCTCGTATTCCCCCAAACGTAAGTCTTCGTCCCAACAATTTTCTTTGATGCGTCTAAAAAACTGTCCACCTTGCATCATGTCTGCACTTCGGTCCTCATTGTGATTCAAGTAAATGAATTTTCCGTAGCCAAATTTCTCCGTCCAATTCGGTAAATTCTTCGGAATGATATGAGAGTGCATGTCGATTTTCAGCATAGGTCAGATTTAGGTAACGAAGATAAGGAAAATGTAATTAGGACTAAAGGGCCGATTCAACTTTCAATTCCATCACATAATCATCCATGAAAAAGCCATGTCCAATGTCGAATTTCTCTTCTTTTCGGATGTTGAAACCTAGTTTGTCGTAAAAGTACTTCGCTTTATTGGCGCGATTCACTTGTAGAAAAATATAGGAACAATCTTTTGCTTTTGCGCGTTCGATGGCTTTGTCCATGAGTTTTTTACCTGCGCCAAGTCCTTGGGCTGTTGGCAGGACGTACACTTTGTTGACTTTTAATTCGTCGCCTTCTTGTTCGATGGCAAGAAAACCAATGTCCGTGGAATCCTCTTGTAGAATGTAAAATTCGTGTCCGGCTTGTTGTTGCGTGATGAGTGTTTCCGTGGAATACATCCAGTTCAACATAAAGTCCATTTGTTCTTTCGTGATGATGTCAGCGTAGGTATGCGGCCAAATCTCACGCGCCAAGGATTCAAGAATCGGTAATTCGAGTGCGGTTGCGAGACGAATGTCCATTTATTGCTTGATAAAACGTTCTTGCTGTACTTTGCCGTCGATAATCAAGCGAATGAAGTACGTTCCCGCTGGAAGGTCAGAAACATAGATTTTTCCATCGTAGATGTTCTTTTCGTAGATGCCTCCTTCCATATCGATGATGTCTACCGTTTTGGGAAGTTCAACAATCGTGAAATGCAATTCGTTCATCACAGGATTTGGATAGACATTCCAATCGATTTCGTGCGGCACTTTTTCAAATCCTAAAGTCTGTAAAGCTAATTTCACCGCAGCGTAGGCATTGATTTTTCCTGCTCCCCAAATCGGACTTCCCTCTGCTGGAATGTTTCCCGTTAAGTTATCTTCTCGAGCCGTCAGTATGATGATTTCTTTCACTTGTCTCGCTGATAAGTACGGATTCGCTTCTAGGATCAATGCGGAAACTCCGGCTACCATTGGTGAAGCCATCGATGTTCCCGACATTTTAGCGAAGTGATAGGTTTTGTTGTTGAAAGTGACATTGTCCACGGAGGAGAAAGTCGCATCTGTAAACGAGGACATTGCAGAAATAATCGCAACTCCGGGCGCTGCAATATCTGGTTTCATTTGTCCATCGTAACGTGGACCAACAGAAGAGAAAGAGGCAATTCCACCACCAACAGGATTCCCACTTCCACTCAAATACTGTGTGGCATAGGCAGCGACACTGATGACATCTTCGGAACAAGAAGGTTCACTGATTCCGTTTTGGTTATCACCTGCAATGGAACCACCGTAAGAAAAAGAAAAGGGCATTCCCCAATTTCCAACGTCGTTCGAAAGTTCGGTCACATTCCAATAATGAACTGTTCCCGTTTCTGCTTTGGATTTTAGTAACACGCGCAATGAAGTATTGGTGTTCTTTACACGCAAACGCATTTGTGGTCGACCATTCAAAGGATGAGCTGCATCCGCAGTAATGTTAAACCAAATGGTGTCCACACCAGTAACTAAAAAGGAATCAATGTAATTTGTTACTGTTGCTGTATTGTAAAATGGACTTTCAACCAAGGTGTTTCCAGCGTTATTGGTAATCAGTAATCCGTTCTCAAAAGAATTCCCCGCTTCACCCCACGCATGAATACTTTGTCCCCACATGTTTGCATTCGCCGAGTAAGAATAGAATTCAATTCTCGATTTAAACTGATCTTGATTAAAGGATTTCTTAATGTGAAAATTGACATTTCCATTATTTCCTCCGGAATTAGCGAATACAACGCCTAAATCCGTATAGGCAGTGATTGCTTGACTTAAAATAGACGTTCCATCCAGTGTTCCGAAGTGATAAAGTCCCCAGGACATGTTGATGACCAAACGTTTTCCGTCCGCCTGCGCTTTTTGGTACATCCATTCCCACGCATCGAGAACCGCCGCTTCATCGACTAAAAAAGTCACAAACAAAAAGTTGGCATCGAATGCCACGCCCTTATAAGGTGTTCCTGCTCCACCACCGCCTGCAATACAAGAAACATGTGTTCCGTGTGTCGCATACGAATAGATATTTGATGTGTCACTTCCAGCGGCAAGCAACTCACCTTGTGTCGTGTATTCTGTGCCATACGCAAATCCCTGTGGATGCGGACCGCTCGTTTTGTATTGATCCCAAGCCGCCACGATGCGTGATTGTTGCATGGCTGTGTCGTAAAACACGGGAGAAGTGTAGTCAAATCCCCAATCCGTTACGCCAATGTACACATCCTTACCTGAATACCCTTGCGGTAATCCAATTCCTTGGTGGACACTGTCCGCATGTATGTCGACAATTGCTTTATCTAAGGAGTTGTGTATTTTAGTAGCAATTTCTAAATATGTAAGTCCTTTGATCGTTGCAAGCTGACTCGTTTTATTTAGCGGAACTTTGATGCTCACCAAATTTGCGATTGGACTCCCAACAATGAATCCTCTTTTGATTAAATCAGAGCGATTGAATCCTTCCGAAATTTTACCTAGAAAAGATAAATAGTAACTTCCGTTAATCTGATAAATTGGGTAGCGAGCTAAAATATCAGGATGAATAAGGCCTTTTTCGACCATTAAATGATGGTGAATTGTTGCTAAGTCTATGCGGCTACTCGCACTCATTTTCACTTGTCCATGCAGCAGAAATCCACTTAGTAGAAAGGTACATAACATTGAGATATGGCGCTTGGAGAAATTCATCATTCCCAAATATAAGTAAAAGCAGGGACGTGAAGTGTTAAAAACCCCAATAAAATCAAGCTTTTTTATCCACGTGACAATGTGAATAAGCTATAGTGTCTGAAATAGGGTTTCTTTGGTTTTTCGAACTTTAGCCAAGTGTTGGTAGCTGTCTTCAGTTGAACGAAAGCCAATTGGGCACAATAAAACACTTTTTAAGTTTTGATCACCCAGTCCTAATAATTCGTCGAGTTTTTTCGCATTAAATCCTTCCATCGGTGTAGCATCTACGCGCAAACTAGCACAGGTATGCATTAATTGACCGAGTGCGATGTATGCTTGGTGAACATTCCATGGTTCCACGACAGTATCGGGCATTTTCAAGATATTTTTCTTTAAAAATTCGCTGAATCCAGCAACTCTTTCAGTAGGAGTATTTCGTGTTTCAGTAACTAAATCGACGTGTGCATCTAAGTAAGACTCGTCGATGGTTTTGTACGAGCAAATAATTAAGAGGTGAGAGGCGTCAACAACTTGTCCTTGATTAAAGGCAATTTCTTTGATCTGTTCCCTCAATGCCGGACTTGCAACGAAAATAAATTTAAGCGGTTGAATTCCATATGAAGATGGCACAAGGCGCAAAGAGTCCTTAATCACATCCAATTGCTCATTCGTTAATTTTTTTGTTGCGTCGTATTGCTTGGTTGCGTATCTCCAGTTTAAATCGGCTATTATTTGTGTCATATCAAAATATCATTGGTACTTCTATAACTAGCATTTGTCCTTTTTGTTTATTCTGAAGGACGATTTCTTTTGTATCCCATATGCCAATGGCATCCCGTTCGTTTAATCGTTCTTCTTCAATGTCAAATTCTCCATCGATGTTCATGAAGTATGCACCATTTCCTTCACCTTTGATCTCGTAGGTCAGGGAAGTGTTTTCTTCCATGCTTACCAGATGAATCCATGCATTTTGATGAATCCAAACTCCTTCTTGATCCGCATGAGGTGAAACCAATTGCAAGAAGCGATTTTCTGAATCCTTCAAGTCGTACGATTTTTGCTCATAACGAGGTGTGACTCCTTGTTTCTTTGGGAAAATCCATAGTTGGAAAAGGTTGATTTCTTCCTCTTGACTCGCATTCATTTCACTGTGAAAAATTCCAGTTCCGGCGGACATCACTTGTACTTCTCCCGCTTTTACCACTTCACTGAATCCCATACTGTCCTGGTGACGCAAGGATCCACGCAAGGGAATTGTGATGATTTCCATGTTGTCATGTGGATGCTTTCCAAATCCCATGGATGGCGCAACAATATCGTCGTTTAACACGCGTAATGCGCCAAAGTTTATTCGTTCTGGATGGTACCATTGCGCGAAACTAAAGGAATGCTTTGCATTCAGCCAACCATGATTGGCATGTCCGCGACTTTGGGAGGTATGTAAGACTTTTTTCATTCGTATGCGATTGTTTGGACAAAGGTACACACTATCCATATGCAGCGCTTGATTTTGTTCTTTTTCACGTAATTCAATAACGTGTGTTAATTCTTTTTCACTTTGATTGTCATGAGAAGCCGGAAAAATGTGGATATTCGTTTTATGGTATTAAGTAGATTTTGGCTAATCATATTCATTAGCTCCGTATTATTTGTCTTTGCTGGACTATTCTTGTCCAATTCTTATTCGATTGAATATGTATTAAATGGCAAAAAGGAAAGTCCAATTTTAACAGGTGAACGCTACCTAAAAGATTGTTCAAAAGGATTTCAAGCGAAATTAAGTTCCGCACCTGAGGGAACCTTGGTGTATAACGTCAACCCAAATGATAGCGACACGACTTATGTGTTGAAAAATCAAACCGTTCAAGTGTTTCAAGGAACGCAAAAAGCGGATGGACTTTTAGAAACGTGCAAGTCCAGTTTATTTGACCTGATCTTGCCCTTGATGGCATACCTGGCGTTTTTCTGTGGAATCATGCAATTGTTGATTGACTCAGGCGCTACAGAACGATTGGCAAGACGATTGAGTCCATTCTTCGTAAAAGTGTTTCCCTCTGTCCCGAAAAATCATGAGTCCATTTCCTACATGACCTTAAACTTCTCCGCAAACTTTTTAGGACTCGATTCTGCGGCGACGCCGTTTGGATTGAAAGCCATGCAGAGTTTACAAGAGATCAATCCAGATAAAGAGCGTGCTTCGGATGCGCAAATTATGTTTTTGTGTTTGCATGCGGCTGGACTGACCTTAATTCCAACATCCATAATAGGTTACCGTGCTGCTGCGAATGCTGCTAATCCAGCAGACGTGATGTTGCCGTGTATTGTGACCTCTCTTATTGGAACCTTGGCAGCATTCTTTATTGTTGGTATTCGACAACGTATTCAGTTTAGAAGTGCGACACTATTGATCGCATTGACAGCTATTATTGCCGCGATTATCGGTCTATTAATGTATGTCAATAGCTTAGATTTAATTGGTAAAAACTTCTTTTCAAGTAATTTCTCAAGCGTACTTCTTCTGGGGATTATTGTTGCTACTTTAATTTTTGCCTTTATTCAGGAAAAAAAGTTTCAAGAAAAAGAAACCACTGTTTTTGACTCTTTCGTCGTAGGAGCGAAAAGTGGAATCAACACGGGTGTGGCGATTTTTCCATACGTGCTTGGTATGTTAGCGGCGATTTCGCTATTCCGAAACAGCGGTTTATTCGAAATCATCAGTAATTGGATTGCCACAGGATTTCATTTCATTGGCGTTTCCAAAGAAATTACTGATTCCTTACCTGTTGCTTTGTTAAGACCATTTAGCTCTAGTGGATCGCGTGGATTCATGTTGGATGCCATGAATAATTTCGGTCCAGACTCGTTAGCTGGTCGTCTCAGTAGTATTTTTCAATGCAGTGCAGAAACGACGTTTTATGTCATTGCGGTTTATTTTGGATCCATCAATGTTCGTAATACGCGCTATGCTCTAGGAACGATGTTGCTTGTTGATTTAATATGTGTCATTACAGCTATCTTTGTAGCACTTTGGTTTTTCTAAGATAAGCGTATGTTGAGAAAGTTATTCGGTTCAGGGAAAAAGGAAAGTGTGAAATCTTCAGCGCAGATTGTGGCAGCTCCCTTGCATGATATTAATTATCCATCCTTGGTCATTATCGCTTGGACCAAAGCTGTCGAAGGAAATAAGGATCTTCAGCATTGGTTGCGGGACAATGGTTATCCAGAATTGTACATGGCTACATTCGCCATTTTATTGAAAGATGAAGCCCGAAATTGGTTAATCGAAAATGGATATGCTCATTTAATGGCCATGATCAATGGGGCAGAGGGAAACATCAAAGCACAAGAATGGCTATTGAATAACAAGTTTGAAATGCTGTATCACATGTCACTCGCTATTGATCACGAGGACAATAGTTGGTTTTGGTTAGCGAAGTACGCAACTCAAGAGATACGGATTCTAACGAAAGGAATTCAAAAAGTGAAGGATCAAATTGAGGAAAACCACAATGACATGCACTCGATTGGAAAAGATTATTAAGAGATCCTTATAACAACATCGCTGCTGGATTCTCCATGTACGTTTTAAACGTTTGAAGGAATCCTGATCCAGTTGCACCATCTACTACACGGTGATCACAAGAAAGCGTTACTTTCATCACATTTCCTGGAACAATTTGTCCGTTTTTTACGACAGGAACTTCTTTGATTCCTCCGATTGCTAGAATACAGCTATCCGGTGGATTTACAATCGCTGTAAATGATTCAATTCCGAACATACCAAGGTTTGAAATCGTAAAGGTATTTCCTTCCCAATCGCTTGGTTGTAATTTTTTGTCTTTTGCTTTTTGAGCGAATTCACGCACTTCCGCAGAAATTTGAACCAGTCCTTTGGTATCCGCAAATCGAATTACCGGAACGAGTAAGCCATCTTCTACAGCAACAGCGACTCCAATGTTTACGTGTTGGTTGCGACGAATGAATTCACCCATCCAAGAACTGTTTACACCTGGATTTTGTTTCAATGCCATGGCAACAGCTTTCACAACTAAATCGTTGAACGAAACTTTCACTCCGTCCATGCTGTTTAATGCTTTTCTCGACGCAATCGCTTGATCCATGTTGATGTCCATTGTCAAGTAAAAGTGAGGAGCTGTAAATTTGCTTTCCGCTAAGCGACGTGCAATGGTTTTACGCATTTGACTCACTGGTTCATCTGTAAAAGATTCAACGCCAGAAGGCGCTGTATTAAATGAACGCTCCGCAGGCGTATATGGTGTGTAATGATCAACATCGCGTTTCACGATGCGTCCACTTTCACCTGTACCAGCGACTGAATGAATGTCAATTCCTTTTTCGCTCGCTAATTTTTTTGCTAATGGTGAAGCGAACACGCGTCCACTTGTATTGTTTGACGCAACTGCAATTGGAGCAGAAACAGGCGCCGGACTCGGAGCAGCCACTACAGTTGCCGGACTCGGAGCAGGTGTTTCTGTTTTCGGTGCTTCGACAATAGCACTTGGTGTGATTGTTAGAAGAGCAGAAATATCTTCTCCAACTTGACCAATAATCGCTAAAACACTATTTACGGGTGCAGCATTTCCAGTTTCCACACCGATGTGCAATAACACACCATCGTAAAATGATTCGAATTCCATGGTGGCTTTGTCCGTTTCAATTTCAGCTAGTACTTCACCAGCTTTTACGGCATCACCCACATTTTTATTCCAAATTGCAACAACACCTTCGGTCATTGTATCACTCAATTTCGGCATGTAAACGATTTCAGCCATGGATTCTTTAGTTTAAGTTTTTAATATTCTTTGATATACGGATAATCAGTTTGCATGTATACGTCCTCGTACAACTCATGTGCTTCTGGATATGGAGAATTTTCAGCAAATTCAACTGATTCTTCCACTTCCTTTTTTACCCAAGCTGAAATATCCTCAATTTCTTGCTCATTTAACCACTTATTGTCCTGAATTGTTTGTAAACAATGTTGGATTGGATCTTGTTGCATCCATTCTGCTATCTCGTCTTTTGTTCGGTATTTTTGTGGATCGGACATGGAGTGTCCTTTGTAACGATACGTACGAATGTCCAAAAGTGTTGGCCCATCTCCGCGACGCGCACGGATACATGCTTCTTCAACTGCTTCATGAACGCTTTCTGGGCGCATTCCGTTTACCACTTTGGCTGGCATTTCGTAAGACAGTCCAATTTTCGATAGGTCTGTAACGTTTGTGGTGCGTTCTACTGATGTTCCCATCGCGTAGTTATTGTTTTCAATGATGAAAATCACTGGAAGTTTCCAGTTCATCGCCATATTAAAGGTTTCGTGAAGCGCTCCTTGTCGAACTGCTCCGTCACCCATAGACACGACTGCTACGTTATCTGTACCGTTGTATTGTTCAGCGAACGCAACACCAGCTCCCATAGCGATTTGTGCACCTACGATTCCGTGTCCACCCATAAAGTTTTTCTCTTTATCAAAGAAGTGCATGGATCCACCTTTTCCTTTAGAACAACCCGTAGATCTTCCGTAAAGTTCCGCCATCAATACACGTGGATCCGTTCCAAGTGCAATTGGATGTCCGTGATCACGGTAAGCAGTCATGTGTTTATCGTCCGGTCGACAAGCGCTAGCTGTACCTGCAACAATAGCTTCTTGTCCAATGTATAAGTGACAGAAGCCACCAAATTTTTGTTGTATATACAACTGACCTGTTTTTTCTTCGAAGCGACGAATTAATAACATGTCCTTGTACCATTTGATGTACATTTCTTTGGAAAACTTTGGTTTTCCAACAGATTTTGCAGCAGGGCTTGCTTTTGTTGTGCTCGTTGTAGCTTTTACTGGCATAATACGTCCGTTATTTTCGGTCACAAATATAAGAATGAATTTGAATATAATTACAAATTGTCATGTTTACACTAAGTGAATTTTTTTTCTAATGAATAATTCGTGTTTTCAGCCATCTTATCCGTAAAAGATGCTGTTATTATTGTTCTATTTTACTTGGTTTTGCTGATCGATAAATTAAAAACACCCCCACTAAAACAAAGGGAATACTTAAAAGTTGCCCAGTATTTATGGTCCATTCAAAGTCCCTTGCTGTTTGACCAATTTTCATGAATTCAATGAAGAATCGGGATCCAAAAATCAGAATCAAAAACGTACCGAAAATAAATCCTTGTTGTTTGTACTTTTCTTTTTTCCAATATAAAAAGAGCAGAATGAAAAAGGCGAATAAGTAACATATTGCTTCGTATAGTTGGGCTGGATGTCTAGGTGTCGGATCGTACATATGCAGCTGGTCATT
The DNA here is from genome assembly GCA_945860065.1 of Chryseobacterium gleum. Classification (GTDB taxonomy): domain Bacteria; phylum Bacteroidota; class Bacteroidia; order Flavobacteriales_D; family Crocinitomicaceae; genus UBA952. Next base: position 3,387 of record CAMAPI010000050.1, on the reverse strand, counting down.
CCAATAGTTTTGAAATTTAAATGCCCAGGGAACAGTTGTTGGATCTCCAACCATTTCATGATTCACTAAATTTCCCAGTCGAATAAACGTGGCGCCAATCGCTACGGGAGCAGAAATTCGGTCGAGCATCCACAAATATGGACGCTTTAATACTTTTTGAGAATAATACCAGAGGGAGAGGAGTATAACAATGGCTGCACCATGACTGGCTAAACCACCTTCCCAGATTTTGAAAATATCCGCCGGATGAGAAAGATACCCACGGTCAACAACTACTCCGTTTTGAACGGTATCAAACAATGGGCCATAGAAAAAAACATGTCCAAGTCTCGCTCCAATTACCGTAGCTGGAATCATGAACCAAACGAGTTTATCGAGTAATTCGTCACTTATTTGCTCTTTTTTGAACATGCGTTTTACTACGAAATAACCGAGTATGAGTCCAGTCACAAATAATAATCCATAGAGGTTAGGCGTTCGCCATCCATCTATAATTTCCGAGTCAACGGTCCAGTTAATTGCTAAAATCACTTGTTTTCTCTGATTGAAAGTTCAATCAAAGATAAGGGTTTTTCAGGTTTGTGTTTAAATGGAAGTTTATTTGATCGACCTTTTTTGAAAATTCGATTACTGTTCTCTTTCCCTTTGCGCAATTCACACTGGACATCTTCCGGTAAATGAATGGTTTTCAAGCAATCATCTGAGCAACAGTCTTCCATTTTTTCCTTACAAGATTCACATTGAATAAAGAGCAAATGGCAGGCATCGTTCACACAATTGGTATGCGTGTCGGCTGGATCTCCACATTGATGACACACCGAAATAATGTCATCTGATATGCGTTCACCTCGTCGTTCATCAAATACAAAGTTTTTACCAATGAATTTATTTTCAATTCCCTGTTCTTTTGCATCATTGGCATATTTAATGATGCCGCCTTCTAGTTGATGGACGTTTGGGAATCCACGGTGTTTGAACCATGCGGATGCTTTTTCGCAACGAACACCACCAGTACAATACATGACGATGTTTTTGTCCTCGTTTCCTTTCAAATACGTCTCCTCGATATACGGAAGTGACTCTCTAAATGTATCCACATCTGGAAGGATGGCACCTTTAAAATGTCCTACTTCAGATTCGTAGTGATTGCGAAAATCAATAAGAATGGTGTCTGGCTTTTCTGTTAATTCATTGAATTCTTGGGCATTCAAGTGCTTTCCTTTATTGGTCACATCAAATGTCTTGTCTTCTAGTCCGTCGGCAAGAATTTTGTCGCGCACTTTGATTTTTAACTTCAAAAAGGAGAATTCGGCTTCGGAATCATCCACAGAGAAATTAAAACGTACCTCATTCAAAAAGTCTATTCCGTACAATTCTTCTCGAAACTGACTTAGTTTCTCTGTAGGAACAGCGATTTGCGCATTGATTCCTTCGTGAGCGACATAGGTTCTTCCTACGACTTCCAATTTCGACCACATTAAGAATAAGTGATCTCTGAATAAGTGAGGATTTTCAATTTGCGCATATTGGTAGAAGGAAATCGTAATAAATTGATGTCCCACTTCACGCAAATGCGTTTCTAATTCCTCCTTATTTAATGTATTCCACAGTTGCATGCTATGTTGAATTAAATAATTGAATAATGCAAAGGTAAGTAAATGGGATGGCTGAAAAAAATGACGAAAATCATTAAACGAAGAAATACTTACTACTTAATGTGATTTCCCGAAGCGTTTGGATCGATTTACTTTCCAGTTGAACCAAGATTTCCCAAAAATCAAACTTAGGCTTTTATCAAAGGGAATCTGCGTCAAGCGTACTAATCCGGTTTTAAACGTAACTAGGGGATTTCGATGCCATTTTCTAAATCCAATAGATAAACTTGCATCGGTATAAATCATTTGGTGCCAATATGCAGATGGAATAAATAGCGTGTCGCCATGATCCAATATAAGCCGATATGCTTTCAACTCTTTCAAAGCTGGGTAATCAGTTAATTTTACGTTAAATAGGTTCACCATGGATGTTGAATTGAAGGGAATTCGGTAAAGTAGATGTGATTGTTTAGGTTCAACAAGAATGATTTCTTTTCGCCCAAAAAGTTGTAGTAATAGTCCATCGTCGTACATAAAATCATAATGAAGCGGAACCACAGTTCCTTTTCCACCAAGAAACATCATGTTGGGTAACTGAAATGAACAGGTAAAAAAATCTGGACAAGGAATTTCTTTCGCTAATTTCTTGTTTTTACTGAGTATCGGGTTGACAAACATTCTCAGGTCTGAGGGTTTGTTTTCACGAATCAACTGAAGCATGTGATTCATCGAAACGGAATGGTCGCCACGCAAATAAGCCGTTCTATTTTTGTGCTGTCTACTGAATACGTTCACCATGAAATGCCCAATTTCTTTTTCTAAAAAATTGAGGTCCCATTTACTCGCTGGAGTTTGATCGAGAAGTCCTTTAATAAGAACCGGTTTGTTCGTTTTTATCCAGGATTCGTTGAAACCCGCCTTGGTAATATCCTTGACGTGAATTTGATCGGTGATATCGGTGAATTCCATAGCAATTGGTTTTAGATCATAAATCTAATTGCGAAAAGCAGGAATTTAAAATTGAATAACACATTAAGTATTTGTTAATCTGTGAATTACGCAAATACTAGGAAATAAATAAAACGATGATATCGAATTAATAGTTTAGCTAGGCAATCTGACTAGGTAAATTTTTCGAATTTCACCTCTCCAGGTGTGGACCTTACCTTCGAATCTTTTTTGATCATCGGATAATTTAAAGGTCAAGAAATTAGTGATGTTATTCGCATCCATTTGAAAGGTTAAAATGGAACCATCAAATTTTACCTTGTGGTAATTAGGTAACCAATCCACTTGCGAATTGTGTAAGGAAATCAATAATGAATCATTTTTTTGTATAAGTCGAAGGGTGTCGACATAATCCACGTCACTATCAATCCAATGTTCTGACCATAGTCCAGAAATGGTTGGAATGGATTGTTTCATGGAGGAAGTAAGAATGACAATCAATCCAAGAAACAAACTGAAGTGAAGTATATTTTTCATGTTTTATACAGCCACATTATGTTCGCGTAGAGCATCGTTCAAGGAAGTCTTTAAATCCGTAGAGGCTTTTCGTTGACCAATAATTAACGCACATGGAACTTGGTAAGATCCTGCTGGAAATTCTTTTGTGTATGTCCCTGGAATAACGACACTTCGCTCTGGCACATATCCGCGGTGTTCGATTGGTTCTGGTCCTGAAACGTCAATGATTTTGGTGGATTTTGTTAGAACAACATTCGCTCCTAAAACAGCTTGCTTCCCAACACGAACGCCTTCCACCACAATGCAACGCGATCCGATAAACGCA
>CAMAPI010000049.1 GCA_945860065.1 Chryseobacterium gleum | reverse complement strand
TATTTCGTTGTTGAAATTGTTCAGAAATGGAAAATGGGTAGCCTAGGTAATGAATTTCATCAAAGGATGCCGCAACGTTTGCTCCACGCTCATTCGCAACAATCGCCAATAATTTGGAGGACGTATTCAAGTTTAATCCCTTCAAGACTTCGGCTGTATCACGCATTTGCGGAATGGCTTTCGGAGAAACAAAACTTCCAAAGTCGATGGTGTCGAATCCACAGTTTAAAAGATGATTGATGTAGTCAATTTTTGCTGGGGTTGGAACGAATTCATGCATGCCTTGCATAGCATCACGCGGACATTCAACGATTTTCAATTCAGACATGTTGTGATTTATTAATCAGTGCTTCATTGATTTCTTTGATTAATCCTGGACCTTCGTAGATAAATCCAGAATACAATTGAACCAAGGTCGCTCCTGCGTCTAATTTTTCAAGAGCATCCGCTGCTGTGTGAATTCCACCGACAGCCATCATTGGAATGCTTCCATTTGATTTTGTGTGAATGTAGCGAATCACTTCGGTCGAACGTTGCGTTAATGGTTTTCCAGAAACTCCGCCAGCGCCCATTGCTTCCACTTCCGAACTCGGTGTGATCAATCCTTCTCGACTAATTGTCGTGTTTGTCGCGATCAGTCCAGCGATTTTTGTCTCCTGTACAATCTCGATGATTTCATCCAATTGTTCATTCGTCAAATCTGGCGCAATTTTCAATAAAATAGGTTTGGGTTTCGCTTTCGCTTCGTTTTTTTGCTGCAAGGTGGATAATAATTCCATCAAAGGAGCTTTATCTTGTAACGCACGTAGGTTTGGTGTATTCGGTGAAGAAACATTTACGGCAAAATAGTCAACCTCATCGAACAGGGCATCAAAACAAATCAGGTAATCATTCAGTGCCTCTTCGTTGGGTGTCCATTTATTCTTTCCAATGTTTCCACCAATGATTAGCTGACGATTTTTTCTTGCCTTCAAGTGCTTCAATGCTTCTTGCACTCCGTCGTTATTGAATCCCATGCGATTCAAAATAGCTTCGTCTTTTTTTAAGCGAAACAAACGTGGTAGGTCGTTGCCAGGTTGTGCGAGTGGAGTGACTGTTCCGATTTCGATGAAACCAAAGCCGCAACTTTCCATTTCATGGAAATATTTCGCGTTTTTATCGAAACCAGCTGCCAATCCTACTGGATTTGGGAATTTTAGTCCAATGAATTCACGTTCTAAAGCCGGATGCTCCACGTGATACATGGAACGGAAAATCCACCTACTTGGAGGAAATTTCACGATTATCTTTAAGAGTCCAACAACAAAATAATGAACTTTTTCCGCGTCAAAACGGAATAATATCGAACGAAACAATTGGTACATATACAAATGTAAAAACTAATTTCTACATCGCAGGGAAAGTACCAAAGTTTAGAACCAAATCAATGCCGTGAAAACACCTCCTAGGACATAAATCCAAGGATTCATGATCCATTTTTGATAGTTCACACCACCAAGGATGGATTCAAAATCCATTCGTTGTCTAATTTGTTCGGAGCTTGGCTCTTCCCTGTCCAGTAGAATTTTAATCATAGTTATTCTTTTTGGTAAAATAATTCTTTCAATTTCAATAAAGCGCGAAAGGTTTTCACTTTTGCGTTATTCTCAGAAAGTCCAACAATTTCGCCAATTTCACGAAATGACCGTTTTTCAAAAAAACGCATTTCAATTAATTGAAGTTGAGCTTCTTTTAATTTGCCCATTGCTTTTAATAATTTTGCTCTGTTTTCCTCACTGCTGTCATCTGTGAAATCATCCATTACTTGTTTTAGGGTAACAGAATCAATGCTCACAGTTCGTCTTGCCTTTTTATCGCGGAAAGATTGATACAATTCGCTTTTAGCAATACGAAATAACCAAGAAGAAAACGGGACTCCCCTATTTTCATATTTTTGGATACTTCCCATTGCTTTGATGAACACACAAGATGTAATGTCATACGCATTTTCTATTTCATCCACACGTTTAAACACATAGCGAAAAATCGCTTCGTGGTAACGTTCGTACAAAGGAGCAAAATAACGCGGATGTTCTTTCGCGCGCTCAACGAGTTTCATTTCCTCATCCAGACGAAATGCACTCTGATGGTAAGCCATGTTGACAGCCATAAGGTTTGGTTTTAGTTCTAGTTTTATTTTTTGGAGATCGTGAGGCTTGCAGTCCTCACTTAAAGGGATAACGCTTAAATTTTCAAAACGTATCAGTTTTTTTTGAAAAAAAATTAAATTAAAGTGAAATCCTAAGCTGGATAAGCAAATCGGACTTTCGACTTCCGGTGATTTGTTCTGCTCCAGAGCTAATTGAACTTCGGTTTTCATATAAAAACACACCATATTTGATCCATAAATCACAGGAACGCCAAAAACTGTAACGAAGTAGCAGATATGCTCGACTTCCTTGGTAGTAATATGCAGGGACCGCAAAAACATACAAGGCATTACTTTCGAAGGTATAAATGCGCGTGTCGTAGCTATCCGTGTCAAATAAAGCAAAACGCAAGGACAAATCAAGGGGGCTACTCTTCGGCTTAAAGATCAGGTCCTGAGAAAAGAGCATTCCTTTTTCCTGTGTATTGCTCGCGCGATGAATCGTAACGTATTCCAATCTCGTTTTGAGGGAGATAAATTCATTGAGTACGCAGGACATGTTTAAACGGTAATTACGTTGAAGAACATCTTCAATTTCTGTTACTGTACCATCGCTGTCTCGGCTATTCTTTTGACGCAATTGTTGACGAAAACGTCCGTAGATTTCAAAGGTTTTAGATGGTCTGTAAACCGGTTGAATCAGGATTTCATGTCCGAAGGATGGTGCGTCAACTCCATATTTCATCCACGGAAATTTAAACAAATCGGCGTAAGCATTGATCGACCATGCAGAAGCCAATTTCCATTTGAAGGCGGCGTAGGTTCCTTCTTCATTTTGCGTGTTACTTCCCTCCGAAAATCCAGCGTTGTATAAAGTTTGATAATCCTTTTGGTAATTGCGGTAGAGCAGTCCAAAACTAAAACGTGGATCCAATGACATCATCGCCGCATGAACCATTGCCCATCCATTTTGGGCTGCGACATCTGGACGAAGGACTTTGGACACCTCTCCAAAAACATTGACATTCCGGAAGACATAACTGTAATCTGAGCTCAGTGATGAAAAAGATGTTCCTCTAAAATCAAATTGATTATAGTATTGAACCGCTTTGTTGAACGGTTTATCGTATCCTTGGTACATGTATGCCGCTCCCCAGCGAAATGCGCCATTGACATAACGGAGATTTGCTCCAGCTATGCGTTCAGAAATTCCATTCTTTTTTGCTTTCTCACTGGTTGTTCGGTGTAATCCCGTTAAATCGATCGTGGAAATGAATTCCAAATCATCGTATGTAGAATCGGACAAGGAAACGGCGTCCATTTTTTTATTAGAAGCGATAAGTAGCATGGACCAATTTCGGTATCCAAAATCCGCAGCGGCACCGCGTAAAAACCGCGATTCATCCACCGAAGTATAGGCCCGGATTGGAATCGCTGTTCGCTTCATCGTCGTTAAATCTGCTGTCTTTCCAAATGCGTAACTTGACCAGAGATTTAGTCCTTGTCCCACCTGAATCTGATAATCACCAATGACCGCAGATTTCAAATACTTTCCACCTTTGAAAAAGGCATGTGCGGAATAAAAATCAAATCCTTGTTTTTGCGATCCTCGAAAGAATTGTTCGCCAGCATCTTTCTCAGTTGTGAATCCGACAGAAATATTTGTTTTATACGTATAGCGGAAACGAGAATAATAGCGGTCGCCATTTCCATAGTAGTATTTATTCGACGCTTGACGAACAGAATCACTAACATCCGTATAACCTGCTTTCTTTTCGATCATCGGTTGAAAGCGCAAGTACTCCTCAAATTTCCCTTGTTTCATTGCTTCTTTCCAGGTAATATGCAACTGATCGAGGCGATCATCCACCCGGACAAACGGCAGTACCAACTGAATGGTTTGTAGGTCCCAAAAAGTCAAACTTTGCAATTCATAAATGGCAATAAATTTCCCAAATGCTTTTCGATGAAGCAATAGTTCATTAATTTGAACACCTGTCAATAAATACAACTCTTCCAATTCCTCTCCACTTGTCTCATTGAGATTGATTGGATGATCGAAGTAGTAATTTAATTGCTCAATGACATTGGTTAAGTCCATATTTTCGGACTGCAATTGTTCGGAAATAAACTCGATACGTTGTTGAATAATTTCTCCCCGATCCTGTGCAAAGGTGTTCAGTCCGATGGACATAAGTAGCAAAAGGACGAAGGATCTCATCTTAGTTCAAATCCACTTGAAAACTGACATGAGGACTCCATCCCAACAATTGGTGGTAAGCTGTCCCAAGATCCAATTGAAAACGACTTTTAAATTCCGTTCCCACACCAAAAGAGAAAGAAATGGGAGCAGTGGACAATCCACCTCTAAAACAAATTTTAGCAGATGGTTTGTATTCCGCACCCATTTTAAAAGAAAGCGGATACAGCACATTTTTCTCCAATTCGGATAGGATGAATAACTGATCTGAAACCACGTATTGCATACCCAATCGCATAAGTGTGGTAAAACGTTCATTGGAATTCGGGGTGATTAGCGTTCTGCCGATATTCAATACACTACATCCAAGTCGAATTCGTTCTGTAAAACGAACCAAAAATCCCATTTCTCCTGTCAAAACAGAAGTGTTTCCATAATTCTCATTCAAACGAATCGAATGATGATTTAATTGAACACCCAAGGAAACTTTATCTGACAATGCCATGGCTATTCCCAGTCCATTTTTCAAGGAACGGTATTGTTGATAACCGTATAATTGACTTCCCAAGGAAAAAACCATATTTTTAAAAGGAACGGCATAAACTAGTCCTTGTGTTTGCATCTCTTTGACACTGAAGCGATTTTGATAACTAACACCAATGCTTTGCTTTTTAAGTCCAACGAGAGCCGCTGGATTATTCACATGTGCCCAAACATCCGTTAGCGCAACACTTGCGTTGGACATCGATAACGCTCGAGCGCTGTTGGACATATATCCTTGACTCCATCCAGAAAAGGAATAGCAAAGAATGAAGAAGCTTAAAATTTGTTTCACAGAAAATACATTGAAGGTTCTAAAATACATTTTTCGAATGAAATAGCGTCTAACTTGTCGATTCTAATCGTTTAATCCCCTTTCCATTCAAACTTCTGTGTATATTTGAAAAAAGAAATTTCAGTCCGACATGTCCAATTTAAACTACCCATTTGCACCCGTAGCTAATGAAGATTGGGTACTTCAAATACAAAAGGAATTGCGTGATCAATCGGAGCGCATGCTTTTTAAGGATTCCATTGAAGGTTTGGAATTTAGCATAACGGGACAAATAACTCGTGTCGTACCCATTGATATCCCCTCTATTAGTCAACAATTGAATAATGTTCATTTTGAGCGAATTAGAACAGAAAAGGAAAGTAATCGACGTATGTTATTGGCCCTTATGCAGGGAGCAAATGCTTTATTTATCCGAATAGAAAAAGAAGAAGTTAACTGGAACATCGTTTTTGACAACATTGAATTGGCTTATATTCGAACAGAAATAGTCATTCAACAATCTTCTCAATTAGATTCTTTAAAAAATCAGTTGAGCACGGAACAACTCGAATACCTTGTCTTATTGAATGATGTGCTTGTTCAAGATCAACTCGAAGGATCTCAAGCTTATTTCAATGGATTTGAATTACAGCAAATAGGTGCCAATTCAATAGATGAACTGAGTTTAATATTAAGTTCTTATAACCATTGTTTAGCGAAAGGAAATCGTTCCGCTCTAGTGTTTAGTGTTGGTATCGGATCTCAGTATTTTGTTCAATTGTCAAAAATCAGGGCCTTGCATTTTTTAATCAATAAAATAAGTGCAATTCACGGTATTGAACACCCACAATACCGAATTCAAGCACATGTTGGATGGATGAATAAATCCTTAAAGGATCCATACACCAATTTATTGCGTCAAACTAGTGAAGCCATGTCCGCCTATGCAGCTGGAATTCAAGGAATAGTAATTCATCCCTGGGACGAATATGCCAACGAAGGAAAAACAGATTTCACCTTACGCATGTCCTTAAATATCTATAATTTATTAAGCGATGAAGCGCATTTTAACTGGGTACAAGACCCGATGAAAGGTAGTCGTATTGTTGAAGGATTAACGAATCAATTTATTGAAAAAACGTGGAAGCGGATTCAAACGTTAACTGATATGGATGAATCATCTATGATTTCAACGGTTATGAATTCCATAGAAAAAACACGCAAGCAGCGAAGAGAACGTTGGGAATCAGGACAAGACAAATTGATTGGAGTCCATTACTTTTTAAACAGTGATGAAAGCAAAGCTAAATCTTGGGGGGAATTACCACAATATTTGGGCAAAGAATATTTAACCGTTGAAAAGTTGAATTGAGATGAATAAAATCGACTTAAAATCAATTCCAGCATTTGAAGCAGGACAGTCAACGGAGGTAGTAGACGCAAGTAAAGTCTCGACAAACGAGGGCTTTACTGTCAAATCAATCTATTCAGCTTCGGATATCGCCAACATTGACCATACCAGATATCGCTCTGGATTTGAGCCATTCTTAGGAGGACCATACGCTTCCATGTATGTATCAAAACCTTGGACGATTCGTCAATACGCCGGATTTTCTACAGCGGAAGAATCAAATGCATTTTACAGAAGAAATTTAGCCGCTGGACAAAAAGGATTATCGGTAGCATTTGACTTAGCGACACATCGCGGATACGATTCTGATCACGAACGCGTGAAGGGAGATGTTGGAAAAGCAGGAGTGGCTATTGATACCATCGAGGACATGAAACGCTTGTTCGATCAAATTCCATTGGGAGAGATGTCCGTTTCCATGACCATGAACGGCGCCGTACTTCCCATAATGGCGTTTTACATTGCGGTTGCGATAGAACAAGAGGTCAGCTTAGATCAATTGAGTGGAACCATTCAAAATGACATCCTGAAGGAGTTCATGGTGCGAAATACGTACATTTATCCACCTACTCCCTCCATGCGAATCATAGCGGATATTTTCGCTTACACTTCGCAAAACATGCCGAAGTTTAATTCGATTAGCATTTCCGGGTATCACATGCATGAAGCAGGTGCAACCGCAGCATTGGAATTAGCCTATACCTTAGCTGATGGAATTGAATACGTTCGTACCGGATTGAAAACCGGATTGAAAATTGATGAATTTGCGCCACGCTTAAGTTTCTTCTGGGCAATTGGAATGAATCACCATGTGGAAATTGCGAAATTGCGCGCAGGACGTTTACTTTGGGCAAAATTGATCAAAGAATTCAATCCATCATCAGCGAAGTCCTTGGCCTTACGAACGCACTGTCAAACCTCTGGTTGGTCCTTGACCGAACAAGATCCATTTAACAATGTCGCCAGAACATGCATTGAGGCGATGTCCGCTGCATTAGGTGGAACACAGTCCTTACATACAAATGCGCTCGATGAAGCCATTGCCTTACCAACCGATTTTTCCGCACGCATCGCTCGTAACACACAAATTTTTCTACAACAAGAAACGGGAATAACTTCGTTTATTGATCCAACTGCTGGTAGTTATTACATCGAATCACTGACGAATGAATTAGTTAATCAAGCGTGGGAATTAATTCAAGAAGTGGAGGAATTAGGTGGGATGGCTAAGGCAATAGAGACCGGAATTCCGAAGATGCGAATTGAAGAAGCAGCAGCAAAAAAACAAGCACGGATTGATTCCAATCAAGAAATCATTGTTGGTGTCAACCGTTACCAAACGGAAGATAAGACAGACTTTGATATCCTAGAAATTGACAATTCAAAGGTTAGGGATGCACAAATTGAAGGATTAAATGAATTAAAATCAAAAAGAGATGAAGCAGTTGTTTCCATGCTGTTAAAAGAATTAGAAACTGCGGCAAAAGAAGAAAATGGGAATTTATTAGAAATTGCCATTCGAGCAGCGCAAGCACGTTGTACATTAGGTGAGATTTCTGATGCCTTGGAACGAGTCTATGGCAGATATAAGGCGGTTATTCGCTCCATTAGTGGTGTTTATTCAAAAGAAATTATGAAAGATGAAGATTTTGTTAAAGCAACAGAATTGGTGGAAGTTTTTAGTCAATTAGAAGGAAGACGACCGCGAATCATGATTGCTAAAATGGGACAAGACGGACATGACAGGGGAGCAAAAGTTATTGCTACCTCCTTCGCTGATATCGGTTTCGATGTTGATATTGGACCATTATTCCAAACACCTGCTGAAGCAGCTAAACAAGCAGTTGAAAACGATGTCCATATTCTGGGGGTTTCATCACTTGCAGCTGGACACAAAACATTAGTTCCCGAAGTCATTGCAGAGTTAAAAAAACTGAATCGCTCCGACATCATGGTTGTTGCTGGTGGAGTCATTCCTCAGCAAGATTATGACTATTTATACAATGCCGGCGTATTCGGGATTTATGGTCCGGGCACAAAAATCGCCAAGGCCGCTCAAGAGATATTAAACCTTCTGATAAAAAGTCATGAATAATTTTTTGTAAATTCGGCACAATAATTGAAAACACACCAAATAAAAAAAACAACGCTTATGTTTTCTAGAAAAATAATGTTAACCGGTTTGTTCAGTCTACTATGGATGAGTAGTCAACTATTTGCTCAACCAAGCTTGCAATTAAAAGAATCAAAACGCGTCATTACCCTTGATGATGAGGGAAGTAAAACGAATCGTATAGAGATGAAATCCATTTTCACTCCGGCTGGGACGAAAAAAGTAGGTACAGAGTGGACTATTTCCGGTACGAAAGATAAAGATTGGACATTTACGAAAGGAGATGAAAAAGCGGACATCATTGAAGTAGAGTTTAAACGAGTTGGAAATTATAGCGTTTCGTTGACCGTAACTTATTCAAAGTCGAAAAAATTGAAAAATGGCGAAGTCGAGGAAGAAGAATTCGATGTTTCAGAAGATCGCGACAATTTCATCACGGTTACTAATAACTTAGATGAATTAACACAAATTCATGCAGATAGTAACTTTGTGAAATTGGTAAAACGCGCCTCGGATTATGTAGTTAAACCTAAGTATGCAAACGACCCAACCCCTTATATTTTCCTAGCAAAAGGATTTTACGGAATGTACCGCAAAGATTTGAAGGACCCAGTGATTGCCGATCCATTTGATGAGGCAATTACAGCGACTGCGACAGCTATAGAGAAAGATGAAAATGGAATTTTCAAAATGCCTATTCATGAAATGTGGCTTACTAATTTCCAAAGCGAACTGCTTGACAATGGCATTATTTATCATTTAGAAGATGAAGACGGATATCCAGTTCTTTACTCCAATACAGATAAAGAGAAACTAGCAGAAATGATTTCCGAAATGCTAGATGCAACAGAACAATATTCGACTATTACGAAGAATCCAATTGGTATTAAATTCATAGAAGCGGCAATTCGTTTTCAAAACAAAGATGCGAAAACAGCTAACCTTATCTGGAAAACTGAAATTCCTAATTTGATGAAATTGACAGATTTGGAAAATTTTACGGATGCTGATAAAGATGCACTTCGAACGGGTTTGATTTTAAGTTCACAAATCTTAATCAAACGTGATGGAAATACAGCGAAAGCAAGAGAAATATTGAAACACGTTTCTAAATGGTTTGAATATGATAAAGACTTTATTGCTTACTACGAAAAAAAATACAATAGCTTCGAAACGGAATAAATGAACATTTCGATCTTAAAAACTAAAAAGGGAGTCAACACTTCCTTTTTTTATATGCGTGTATATTTGATGTATGAAAATTCGAGTACCTGCCTATTTAAAAAATAAATACATCCTTACAGGAATTGTTTTTATTGTTTACTTTCTTTTTTTAGATGATTGGGATGTGTTTACATTGATTTCCCAACAGCACAAAATGAATCAGCTTACCGAGCAAAATATGGAAATGTCTAAGCAATTGAAAGAAACAAAACAAATCTTACGAAGATTAAAAAATCCAGATTATTTAGAGGCCTATGCGCGTTCAGAGAAATTCTTCAAGCGCGACGATGAAGAGATTTTTGTGATTACTTATAAATAAGCGAATTTCGATCAACCAATTTCATTTGCGGGTAGTAATATCCTAAAATCTGATCAAAGTTATATCCTTTTTTTGCCATATTCATTGCCCCTTCTTGACAAAGGCCGACTCCATGGCCAAATCCTCTTCCGTGCAGTAAGACCTCCTCACCCACAATTTCCGCATCGAAAAAAGTAGATTTTAATTTAAACTGTTCACGTATATCGCGCAATGGTATTCCGTATATCGGATGAATGTAAAACGCATCACGCTGATCCTGCGTGTAATGACTTAATCTTTCATAGCTTATTGAATCCCAAACAGGATAATCGTATTTGTCCACTAAAAACGTAAGCCATTGTTCCTTGGGGATTTTCTTTTCCCAAGTCGCTTGTTGAGTATGAATACAAAAAGTATCCTTAAATGAACATAAATTTGGTATTTCCTCATTCCACACATAATGTGGTTCAGATGTTTGTCCACCGCAATTCGCGTGAAAATACGTTGGGTATAAATCACCATCTTCGTTCACCATGATAAGTCCACGCGTTTGATGTACTGCAGAATCAATGGTAACCGTTGCGCTGCGGTGGTGTAAATACGCTTGACAATGAACGCGGTCGCATAGGTTATATCCATTTTCTTTATGCTTATTCCAGTATTTCATAGCATATGTTCGACTAATCACCGCTTGGGACTTGTAAAAGTTTAATTTTTGCCCTGGTCCACCCTCAGATTCCACCACTCCTTCCAAATACGTTTCCATATCTAGATTATTGATTAAACTCAATGTTTCCTTTCTGATTTCAATATCGAAATCACCTTCATAAGATCGTTGCTTTGCTGCTGGTGAAATTAATCGCAGTTGCAGGTAATCTTCTTGCTTGTCCTGAATAATCCGAAAGGACTTTCCCCTCCCCTTTTCAATGCCATTAACAGTGATCCGAATAAGTCCAGCAGAATAACTTGCTTTCAGCACATCTGCAGATCTAATTTTTGCTAGTTGCAGCGTATCCTTAAAAACAAAGTAGGTTCCTTTCCCAACTATTCCCTCAATCTCTTTTATAGATTTATCAGAAAAGATGCCTACACGAATGTTTTGTGCGCTAATTTGCGTGAATATATATAAGCATATGAGGAGGCACAAACCTTGCATTTACTTCAGATATTGAATTAAATCCAAGGACATTTTTTCACTGCAGCCATTTTGTCCAAGCAAGGAAATTAATTCATCGTATGCTTGCAGCATCACAATCCTAGCTTCTTGTCCATCAACTATTTTTTTTAATTCATCGATCATCAAATCACTTTGACAATCCTGTTGAATTAATTCACGCACCACTTCTTTATCCATGATTAAGTTCACCAGGGAAATAAACTTGATTTTTACTAATGCTTTTGCAATGCGGTATGAGAGAGCAGAACTTTTATAACAAACCACTTGCGGCACTCGAAACAAGGCAGTTTCCAAGGTTGCTGTACCCGAAGTCACCAAGGCCATATTTGCTTGGCTCAGCAATTGATATGTTTTATTTTGAATTAGTTTGACCTTGTCCCCTAATTGAAATTGCTGATAGAATGAAGTAGGTAAATTTGGAGCACCGGCAATCACCACCTGATGGGAATCTTGAAAAGCTTCTGCCGCTTTCAACATCAAGGGTAGTTTTTTCCTCAACTCTTGTTTTCGACTTCCTGGAAGTAACGCTAGGATTGGTTTTGCTATATCCAAGCTCAATGCGACCTGCTCCTGTTGATGAAAGTGTTCAATCTCATCTAATAATGGATGTCCGAAATACTGAACTTCCATTCCATGCTTGGCGTAGAACGCTTTTTCAAAAGGAAGAATCGTGTACATGCGGTCGACATCCCTTTTAATTTGATGAATGCGATTTTCTTTCCATGCCCAAATCGTTGGAGAAATATAGTAGATCACTTTGATTTCTTTCGCCTTCGCCCATTTTGCCATTCGCAAATTGAATCCTGGATAATCTACGAGAACCAGCACATCTGCTTTAAATTCAGTGATTTGCGCTTTACATGTTTTGAAATTTCGGAGAATAGTCGGTAAGTTTTGAATAACCTCAGCGAAACCCATGAAAGCTAATTCGCGGATATGTTTCCTGACAATCACACCTTCTGCAATTAGTCGATCGCCACCCCAAGCTTCAAATTCAAGGTGTTCGCTTTCCTTTTTCCATGCCCGAACTAAATTAGCTGCATGTAAATCCCCGGAAGCTTCACCGCTAATAATAAAAATGCGTTTTTTGATCATTACCTAATTAAATTCACATAAACCATAAACGGCGCATAAAGTAGCATTCCAAAGATAATTCCACGTGTATGCGCGTATTTTTCTCGGTTTAAAAACAAATAAAACCAAGCTAGGTTTGGAATTAACCCCAAAGAAAGATAACGGCTTTGGTATTCAGCAGAATCCACTACCTGTTGCCATAAATAGGAGAATTCAGTTCGGTTGGATTGAGATAAAACGAATACAATTATGGGTAAAAAAACGATGGGTGTTAGCACGCTGATTATAAATCCAAACACGGATTCTTTCGTTAACTTTTTCATATTTTCCAATTATTCATTTGTTGTAAAGTTTCGTAGGAGGTCAAATCAAAATGTGTAGGAACAACACTGACAAATCCATTTTTCAAAGCTTGCAAATCTGTATCTGGACGTTGGTCTACATCGGCGAATTCACCAGACAACCAAAAGTATTCTCGTCCAAATTGATCTTTTCTACGCTCAAAGCGATCCGCCCAATACGCATGTGCTTGCTTACACACTTGTATTCCCTGAATTTCACCAATCTTCAATTTAGGTACATTCACATTTAAACAGACACTATTTGAAATGGGTTGTTCAATAAGTTGTTGGACAATCTTCGCGCCAAAAAACTGTGTCGCTTCGAAATCTGCATTTTCAGAGAAATCCGCTAATGAAAATCCAATGGAAGAAATTCCCTCCATGGCACCCTCAATAGCAGCGGACATTGTTCCAGAGTAAAGTACATTCGTAGATGAATTTTCACCATGATTGATCCCGGAAAAAATAAAATCCGGTTTTCGATGTAGCACTTCAGAAATTGCCAATTTTACACAATCGACAGGTGTTCCGGAGCAAGCAAAGGCCTCGGTTTTTCCAAATAGCTTAGTTGGTGTTAACCTGAGTGGATGATTGATCGTAATCGCATGTCCCATTCCTGACTGTGGTTTATCCGGAGCAACGACAACGACACGGCCAAATTGTTTTGCCATTTCGACGAGCGCATGAATGCCTTTCGCATTTACACTATCGTCGTTCGTTACCAGTATGAGTCGCTCGTTTTCCATAGATACTAACGTAAAATTAGGCATTAATCGGTTTTAATTTTCTACTTTTGATAGACAATATGAACAATTTAAAATTAATAAGTCCGAGTCAGACCAAGGCTTTTTGTTTCGTTTCCGTTTCACCCATCCGCAAAGAAGCGAGTGATCAATCGGAAATGGTCTCACAGTTGATTTTCGGAGAAACATTCGAAGTTCAAGCATATGGAAATCCATGGATGAAAATCCGTACCGTTCTAGATGGCTACGAAGGATTTATCGACATTAAACATGCGCTTCCACTAACGGATAAAGAATTTCGCAGATGGATCGATGCTTCGGTTCTTCAAATGAGTAATCTTCAAAAAATCCATGCTGATTTCGGTAGTGTCTATTCATCAAAAGGGAGTTTCGTAGGCGAAGATTTCAGCTTTGATATAGGAAATTGGACTTTTCAGCAAGAAGAAATCAATCCACAAGGCAAATCCATTTGGGAGGATGCACTAGACTACTTAAACGTACCTTATCTTTGGGGTGGAAAATCGATTTTCGGAATTGATTGCTCTGGATTTGTCCAAGCAGTCTTTCGTTTACACGGATACAACCTTCCGCGTGATGCTTACGAGCAAGCAGAAATTGGGACAGACATCGATTTTGAAGATGTTCAAGTAAATGACCTTGCCTACTTTTCCAATACAGAAGGGAAAATTATCCACGTGGGAATTATAGGTGAATCGAAGCAAATCATACATGCATCAGGACGCATTCGCATCGATGAATTGAAAGCACAAGGAATTTGGAATGAAGAATATGAAAAATTCAGTCACACCTTAGCGCACATAAAAAGACTTTAATTACGATATTTGCAACACAAACATACACACATGAGAGATCAAGTTATATTCGATTTAATTAGCGAGGAAAAAAACCGTCAACTTCACGGCATTGAACTTATTGCTTCCGAGAATTTCGTAAGCGACCAAGTGATGCAATCAATGGGAAGTGTCCTGACGAATAAATACGCAGAAGGACTTCCCGGAAAACGCTATTATGGCGGATGTGAAGTGGTTGATAAAGTCGAGCAATTAGCGATTGATCGTTTATGTCTATTATTTGGTGCGACCTGGGCGAATGTCCAACCTCACTCCGGAGCGCAAGCCAATGCAGCAGTATTTCTAGCATGTTTAAATCCTGGAGATAAAATTCTTGGATTTGATTTATCCCACGGTGGACATTTAACTCATGGTTCGCCCGTTAATTTCTCCGGAAAACTCTACACACCATTCTTTTACGGTGTTTCGAAAGAAACAGGATTGATTGACTACGACCTAATGGAGGAAACAGCTCTTCGCGAGAAACCAAAAATGATTATCTGTGGTGCGTCGGCTTATTCGCGTGATTGGGACTACGCACGCATTCGTAAAGTTGCAGATGAAATTGGCGCCTTGGTACTAGCAGATATTTCTCATCCAGCTGGAATGATTGCCGCTAAATTATTGAACGATCCACTTGATCATTGTCACATCGTGACTTCTACGACACACAAAACACTTCGTGGACCACGTGGTGGAATCATCATGATGCGTCACAATTTCGAGAATCCATTTGGCATTAAGTGGAATAATGGAAATCTTCGTTCCATGGGCGCACTTTTGGATGCGGCTGTTTTCCCTGGAATACAGGGTGGTCC
>CAMAPI010000048.1 GCA_945860065.1 Chryseobacterium gleum | reverse complement strand
ATTGTCGCTCGTCGCTTGATGTACTGGCAAGTATACCTTCATAAAACGGTTGTTGCGGCTGAGTTTATGTTGATACATGCCTTGCGCCGTGCAAAATACTTGGTCAAGCAAGGAGAAAGTATTTTTGCGAGTCCTGCCTTATCCTTTTTTATGACGCAAGACATTACGGAAAATGACTTTCATCAACGAAAAGAAGTGCTTCAAAATTTTGCTCAGTTAGACGATTACGACATTTGGTCTGCAATTAAAGTATGGCAAAGTCATCCGGATATCATTTTATCGCAATTATCCCAACGTTTGGTGAATCGAAAATTGTTTAAAATCGTCATTTCGAAGGAACCTTTCAGTGAAGAAAGAATCGCAGCTGAACGTAAACGTGTACAAGATGCGTATCAATTGACGAAAGAAGAAGTTGACTATTTTGTTTATTCAGATATCCTCACAAATAAAGCGTACAATCAAGATAAGCAGAACATTAATCTGTTAATGAAAAATGGCTCCATCGTAGATTTAACGGAGGCATCAGATAACCTAAATATTTCTGCGCTAGCACAGCCAGTGGAAAAATACTTCCTCTGTTTCCCTGCTTAAGTTAAGTCTTCAACACAATAAATTTCCAATTCCGCGTTATTCATTTGGTTAAAAAATTCAAATGATGGAAAAAAAATACGTAAAAAGTTGTACTAAAGTGAAACTAATTGTATTTTTGTATGGAGAAAGTGGGAGAGAAGTTAAGAGACATCCTTTTTTTTGAATCGTATTTTGAAGATTTTTTTGTTCAGCAGAAGCCTAAAGTAAAGGAGAAAATCATTTGGACTCTCGAGTTGCTACAAGAGTTACCGGTGATACCAGCCCAATACTTGAAGCATATTCACGGAACAGATGGTTTGTATGAAATTCGCATTCAACACGGAGGTGAAATTTTTCGCATTTTTAGTTTTTTCGACGAGGGTAAATTGGTCATCTTGCTAAATGCCTTTCAAAAGAAAACACAAAAACTTCCACGAAGAGAAATAATACGTGCCATTCAATTAAAAAAGGACTATGAAAACAACAGGTAAAGTACTGACTTTAGATCAGTTCAAATTCAAGCATTATGGCCCTAAAGGTTCAGAAGCACGCGATGTCTTAGAAAAAGGCTATCAAGAATTTCGTATAGGAGCAATGATACAAAGTGCAAGATTAGAGAAAGGGATGACTCAAGAGCAATTAGCTACCAAAGTGGGTACCACAAAATCCTATATTTCAAAATTGGAAAACGACATGAAAGAAGTGCGTTTTTCCACCTTGAAGAAAATTGTTGAACTTGGTTTGGGCGGACAACTTGAGTTATCTATTCGATTGTAATTACTTTCGCATAATAGTTTTTGAAAGCACCACAGAAGTTGGAATGGTGATCAAATGATTTTCTTTCGTCTTAATGTACATGAAGAAAAAGCTGATGTCCATTAATTCGCCTTCGATGTCGTATTCTTTGTCCAAAATGCGAATTGTTTCTCCAATTTTCATCGGATGGTTAAAAAATAGAATCAAGCTGGCCGTGATATTCGATAATATGGACCATTGAGCGAAAAACGCAACACCCATTACCGTAATTATGGAAGTAATGAATACGACAAGTCCTTCTTTTTTGATATTCCAAATTCCCGCCATGACAATTGCGATAAAAATCCACAAGAATAAGTTAATGATACGCACGGTAATTCGTTTTCTTTTCAGATCGAAGTCGAATTGCGTGAGCAAACGATTGACTGATTTTGTAGCTAATACCTTAATTAACAGAGATATTGCAATTAGGATGACTGTTTCTAACAGTTGAAAATCTTGTTGATTCATGATTTTTTCAATTTAAGTTTTGCTTGGTCCCAAAACGTATCCAATTGGTTTAGGTTCATATTTCGAATATCCATTTCTTCCTCTTGTATCAAGTTTTCCATCAATTGGAATCGGTGGATAAACTTTTGATTGGTTTGAGCGAGCGCATTTTCGGGTGATATGCCAATGAATCGCGCATAGTTAACCATAGAGAACAAGACATCTCCAAATTCTTCTTCTATATGTTCCGAGTCTGCTTCCACCTCAACTTGAAGTTCGTGCATTTCTTCTTCTACTTTTTTCCACACATCCTGACGGTGCTCCCATTCAAAGCCAATGCCTTTTGCCTTCTCTTGGATGCGCGTGGCCTTCACAAGTGCGGGCAATGAGGATGGAACGCCTTCCAAAACAGATTTCTTTCCCGCTTTGAGTTTGAGTTTCTCCCAATTCGCCTTTACTTCTTCTTCGCCTGAAACGACCACATCCCCATAAACATGTGGATGGCGGTAAATCAACTTTTCACAAATGGCGTTCAATACCGTAGTCACATCAAATTGACCTTGTTCATCGCCCAACTTACAATAAAACACAAGGTGCAGAAATAAATCACCGATTTCTCCCTCGATTTCCTTCATGTCTTTTTTGGTAATGGCATCCGTTAACTCGTAGGTTTCTTCTATCGTTAAATTGCGAAGTGTTTCAAAGGTTTGTTTCTGATCCCACGGACATTTCTCGCGAAGGTCATCCATTATTTTTAATAAGCGTTCAAACGCAACGAGTCTAGCATCCATAAAGCAAAGTTAAAGTTATTCTGTCATCCAAGAATTGATTAATTTTGGATTATGAAAAAAAGTGTCCTTCTTTTTTGTATTTGTTTGCTTCTATCGAAAAGCAACTTTGCTCAAACTGGATTTGAAGTCCGGGGGAAAGTCGGATTCTTAGCCGCGCATCACGCTGGAATGGCACATATTCCGAAACAATTAGCAGTCGCCACAGAATTCACCTATTTAAAACGTTTAACAGGAGATCGGCTTTGGCAGAAGTCCTACAGAAACCCCATCGTTGGATCAACCTTGTTCATTGGTTCCGTTGGGAATAATGAAATTCTTGGACGTTACGTGGGTGTTTATGGATTTGCTGAATTACCGATTATCAAGTACAAGAAGTATCGATTGGACTGGAAATTTTCCTCGGGTGTAGGATATACTAATAAACCGTATGACCCCGTGTGGAATCCCAAAAATGTAGCAATCGGCTCCCGATTAAATGCGATGATGTGCTTTGCATTGAAGCAAACTTTTTCATTTAATCAATCGGCTATCACTTTTGCCCTAGACATGACACATTTCAGCAATGGCGCTTTTAAGGTTCCAAACTTGGGCATTAATTTGCCGTACTTGTCCCTCGGATTTCAACATTATTTTGCAGGTAAAATAAACCGTAATGAAAATCCAGATAAAGATGCCGCATCCCGAATTAAACCACAACCAAAGGATAATTTCTTAACGTATCAGCAATGGCAGCTAAGTATAAACGGAATTTTTACCTGCAAGGAAACGATGCCAATTGGTGGTAAGAAATATCCCGTTTACGCCGGATCACTCTCCCTTCGTCGCTATGGAAGTCAAAAATCTGGAGTTGAAGTAAACTTGGATGTATTCTCTAAGCAAGCAATCATGAACTATGAGCCGATGGTAAGTAAATCTCAGTTGGACATCCTTCAAGTGGGAATTTCGGCTTCCTATATTCTTCCATTAGACCGCTTTAATTTTGTGTATGGCGCGGGTTTATATATTCGAGATAGGTACAGAGCAGATGGACCATTGTACATCCGTTTGGGATGTCGTTATTACTTAACACAAAATATCAGTGCTGTTTTTGCATTAAAAACACATTATGCAAAAGCAGATTATTTGGAATTTGGACTTTCGTATCACTTTATACACTTGAAAAAATGATGGGTGTTTCGATGAGGTTTTTATGTATTATCTTGTTGCTATTCGTAACTGCTTGTAAAAAGCCTGAAAATCGTTCTTGTTTTAAAGGAACCGGAAAAGTGGTAACGCAGTATATATCCTTGCCATCATTTCAATCCATGGAGTTGCATCAGCGTTTAAACATTGTATTGGTTCAAGATTCCTTAGATTTTTTGGAAATAGCGGCTGGGGAAAACCTGCAAAATTTCATCGATTGGTCCGTTGTGGATGGGAAACTGGAAATTTGGAATCAAAATAAATGCGCCTACTTGCGTTACAAAACAGGCGATGTAAAAATCACCATTCACTTTAAATCCCTAGCTAAATTAATCTATTGGGGTTCTGAATTATTGGTTTCGAGGGATACCGTTCAAGCGGATTATCTGGATGTCCTGATGAACGACGGTGCAGGGGATTTAGATCTTCGGATTCAAGCAAATGTTATGAATGTGGTGAATCCGCATGGATTCTCTAATATTTCGATAGATGGAATTTGTAAATTTTTACGTTTGGACATCGACGGATATGGAACTTTTGATACGCGGGACTTAAAGGTGACTGATTCCATTGCGGTGATGTATGCTTCCAACGGAACATCGTTCTTGGATGCACAAAATATCAAAATAAAAGCTGAGTTGTCTAGTTCTGGAAATGTCATGTATCAAGGATTGCCATCGGTGATTCAAAAAATGCGTTACGGTACTGGAGACTTAATTCATCAATAACATGAAGTTTTTATTTCTCATCGGATCATTCGCACTTTTTTTTAAGGGATATACTGCCGAAAAGGACAGTTTGCGCTTTCAATTACATGGATTGATCGACGGGTATGCCACACTTGGAAAGTCAAATGCACTTGGCAAAATTCCCTATCTGGTTTCCTCCTCCAATTTGAACACGTTTCAAATCAATTTGAATGTCATGGAATTTACTTGGGAGAATTCAAAGTGGAAATATGCGCTGTCACCAGCATTTGGGACCTACATGCAGCAAAATTATGCAGCGGAGAAATGGTATAAACGATGGATTTACGAAGCGTATGCTCAACGAAAATTTAATCGTTCAAGTATTGCTGCAGGAGTTTTTAGTTCTCCATATACACAAGAAACCCCAAAGAGTGGTGATCAATTGAGCTATTCCAGAAGTTTGGCGCCGGAATATGTTCCCTATTACATCAGCGGACTAAAATACCAGCGAACCTTATCTCGTAATTTGAATATATCCCTATTTGCAATGAATGGTTGGCAAAAAATAAATTATGCTCAGTTTTCGCCTTCTTTTGGTTCTTTGGTGGAATTTAAAAAAGGAAAGTGGAAAGTAAATTGGTCAAGCTACGTAGGAAGGGAAAAACCTATCTATGCAAAAGAACCGCAAACGCGTATGCTAAGTGAGTGGAATGTTCAATACTCACGTGGAAAATGGACCATGCAAAGTTGTGCATTCATTGGTACACAGGGGATGAATTTCTCGCGTAATTGGTGGCAAATTAATGGGCAATTGTCCTGTTTAGTTAAGGTGAAAACAAGGGTCTATGGACGCCTTGAATATTTCAGTGATCCAAGCATGATTCAACTTTCAAGGGGCAAATTAGCATCTGAAAGTGTTGGCGTAAATTATGCATTAACTGATGTGATGAACATTGGAACGGAATTTCGTTGCTTTCATTCTGAAAAAAAAGCGTTCGAACCTTATCAATTTCTGTTTTTTCAGCTTAAATTCTGATTAAATTTGAATCTTCGCTCTGCGATGTGTTTTTAATCAAATTAACCATGAAAATAATTTCCTTTAACGTAAATGGAGTAAGAGCTGTAGCTGGAAAAACCTTCATTCCCGACATGCAGCGTGTGAATGCAGATGTAATTTGTTTACAAGAAACGAAAGCAACACCAGAACAAGTGCAAGAGGCATGTGTCGGATTGTCGGATTATCATGTGTTTGCAAATTCAGCCGAACGCAAGGGATATTCCGGGACAGCGATTTTATCGAAAACACAACCGCTCCAAGTGACTTACGGAATTGGTGTTGGTGAACACGATACGGAAGGACGTGTTGTCTGTGCGGAATTTGAGTCCTATTTTGTTATTTCGGTTTATGTCCCGAATTCTGGAAGTGAATTACTGCGCTTAGGATACCGTCAAACATGGGATTCCGCTTTTCTCGCTTATTTGAAAAACCTAGAATCACGGAAGCCAGTCATTGTCTGTGGTGACTTTAATGTCGCACATCAAGCAATTGACTTAACGCGTCCCAAAGAAAATTACAACAAGGCAGCAGGATACATGCAAGAAGAAATTGATGGAATGAATCAATTTGTTAAAAATGGATTGATAGATACGTTTCGTGCCCTTAATCCTGAACAAGTTAAATACTCCTGGTGGAGTTACCGCGCTGGTGCAAGAGAAAAAAATGTAGGTTGGCGGATCGATTATTTCCTCGTATCCCAATCCTTTTTACCGCAAGTCAAAGAATCATTCATTCTAAATGATGTCCTTGGTTCGGATCATTGTCCAGTTGGAATACAATTATAACTCATCGATGCAGCATTTAAAAGATACATTTAAACACAAAGGGAAACGCAAACAGCTGATTTTGGAACTTTCCGAAATGGGAATTAAAGACCAGCGCATTCTTGAGGCTTTCGAAGCTGTTCCAAGGCATTTCTTTCTAGATACAGCTTTTGAAGATCAGGCTTATTCCAATATGGCATTTCAAATTGGAGCCGGACAAACAATTTCTCATCCATATACCGTTGCCTTTCAAACAGAATTATTGGAAATTCAAAAAGGGGAGAAGGTACTGGAAATTGGAACGGGTTCCGGATTTCAAACATCCATTCTATGTGAGCTCGGCGCGAAGGTATTTTCCATTGAGCGACATAGCGACCTTCATTTAGCGGCGAAATTTGTCATTGATCATTTAAAATATAAACCAAAGTTATTTTTTGGAGATGGCTATAAAGGAAATGTATTGAATGCTCCTTTTGATAAAATTTTGGTCACATGTGGCGCTCCCGAAATACCGAACGAGTTATTGAAACAATTGAAAGTGAATGGCATCATGGTCATTCCAGTCGGGGAGGGGAAAGAACAAAAAATGCTAAAAATCATAAAACAAACGGAAACATCCTTCACTAAAGAAGAATTTGGCACGTTCAAATTTGTCCCTATGTTGGAAAGAACGGTAAAAAAATAAACTATGAAAGTTCTCATTGTCGACGATGAACGTGCAATTCGCAGAGCACTGAAAGAAATTTTGGAGTACGAAAATTGCCAAGTTTTGGAAGCTGAAAATGGCAAGGAAGGATTGGAAATGATTCGTTC
This sequence comes from Chryseobacterium gleum, assembly GCA_945860065.1. GTDB lineage: Bacteria > Bacteroidota > Bacteroidia > Flavobacteriales_D > Crocinitomicaceae > UBA952. The sequence goes on along the minus strand of CAMAPI010000048.1, from coordinate 8,660 downwards.
CAATTCTTTGGATGTCATTTTTTGCGATATTAAAATGCCTTTGTTGGATGGCATGGAATTACTTGACCAAATTCAAAACGAAGGCAATGAGGTTCCCATTGTGATGATCAGTGGACACGGGTCCCTAGAAACAGCTGTTCAAGCAATAAAAAAAGGGGCTTTTGATTTCATTGAAAAACCATTGGATTTGAATCGAATTCTCGTCATTTTACGAAATGTAAAGGATCGAAATTCCTTAGTTCAGGAGACAAAAATTCTCAAAACAACGGTAAAGAAAATAAAAGGAAGTGCCATTATTGGAGAAACTACGGAGATCATGGAAATAAAAGCCATGATTGAAAAAGTGGCTCCTTCGGATGCACGTGTATTGATTACCGGTGGAAATGGTACGGGAAAAGAATTAGTCGCACGTTCATTGCACGAATTGTCTAATCGTGCTAAAATGCCATACATTGAAGTGAATTGTGCTGCAATTCCTTCGGAATTAATTGAAAGTGAACTGTTTGGACATGAAAAAGGAGCGTTTACCTCTGCTATCAAGGACAAAAAAGGAAAATTTGAATTGGCATCTGGTGGAACCTTGTTCTTAGATGAAATAGGGGATATGTCCTTAAGCGCCCAAGCGAAAGTCCTTCGAGCATTGCAAGAAAATGTGATTCAACGCGTTGGCGGAGAAAAAGATGTTAAAGTGGATTGCCGTGTTATTGCGGCAACGAACAAGGACTTGAGAAAAGAAATTGCTGAAGGAAGATTTCGCGAAGATTTGTTCCATCGACTTGCCGTGATTTTAATCCATGTTCCATCATTAAATGAACGAAGATCAGACATTCCTGTTTTAGCGAACCACTTCATTCAACTCATTTGCTCAGACCATGGGATTCCATGTAAAGTTTTAACGGAAAGTGCATTAAATGCCTTGAGGGAATTAGATTGGACTGGGAATATCCGTGAATTACGAAATATTATAGAACGTTTGGTTATTCTTTGCGATCAAGAGATTGATGCAAATGATGTCCATAAATATGCCAATGCAAAAGCCTAACATTTCACAGAATTAGCTACTTTCACAAAATAAAAATACTTGAATAATGAGTCCTAAAATTAAAACCCTTCTTCCTCACCTTGTTGCTGTAGCGGCATTTCTTATCCTATCAAGTGTATTCTTTTCTCCCTTGTTTGATGGATTTAGCTTAAAACAAAGTGATATTCGCCAGTTTCAAGGAATGTCCAAGGAAATTGTAGATTACGATTTCGTTCATGGCGTGAAGCCTTTGTGGACAAACTCCATGTTTGGGGGGATGCCGAGTTATCAAATTGCGGTTGAACACAATGCGAATTGGTTGACATACATCGATCAAGCAATCAAACTTGGTTTGCCTAGACCAGTGGGCATTTTGTTCCTTAGCATGTTGGGCTTTTACATTTTTATGCTTTGTCTACGCGTGAATCCATGGTTGGGAATGATTGGCGCCATCGCATTTGGATTTTCAACGATTAATATTTTATACATTGGCGCGGGACATATGTCTAAGGTGAACGCCATCGCATATATGGCACCCGCTTTGGGTGGACTGATTCTGGCTTTTCGAGGGAAATGGTTGTTGGGTGCAGCCGTTTTTGGCTTGTTTTTCGGACTAAATCTGACAGCGAATCACTTGCAGATGACGTATTATTTATCCTTTTTACTCGTTGCCGTTGCTGTTTCAGAAGTCATACGTTTGGCACTAAAAAAAGAATGGATTTATTTAGGGAAGTCCGTTGGAGCTTTAGCCCTTGTTTCCATTTTCACACTCATGGCCTCGGCAAGTAATTTGTTGACGACCTTAGAATACAGCAACTATACGACGAGAGGAACATCCGATTTAACGATCAAACCGGAAGGTCGAGCAGCGAAAATGTCGGCGAAAGAAGGACTCAATAAAAATTACATATTAGAATACAATTTCGGTGAGGGGGAGTGGCTTTCGTTACTTGCTCCGAATGCGAAAGGTGGAAAAACGGAAATCCTAGGAAACAATGAAAAGGCGGTAGAAATCATTAATGAGAATCCCGATTTTTATCAATATGCGGATATTCTGTTAAATACGGATCAATCGAAACCGGCTTTCCCAAGTTATTGGGGTGGACAAAGTTTTAGTGGTGGTGCTTTTTACTTCGGAGTTGTCATGTTGTTTTTCTTTGTCATGGGACTAATTTTCTTGAAGGATTCATTGAAATGGCCGTTCATGGTTATTGGAATATTGGTGATCTTACTTTCTTCAAATGATCCGGGTGGAATCAATGATTTTTTCATCAATAAATTCCCGATGTACAATAAGTTTAGGGATTCAAAAATGATCATGACCTTATTGCAAGTGATGATTCCAGCTTTAGCCATATTATTCGTGGATAAATTGCTGCGAAAGGAAGGATTATTGGGAAACAAAAAGGCTTGGTTAATTGGTAGTGCATCGGTTGTCTTCTTGGCAATCATCCTATATGTTGCACCAACTCTTTCTGGCGAATTCTTAACGAAAAATGAAGTGCAAATGTTTGCTGATCAAGCGAAAAACGTCAAGGACCCTAGTCAACTAACGTATTTGAGTGGAGTGAAAAATGCCATTGAAGATGTGCGTATTGAATTGTTTAAATCGGATTTGGGACGCTCTATTTTCTTTTTGTTCCTTGGAGCTGGTATTGTGGTTTTGGTATCACGTTCAATTCTTCCAAAGGCTATAGTGATTGGTGGATTAGTACTTTTAGTTCTGGTAGATAACATTTCAGTGAATAAACGTTATTTGAATAATGAGACACCAGGAGATCAACTATCAAGTTATGTGATTACTTCGGATGCATCCATTCCCTACGTTCCTAGCACCGCGGACATGAGCATTTTGGCACGCGAGAAGTCCTTCACAGGCGATGAACAGACCATATTTACAAAAATGGCGGACAATGTTTATTACAAGGATGCACTAGACCAAGAGATGAATGCCGTTTATGCAAAGTTTGGCGCATTGAATTTGAATTCGGATTACCGTGTTTTGAATTTCTCAAATCCATTTGCAGAGACTTCTACGAGCTTCTTTCACAAGAGCATTGGTGGTTATCATGGGGCAAAGTTAAAACGCTATCAGGAATTAGTGGATTTCAATATTTTAAACGAAATGCAACAAGTGAATCAGGAAGTTAGCGCTCAAAAAAATGTCCTGCTTCGTAAATATGCCAGTCAAATGGAAATGACTCAAGAAATGGCTCAGCAAATTTTCGATACCATCAGCATTGAATCCATGGCTCTTTCGGATAAAAATCCGGTATTGAATATGTTAAACACGAAGTACCTGGTTGTTAATCCAAGTGCTAAAGCGATTCGCAATACCAATGCCAACGGTGCGGCTTGGTTTGTTCAATCAGTGAAATGGGTGGCAAATGCAAATGAAGAGTTGAGTTCATTAACAAATTGCAATACCAAAGAACAAGCGATTGTGAATCAAGAATTCAAATCACTGGCATCTGGAACGAAAACGGACACAACGTCGAGCATTCGATTGATTAAATATGGAACGACGGAATTACGCTACCGAAGTGCAAGTAAGGTGGATCAAATCGCTGTATTCAGTGAGATGTATTATCCAGAAGGATGGAATTGCTTTGTGGACGGAAAACAAGTAGAAACGTTCCGCGCAAACTATGTCCTGCGTGCAGCGAAAATAAACAAAGGTGAGCACCTGATTGAATGGAAATTTGAACCAAAAGCATTCCAAACAGGAAGCAATTTATCCTTTGCTGGTTCTACTTTACTCATCCTTGCCTGTATCGGCGTATTTTGGATGAATCGCAAAGTAGAAGTAATCGAGGAAGCTTAGGTTTATTTGTTGCGACCCAGATAATCATCGATGGCGCGAACGCCGAAAAAATCATTTTCCCATGCGTAGATGATCTTCCCGTGCTCACTCATCATCATGCACGGGAATCCACCTTGCGACATGATGATCCAGTTTTTTAGGTTTTTAACGCGTATGACCGAAATACGCTTGTCCAATTTTGACGAAAACAAAGATAAAGGAGCCATCGATTCCGAAACAACAACATAGCGTATATGTAGTTTCGGTTCACGATAAATGAGGGCATTCATGAACGAAATGGTTTCATGGCAGTATGGACATCCAGGTAAAACAACTACGGACAAGGTCAATTTCCGAGGGAAACGCTCCAGTTGTTTTGGTGTGAAATGTTTATTACTGAAATCACCTTGGTATATCGGATAAATGGAGAAGTAAACGACGAAAGGAAGAACTCCAAGTATGGACATCAATATCCATTTTTTTACCTTGTGCTGTATGCGCGAATGAAAGGTATAGATCAGGATGAAGCCCAATAAAACCATCAATGCGTATGGAGTTAATTTAGCAAGGGTCCAAGAAAAACCGAGTTCGAGAAAAATGGATTCAAAAAAATTCATAGTCTAAGAGAAAAAAAAAGGGGGCAATGCCCCCTTTTGATATGGTAAAAAGCGTCTTATTCTAATCCGCAAACTTTGCTTACCGTTCCAACAGCTTGAGATAGCGCTTCACATGAAGATTGTGCATCTTTTTTCTTGCCATTAATGGTTGTTAATTGCGTATTTGTCGCTCCAGATATAGTTTCTGTAGTTACACATTTACATGAGTAGTCTTTTGCACAAGATGCCATCATCAATGAAGCAAATGCTCCTAAAATCAATGTTTTTTTCATTTTATTTCTTTTTATGGTTGATTTATTCGTTCTAAAATTACAATAATATTTCAAATCTAATTTTCAAAATTGATATTTTTTGATCGTTTTAAATTGTTTTATTTTTATTGTCTGAGTTTTGTTAATTTTGAGCTAAAAGTAAGCAATCTTGACAAAGAAAATCCTCATCATCGTTGGAACTCGTCCAAATTTCATTAAAGTCACACGATTTAAAGAACTCGTTCGTAAATTCCCGCATCTTCAAGTGGAAATCGCACACACCGGACAACATTGGGATCGAAATATGTCCGAAGTCTTTTTTGAGGAATTTGGATTGAAACCAGATTACATGCTATCAGCATCCGCAAATTCTGTGGTGGATCAGTTTTCTAGTATGATGAGTAAATTAAGTGAACTTATTTTACACATCGGAAAGCCGGATTTGATGATAGTGCCTGGAGATGTAAATTCTACGCTTGCATCTGCATTAGTAGCAAATAAAATGGGTATTCCCTTGGCGCATTTAGAAAGTGGACTTCGCTCAAATGACCGTGACATGCCAGAGGAAATCAATCGCCTTTTAACGGATGAAATTTCAGATTATTTCTTCGTGACAGAGCAAAGTGGATTGGATCACCTTCGAGATGAAAAGAAAAACGGGGAGGTTTTCTTCGTTGGAAATACCATGATCGATACGCTTGTGCATTTCGAACCACAAATCGCTCAAAGTGAGATTCTACATAAATTGGGAATTAAGGATAAACCATTTATTCTCGTGACACTTCATCGTCCATCTAATGTGGATTCACCTGAAGGACAAGCGAAAATCATGCGTTTGTTCGCTGAATTGAGTGAGAAGTATACCATCGTATTCCCCATACATCCGCGAACACGAAAAAACTTTGAGTCGGCGAATAATGTGGCGCAGTGGATGGAAAATGGAAATTTACATTTATTAGATCCCTTGGGATACTTTGATTTTCAATCATTAGTGAAACACGCCGATTTGATCTTAACAGATAGCGGTGGAATTCAAGAAGAAAGCACCTATCGTCAAGTTCCTTGTTTGACCTTGCGCGAAAATACAGAAAGACCAATTACGGTTGAATTAGGAACGAACACATTAGTTCCTTTCGACGAGGCATTGATTCTAAAGCTAATCGAAGATATTCATGCAGGAAATTACAAAAAAGGGGAGATTCCACCTTTATGGGACGGAAAAGCAACGGAACGAATTTTAGCTGTTATTTCGCGGTTTTTAGCATAAGTTCTTCTAAGAAAACGCTCATTTCTTTGGCGAGTTCTTGCCTGCTGTATGGATTTAAACTAGTTGATCGATCTGTTTCCCCTTGACATAATTCCGCTATTTTAGTCCAAGTTGGAATCTCATCAAATCCAATGACCAAAGCGCTCCGTTGTTCATTTAGGATTTGTGCGGAATCACCAGTTTTTGGACCGATGGCCAGAATGGGTTGATTGCTTGCTAAATACTCAAACAATTTTCCAGGAATGATTCCTTGCTGATTCTTTACATTGTTTAATGGCATCAACAATAAGGAGCAAGAGGACATTAATTCGATGACTTCTTGATGTGGAATGAACGGTCTTTGATCTAAATATGGAAGGAGTCCACAGGATTCGATCGATTGAACAACGCTGATATCTACCGCGCCGACCAATTGAATTTTCAACTTTTCTTTTAAGAATGTGTTCGTAGATATTTCTTGCGCTAAGAACTTCCAAAATACGGTTGGATTCCGGTCTGCATTGAGTGATCCGGTATGGAGAATGGTAAAGTGTTCATCCACTTTCTTGTTGAAATGCTGAAAATCTTGCGGTGCAAATCCATTGGTGATTAACTTCACTGGACGATTCGCTAATTCCTCAAATTCCTTTGTCCACGTTCGACTAACACAGGTAATTCCAGTTGCCTCCCTTAAAACAGCTTGTTCTAAGTTTCGGTGCTTGCGTTTTGCGAGAAAAGTCATCGGGAGTTTATCGAACCAGTCGATGTTCGTCCAGGGATCACGAAAGTCCGCTAACCAAGGAATTCCCGTCGCACGTTTCAATCCGAGTGCAATGAGGTGCGTGGTATGCGGTGGCCCTGTAGAAACAATGATGTCTACTGGATGGTCTTTCAAGAAAGCGCTTAAATGTTGAACCGAAGGTTTGATCCAGAATTTTTTGGCGTCAGGAATAAATAAATTGGCGCGTAACCAGAGTGCGATTTTTTGAATCCACTTTTTATCTTGTTTACCGCCCTCATTTAAAAATCCGGTTTGTAATTTCTTCCCTTTCTTTCCTGTGAGTGCTTTGTAAGCATCAAATGGCTCCCAGATGGGGTATTTAATGTCGTGTACGGAATCCGTAAAGTCATCCATAAGACTTTCATCTATAATGGGTGCTTCTGCATTTTCCGGGGTATATATGATGGGTTCCCATCCCAATTGAGCTAGATACCGACTAAAATGTAACCACCGCTGAACACCACTACCACCACTTGGTGGCCAGTAATAGGTGATGATTAAGACTTTTTTCGCGTTAGGCAATTTTTGCTTTTATTTCGTCAATAGCTAATTGTAGTCCTTCGCTTCGTTTTCCTCCTGCCGTTGCGAAGAACGCTTGTCCACCGCCACCACCTTGAATATGAGCAGAAACTTCACGGATCCACTGAGCGGCATTCCAATGTTTCGATTCAACTAGGCTTTCGGCGATGTATAAACTCAATCCGCATTTATCTGTTTCTTTGTTTCCAATGATGGCTACAAAGTTTGAGTGCTCTTGTTTGAGTTGGAATAGGATGTCCTTTACGGAATTAGCATCCAGATCAACAATGCTTGTCAGGAGGGAAACATCGCCCATTTTTTCCACTTTGGAATTTAATTGGATTTTCAGTTGTCCAGCTTTTTCACGCGTTAACTGTTCCACTTCTTTTTGCAATTGGTTGTTGCGCAGCATCAAATCTTCCACTGACTTGACGAGGTCTTTTGGATTCTTTAATAATTGTTGAATGTTCGAAAGTGTTTCGGCTTTTTCTTTGAAGTAAGCTTCAGCTGCTTTACCTGAAATGGCTTCCATTCGTCTAACTCCAGCTGCAACGGCTGATTCAGAAACAATCTTGAAGAGTCCGATTTTTGCCGTGTCCGGAACGTGTATTCCACCGCACAATTCAACAGATTCCCCGAATTTAATCACGCGTACATGATTGCCATATTTCTCTCCAAACAATGCCATTGCACCGAGCGCTTTCGCATCGTCGATTGCCACGGCGCGACGTTCATCCAATTGGATGTTAGCAGCAATTGCCGAATTGACCAATGCTTCAATTTGTTCGATTTCTTCATCGCTTACTTTTGAGAAGTGAGAGAAGTCGAAACGCAAGTTCGAAGCGTTCACTAAGGATCCTTTTTGTTCTACGTGTGTACCTAATACTGTGCGCAATGCGTGGTGTAGTAGGTGAGTAGCACTGTGGTTTTTCGCTGTTTGCTCCTGACCATCTATGTCAATAATCGCGGTAAACGTTTGCGTTAAATCACTTGGTAATTGCTCACTCAAATGAATGATCAAATTGTTTTCTTTTTTTGTGTCGAAAATGCGGATGTTTTCATCTGCACCTCTCAAGATTCCTTTGTCACCAACTTGTCCACCGCCTTCTGGGTAAAAGGGCGTTTGATCCAATACCAGTTGATAGAATTGTTTTCCTTTTTGACTCACCTTGCGGTATTTTGTCAATTGAACAGGTGCTTCTTTCGCATCGTATCCAATAAATGAAGTTGGTACATCTGTTCCAATTTGAATCCAGTCGTCCGTTTCAATGACAGAAGCTGCTCTAGAACGGTCTTTTTGAATTTGAAGTTGTGCTTGGAATCCATCTTCATCGATGCTGTATCCATTTTCACGGGCAATTAACGACGTTAAATCGACAGGGAAACCATAGGTGTCATACAGTTCAAATACGTTTTCACCTG
>CAMAPI010000047.1 GCA_945860065.1 Chryseobacterium gleum | reverse complement strand
AGTTTCGATGGTGATCATGTTGCCTGAAACGCCTATTTGGTTCATTCTAGTGGATTTAATTGTCGCGTACATTCCAATGGCTTATTTTGGAAATAGAATCGCTCGTAGGTCCTAGAATCACTTTTTTCGCCCAAGGATTTCTTTCAACTTATTTAGAATTATTCTAAAATACCTCTAAAGTGGTATTGACGACGCTGTATGACCTAGCTAACTTTGCACAAATATTCAAAGCAAATGATGCGCCTCCTTTTATCAATCGTTATTACCAGTTTAACAACTCTCGTATTTTCACAAGATAGTTTATTGAAAATCAGTACACAAAGTGATGTGCTTGTGCGAACGTATCAAATCGCTAAACAACTCCCTGATTCCATTTACCAAATGAAAATTGTTTCTGGTAAGAAGATGGAAATCATCTCTTTGAATGCGCAGCAATTGGACTTAAGTACAAATAATTACCGTCAACTTTTTAAACGAACACCTGGAATTTACGTGAGTGAACACGACGCTTCCGGATTGCAAACGAGCATTTCTACTCGTGGACTCAGCGCGAATCGTTCGTGGGAGTTTAACATGCGTCAAAATGGCTACGATATCGCTGCTGATCCATCTGGTTATCCGGAAACGTATTACACTCCTACCCTGGACGCTGTCGCACGAGTGGATGTCTACCGTGGTTCTTCCGCTCTGCAATACGGAACACAGTTTGGTGGAATGATCAACTATCAATTCAAAGACAAGTTAAACGACCAGCCTTTTTCGCTGGAAAACAGTCAAACCATCGGTTCTTATGGACTTTTCAATAGTTTCACTGCGCTCGGTGGAAATGTGAAAAATTGGTCTTACTATGGATTTGTTCACCACCGCAATGCAGATGGATTCCGACAAAATAGTCAATATTCCACCGCGAATTACTTTGGAAAAGTGACGTATCAACTGAAAAAAGGAAAGGTTTCCGCTGAATATTCCAATAGTGGTTATGTTAGTCAACAAGCAGGTGGAATATTCGATACCTTGTTACACTCCAATCCGGATACCTCTTTCCGCGCTAGAAACTGGTTTCAAGTAAAATGGAATACGCTTTCGCTTCAAGGAGAATACGCGTTTAACCCACTTTCTAAAATACACTTCTACACCGCTTTCACGTTTTCCGACCGTAACAGCGTTGGATTCACGAAATCATTAACGACTTTGGATACCTTCAATACCTTGTTAGGATCGTACAATCCGCGTCAGGTGGACATCGATCATTATTTGACTCAATCCAGTGAAATCCGTTACTTGAAACAGTACAAACTGGGACAACAGCTTCAAACTTGGACCATTGGAGTGCGTTTTTGTAACAGTGAAATCCATCGACTGCAACACGGAATTGGAAGTGCTGCAAGTAACTTAGATTTGACCGTTTCTCTCGATAATTCCGGTAATTTATTTGAAAGGGATTTATTGTTAGGCACGCATAACTCCGCATTATTCAGTGATCATCTGTTCAAAGTAGGCAAGCGTTTTTCGCTTACTCCAGGATTTCGTTCAGAGTATTTGATCAATCAACTTTCAGGACGCTCCAATAACTTCGCAAGTGGAATCATGGAAATCCAAGAAAAAAACCGCTTCATTCTTCTAGGTGGATTAAGTAGCAATTTTCAGTTGTATGCCAAACAACGAATGAAATGGAGTTTATATGCCAATGCTACGCAAAACTACCGTCCAGTGATGTACTCCGAATTACTTCCTTCTTCCACAACCGAAGTCGTTGATCAAACAATGAAAGATGTGACAGGATTTACCTCCGAACTTGGTACCAAAGGCATATTCATGGACAGAAAAGGTCCAATTACCTTCGATTTCAACGCGTTCTATTTGAGATACAACGGAAAAATCGGAACATATTTAGTGAACAATGCGCCTTTCAAAACGAACATTGGTGATGTTGTGAGCAAAGGAATCGAAGCGTATGTCGAATGGTCATTTTTTAATCCTGTCTTCAAAAAATCAGCAGCGAGCGAATTACTCTCTGTCTATGTGAGCGGAACCATTCAGGATGCCACATACGTCACATGGAACAACCCACAAATTTCACAAGATCCAACTCATTCGATTCAAGGAAAAAAAGTGGAATATGCTCCGTCCCAAATCCTTCGCATAGGATTAAATTACGATTACAAAGGATTATCGGTAAATTACCAATACTCCTACACAGGATCCGTCTTCACAGACGCTACAAACACGGTTTTAGCTAATGCGACGGCCACAGTTGGACAACTAAGCGCATACGACATTCACGACGCATCAGTGAGTTACAAATTCAATAAAAACTATCAAGTGAAAATTGGCGCAAACAACCTATTCAATGAAATCTATGCTACACGTAGAAGTGGCGGTTACCCGGGTCCAGGATTGTTGCCATCGCAAGGAAGAACGATTTATGGGACGATGATTGTTAAATTGTAAGAAATACGATTGATTTAGAAGCCTACTCCTCTTCTATTACTTCATCCGTCTTCGTGTATCCTTTCAGCGTCCATGAAATTAATAGGAAAGCTAACAGCGCGATGAATGCTGCCACAAGGAATGGTGTTCCTAGTCCGAGGTTGGAATTAGGTACACTTGATTTAAAATTGTAATAAAACCACATGAACAGTGGTGGACCAATAATCTCAGCCAAACTCATCAAGCTTGTGAAGATTCCTTGAAGCTCTCCTTGCTCGTTGCTTTGCACTTGTCCGGAAATAATGGAACGAATCGCAGGATCAACTATTCCGGTGAATGCATATGGTAGAATGATGGCGTACATCATCCATCCTTGGTAAATAAGTCCCATTCCCATTAAAACGAAAATCGAAAGAAACAAGCCAAGTTTCGCGGCGTTTCTCTGTCCTATTTTCGCGACTATTTTTCCAGTTAAGGCTCCTTGAACAACGCCAAAACAAACACCCACGACGGCTAAGGAAATCCCCACTTCTTTGGTTGTCCATCCGAATTTCTCCATCGAATAGAAATTCCATGTAGAATGCACACACATCGTAGTTAAAATGGTCAAGAAGGAAACGAGGAATAAATACTTTAACTTCTTGAAGCGTTTCATTTGTTGAAGTGCACCAAAAGGATTGGAGCGTTTCCACTCGAAAGCACGGCGGTTTTCTACGGGTAAAGATTCTTTCAAAACGATAAATCCATAGATGAAATTCGCCATGGAAAAGATGGCTGCTACTAAGAATGGTGTACGCGCACCAAAGTCCGAAAGGAGTCCACCAATCGCCGGACCAATCACGAATCCGATTCCAAAAGCAGCACCGATCATCCCGAAATTCTGTGCACGTTTATCCGGTGTGGAAATATCGGCAATATAAGCTGAAGCAGAGGTGAAACTCGCACCAAAGATTCCAGAGACTGCACGTCCGATCACCAACCACCATAAATCCGGCGCGAAATACATCACGAGGTAATCCAAGCTCATTCCGAGTACGGAAATCAACAAAATGGGACGTCGACCAAAGCGATCACTCAAATTTCCAATGAGTGGCGAAAAGAGGAATTGCATGAAAGCGTATGCACCCATCACCCATCCAAAATACTTAGACGCTTGACTTATTGGTACATGTGCTGTTTCCGAAACTAAGGTTGGAAAAGACGGAATGATGATTCCAAGACCAATGGAGTCAAGGCAGATGGTTACTAAAATAAAAATTAAAGCAGATTTTGGATTAATGACATTCATGAAGAGTTGGGTCTTTGTTTAGTGCGGCAAAGATACGGAACTCATAGAGAATGGCAGATTAAGAAGTTGTGAAATCTAGTTAAAGGTATTTATATGGCTCGTCATTCTCAATCAACTGTTCGATATTCTTCAAAACCTGTTTCATGTATCTCCTCCAGAATAACTTCGTGAATAACCAATTGAGTGGATAATATAAAATTCCATGTGCATACATCGTGTAGGAATAGTCAATTTGAATGGTCTTCGGCGCGATTTCTGTTGTTTTCCATTCGCCCACAAATTGATAGAATCCAAGCATCCAGGATTGAAAATCATCCACTTTGATTTTCCAATACTCATTTTCCTTGCGCTCCAAAACATGATCCATGGAAACGAATCCTCCTTTTTGTGACCAAGACTTCGCAGCAAATACCTTTTTTGAAGAATGTACTTGACCCCAGTTTTCATCATCCGTACAATGCGTTACTTTGGGCATGACACCAAATCCCGTGTGTATTTTGGAAACATCGCAAAGCATGGGCATTTTAAACGCTTGTTCTAGGGAGCAATGATAAGTTGTTTGGAGAGCGGTGTGAAATTTCATGAGTGCAAGGTAGTCATTTACTAAATGGGAGTTAGTTTAATCCAAATTGTATGTTTTGACAATGAGATTGTTTTTTCTATTCCGCTTTGATTACAAAAATGATGTTTTTATGGTTGTTGATTACGTTAATAACGTCTTTCGCTTGAACGTTGCTTTTGTTCGCTTTGCTCACATCAGCTAAATTCAATGACTGGGAATGATCATTATTCAAGACGAAGCTCATTAGCAGATTATCAACACTGGCAGATTCTCTCGCTTAGCTAAACCAATAATTTCGAAAATAAAATTAGCATATTGGCACATTAGCACAGGAGTACTCGCTGACGCTCGTGATCCATGTTGGGTGCTACGCTTCAAAGAACTGAAAAGCTAAGCTGCGGTGCAGCTTTGGCTTTTTTTTTGTTTCAACTGCGCTTACAAAAGCGAGCTTTTGATGCTGGTGGGAACAAAAAAAGCCAGCCTAACGGCTAGCTTTTCAGTTCTTTGGCGGAGAATGTAGGATTCGAACCTACGGTACCTTGCGGTACAACAGTTTTCAAGACTGCCGCAATCGACCACTCTGCCAATTCTCCGGGCCAAAAGTACATGAATTTTCAGAAATGACAAGCGTTTGGAGAAAATAATTCGAAAAATAGTTGCGATTGTTTACCTTTGTCCCATGAAACTAAAGCAAGTGCCACTCGACGATTTAAACGCAATGAACAAGGATACCTTAATGGAAAAACTTGGTATTCAATATGTTGAAATTGGTGAGAATTATGTCGTGGCTTCTATGCCGGTAGATCATCGAACCAAACAACCGATGGGACTTCTACATGGTGGTGCCAGTGCTGCTTTGGTGGAAACGGTTGGATCCTTGGGTTCACTCCTACTTATTGACCAAGAAACACACTATTCTGTTGGATTAGAAGTCAGTGCGAATCATGTGGGCGGAATTCAATCTGGTGAAGTTTTAGCTACTGCAACGCTCGTTCATGGTGGGAAAACGACGCATCTTTGGGCCATTGAAGTTCGCGAAAAGGATACGAATCGCTTGATTTGCACGGGTAAACATACGGTTATGGTGTTGGAGAAGAAGGGGTAACTAGTAACTTAGTTATCAGTGCCTAGTGCTCAGTGCCAAGATCCTAACTCTCTCTTTCTCCGCTTTCTTCGCCGCGGCGATCTACTCCCTTCTCTCCCCGATCTGCTGTCTCCACATCGCGTAGTACAAGCCTTTTTCAGTAAGTAATTCTTCGTGTTTTCCTGTTTCGACAATGACTCCTTTTTCGAGAACGAAAATCTTATCCGCATGCATGATCGTCGATAAACGGTGTGCGATTAAAACGGTGATGTGCTCTTTGTGGCTTCCAATCGAACGAATGGTGTTTGAAATCGATTCTTCCGTGATGGAATCCAAGGCAGATGTGGCTTCGTCAAATACCAACAAGCGTGGATTGCGAATCAAGGCACGTGCAATGGATAAACGCTGCTTTTCTCCACCAGATAATTTCATTCCACCTTCACCGATGACTGTGTCGATTCCGTGTTCACTGCGCGCCAACATGTTTTCACACGACGCTTGACTCAATGCGAAGTCCAGTTGCTCTTGTGTAGCTTCTGGCTTGGTAAATAATAGGTTTTCACGAATCGTTCCTGCGAATAACTGCGTGTCCTGTGTGACGAACCCCAACTGCTGTTGAAGTTCGTCGCGGTCAATTTTCGTGGATTGAATTCCGTTGTAGAAGATTTTCCCCGTTGGCGTGGAATAAAGTCCAACGAGTAATTTCACCAAGGTACTTTTACCAGATCCACTTGGGCCTACGAATGCTATTGTTTCGCCTTTTTGGACTTCGAAATTGATGTTACTCAAGGCATCGTAACTAGAGGACTTATGTCTAAATGTCAAGTCACTAAATGCTAATTTCTCAATCGCATTCAATGGAATTGGATTTTCTGGTTTCTCTTCAATCGGAGTATTGATGATCTTTTCGAAATTATTTAAGGATGCTTCTGCCTCGCGATACGCAATAATCACGTTTCCTACTTCTTGCAACGGTCCGAAGATAAAGAAGGAATAGAATTGCAAAGTCATGATTTGTCCGAGTGACAAGGATCCATGAAACAATGAGTACATCAGAATAAACATGATGGATTGACGCAATAAATTCACCGTCGTTCCTTGAAGGAAACTAATGCTTCGAACTTGACGGACTTTTTTCAATTCTAACTGAAGAATTTTACGCGTTCGGTCGTTCAATCGATCCGTTTCCTGCTGTGTTAAGCCCAAACTTTTAATCAACTCGATGTTGCGTAAACTTTCGGTCGTACTTCCCGCCAATTGCTTCGTTTCGCTCATGATGGTCATTTGTACTTTCTTGATCCGCTTGGATAAGATACTAATGAAGAAACTCAAGCCCGCTGCGGAAAATAAGTACAGAAGGATTAATCCTGGCTGAACAGTAAAAGCATACACCATCACGAAAACTAGTCCTACAATCGATACAAAAAGGATATTGATAAAACTCATGATGAAACGTTCTGCATCCGTGCGTACTTTCTGAAGGATGTTCAATGTTTCGCCACTGCGCTGATCTTCGAATTCATTGTACGCGATTTGCAAGGTGTGTTTCAGGCCATCTGTGTAGATGTCTGCGCCCAACTTTTGAATGATTAAGTTGATGCTATAATCCTGAAATGCTTTTGCAGTGCGACTCACCATTGCTACGCCAATCGCCGCCGCGATCAACCATCCAACACCTTGAATGAATTGTGATTCAGTGAAATCTTTCGGATGCGTAGCGAAACGGTCCAAGATTTTCCCAAAAATAAAGGGATCCAACAAGGAGAAAACTTGATTAATAGTAGCCAATACAAGTGCTAAAAAAACCAGTGATTTATAGCGTCTGAGGTAAGTAAAGAGAATTTTCATGTGATGATTCAGTTTGAAGGTGCAAAAGTACAAAACTAATCCCGTCCAAATGCTGTGCTGAGTTTCGCTAATGTGAAGAATCCGTATCTTTGCTTAAAACAGTATTATTCGCATGTTCCTTTATCGATTTCCTAATCAAGCCATTGTTTCCAAAAATGGGTACTTTAAAGAAATTCAAGATGTTGTTTTTCAAGGATTTATAATCAGTGATTTCAATAATAAATCGAGGTTTATTTTTGCTGAATCTGAGGAATCATTCACCAATACACAAGAACAACATCCGCCTTTTTGTATTTCTAAGGAAGCGTATTTAGTACAAGCAGCTCAAATTGTTTCCTTACTGCAAGAGTCTTCCATGGAGAAATTGGTTTATTCACGAGTAAAATCAGCCAGCATATCGATTTCAGGAAGTGAATTGTTTAATCGCTTAGAAGCTTCTTATCCAAATGCATTCGTTTACTATTTCCAAGATCCGATGTTGGGTGAATGGATTGGTGCAACTCCTGAGGTATTGATCAAAGGAGCGAATAATTCATTTGAAAGCATGTCCCTCGCTGGGACAAAGAAAGCGGAGGACGAAAGTCCATGGGGAGCAAAGGAAATCGAAGAGCAGGATTTCGTCAGTCAATTCTTGCGGGAAACCTTAGTAAAACTTGGCGTTTCTGACTTGAGTTCCGATGGACCAAAAACAGTCATTGCCGGTCCGCTCGCGCATCTACGTACGGATTTTCACTGGAAATCTACGATTGATCAAGCGTGGAACATTGTGAAGGACCTCCATCCTACTCCAGCAGTAAGCGGAACTCCTAGAGCGAAAGCGATAGAATGGATTCAGTCCGAGGAAAAACATGGACGTCAATTCTACGCCGGAATCATTGGAGCCATGGATGAACAAAGCATGAACCTGTATGTGAACTTGCGTTGTGCACAAATTCAAGATAATCAGATTTACTTGTATGTTGGCGGTGGATTTACCGCAGATTCGATTCCTGAAAAAGAATGTGGAGAAAACGAAAATAAAAGCAAAACGCTACTCGACCTCCTTTAAATTTTGGTATTTTTGCAGGATGATTTCCAGCTCTAAAATCATGGTGCAATTGATTGTCGATCAGCTTTTAGCTTACGGCATTCGCAAGGTGGTCGTTTCTCCGGGATCGAGGAATGCGCCTTTTTCTATTGCCTTTGATGAACATCCTGAAATCGAGACCTTTGTCGTTCATGATGAGCGTTCCGCAGGATTCATTGCGCTCGGAATGGCGCAAGAGCTAGGCGAAACTATAGCACTTTGCTGTACTTCCGGTAGCGCTTGTTTGAATTACTATCCTGCTGTTGCCGAAGCGTATTACCGTTCGATTCCACTGTTGGTGTTAACAGCTGATCGTCCTGCTGCATGGATTAATCACGGTGATGGACAAACAATCGTTCAACGCGATGTGTACAAAAACCACATTCTCGGAAGTTTGGAGCTCGACGAAGATTTGTTCGGACAAAAATCCATCGAAACGCATCAACGAGAATTAGCTTCTTTGTTGCAAATCAATAAAAGCAATTGGAAAGGCCCCATTCATTTAAACGTTGGATTAAACGAACCACTTTATCAAACGGTTGAAAAAACGACTGATTTTGGTTTTCGTTTGCCAACTCCTTCCCTGCTAAAGCAGTTGGAAAAAGGGGTGATGGATGAACTTATTTCTGAATTCAATGACCATAAAGTGCTTGTTTTATGTGGTCAAATGGATCCGAATCCAAGATTGCAAGAGGAATTAATGAAGTTTGCTTCCTTTCCCAACGTCGTTGTTTTGGTGGAGAATACCTCGAACATCCAACATGAACGATTCATTCATTGCATCGACCGCACCTTAAATGGCTTTGATCAAACTGACGCTTCCTTTGAACCAGAGATCCTTGTGACGATTGGTGGAGCTGTTGTTTCGAAACGAATTAAAACTTATCTGCGCAAAGCAAATATTCTAAAACACTATGAACTTGGGGCGGAATTTCCAGAAATGGATACGTATCGGTGTTTAACGATGTCTTTTCCACTTGCTGCTGATCAGTTCTTTGCACAAGTGAATGAATATGAATTACAAGCAAACAAATACAACTTCAACGGAAAGTGGAAAGCGGTCGATATCCTTGCCAAGGATCGCGCTTTAGATTTTGTATCTGAATTTTCTAAGCTGACCGATTTGCAGTTATTTCAAACGGTTCAAGACATAATCCCTGAGGATGTGGTGTTGCACTTAGCCAATAGCTCTGTCGTTCGCTACGCACAGTTATTTGACCCCATTAAGGGCGTTCGCTATGAGTCCAACCGCGGGACAAGCGGAATAGATGGCTCGACCAGCACAGCGCTTGGTGCGGCGATAGTCAATCCAAATAAACAGCATGTTCTGATTAGCGGAGATATTTCCTTTTTATATGACAGCAACGCCTTGTGGTACGAACCTTTCCCTTGCAACTTCAAGCTGATAGTCATTCAAAACTATGGCGGAGGGATTTTCAAGATCATTACTGGACCAGCTGAATCGAAGCAGCGAGCGCGCTATTTCGAAGCGAAACAAGCGAAAAGTCCTGCTGCTATTGCTCAGGCTTTTGGACTTCAAACGAAAACACTTTCCTCATTGGAGGAACTCACAGAATATTTACCTTTGTTTTTTGACCCAAGTTGTGAAATACAGGTGTTGGAAGTCCAAACGGATGATGTCAACAACGCCATAGATCTGGATCGTTATTTTGAATTTTTAAGAAACTAATATACATGGATCACTTTCTCTCATCATTTCAAATCTTAGGAACAGTTCAAGGTTGGACATACTTACTTATCTTAACTTTATTGGAAATTGTTCTAGGAATTGACAACATCATTTTCATTTCCATTGTGACGGATCCACTTCCGCGTGTCAAACAACGCAAAGCACGTTTGATTGGATTGAGTTTGGCCTTGATTATCCGTATCCTCATGCTGAGTGCGATTTCATGGGTGATGACCTTGGACCAGCATCCCTTGTTTACCATCATGGGACAATCATTTACTGGACATAGTTTGGTTTTGTTAATCGGTGGATTATTCTTGATTTACAAGTCAGTGACCGAAATGCATTCCAGCGTGAAGGGCGCCGAAGACGGCAATAAATCCAAGGAAAAAAGCACCATGCGTGGGGTGATTATGCAAATTGTCATCATTGACTTCATCTTTAGTTTTGACTCCGTTATTTCAGCAGTAGGGATGACAAATGATATTTCACACGAAACACATGGGAATCCTCTAATCATTATTGTACTTGCTGTTATTATCTCCATGATTGTGATGTTATTGTTTGCAAGGCCAATTAGTGACTTCATTAATAAGCGTCCAACCATTAAAATGATTGCACTTGGATTCCTTGTGACTATCGGAGTCATGTTAATTGCGGAGTCTTTTGGGGAGCACGTTCAGAAAGGATATATTTATTTCGCGTTGGTTTACTCCTTGGTTATAGAATTCTTGAACATCAAAATGCGTAAAAACAAGGACGTTTGACACTGGCTGAAGCAGCAAATCACTTAGGACTTTCCAGCTACGAAAACTTGGATGAAGCGGTTGAGATGAACTTATTTCAATGCAAGCAACAATTAATCCAAAAGGCTGATCAAGTATTGCTCTTTCCAGCGAAAGAAAAGCGCTTAAAACTCTTGCAAACAGCAGCAGAAACATCGGGATTTACATTTGATCAAGCATTGGAATGTCAAGAAAGTCAAGAAAGTCAATCTACGCTCATCGAAGAACGTTTTCAGCATTTTCAAGCAAATCGTTCACATCTTTTAAAGGAAGTTGGACAAGTAGAGTCATTTCTTGGTTTGGTGCTCATTCAACAGCAATTAAACCGAAACTATCAGATTTGGGCTAGCTTTTGGAATGATTTAAGGATACTGAATTCACAAGAAGTAAAATTGTCTACCATACTTGGTTCCATGCGATTTCTACAAGTCATTCAGGATTGGAAAGAAAAAGGAATGGAGGAAATTCAGCAGTTGGATTCAACGAATATTCCGCTAGATATTCAAGTGGAAATACTCCGTTTACAAAAGGTTTCAGCTAAGCTCTCTTAAGCTTACTCTGCTCCACCTTCCGCTCCCGGAAGTTTAGATTTATTGGACATTTCTAATTTACCGAACTTATAGCTAGCGGAAACATAGAGTCGTCTCGTCAACCATTTGAATTCAGCGGTTTGTTCTACTTCAGGACGATTGACTTGCATATAGAATCCTTGCTTATTGAAAATGTCTGTCACACGTGCGCCAACAGTCCATTTACCACCTTGTAATTTCTTTTCAAAAGCTAAGTCAATTGGTCCTTGACGTTGCGCAATTCACTGAACAGTCACACGCGGTCCGTTGTATGTAACACTTAACTGTAGTGTCGCTGTTTTCTTCCAGAATTCCAAAGAAGTGTTGTATTTGAAGTTGTGGTTAAATCCTTGACGGTTTGGTAAATCCATTTGATTTGTGATGTACCATATGTAATTCGCATTGTAGGAAAAGGTGTTTTTCCACCAAGTTGTTGGACGAAACATACACACGAATTCCGTACCCAAACTTTTTGTTTCCGCAATGTTCATGAACGTAACGGCGCTTGTTCCATTTTCGTAAAACTCTTTCACACGGGAGATAACGCCCGTACTATTACGGTAATACGTGCTCGCCGTGATTGAATATTTTGCTTTTTCCAAGGAATAACCCAAATCGAAGGAATGGATAAATTCTGGCTGTAAATATGGATTTCCCGTTCGTAAATTGAAGGGATCAGAGTAATTCGTAAATGGATTCAAATCCGCTGAGGATGCGCGTGTAATTCTGCGGCTATAGCTCAAGCTGATTTCCGATTTTGGCTTCAGAACATAACGTAAATGAGCGGAAGGGAACAAATTAATGTATCTATTGACAATACGAATCGAATCCGTTACCAAATTTGGAATTTGATACGCATTCTCTGCGCGAAGTCCACCTTGAAATTTCACACGGTTAATTTGTTGTCCATAGACAGCATAGATACTGTAAATTTGCTCATTGTACTCGTAAAGGAAATTCGCCAAACTATCTTCAAGGTTCATTTGAGAAGTCCAGTCGTACGTTGCGGAAACGGGATTAACGCTTTGATCTCTGATGATTGCTTTCGCACCGGATTCAAAACGTGCTCCTAATTTCGGAAAGAGATAGGTGAAGTCAGATTGTAGGGTAGTAATGTTGTTTTTTTCCGTGTTGCGCAATTCTTGAATAAGTGAAGGGTAATTGGTTAAAACAGAATCTGGTGTGTAGTAGTTTTGCGTGTAAAATCCTTGAATATTCTCGTTTCCAAGCGACTGTGTAGCGTCCATGGTTAGATTTCCTCGTTCGTTTTTAAAGTCGTATTTGTAGTTTACATTGAAGTCAAAATTGCGTTGCTGAGAAGGGTCGTACGATGAACGAAGCCACAAACTATCTCTTTGTCCGAGCAAATCATACGTTGAATTCCATAAGTCACCTGTTCGATCACGCACGCCAATATTTCCGGTTGCAGAGAAGCCAAGTGTGTTTCGTGCTTTCAAATTGACATCCATCCCAAAACGGAACGTTTGTCCTGCATTTAAATCTGTACCCACACGACTTTGGTCCAAGTTGAAATACGAACTTCCAGAACCTTGTGTGATGTGCGAATAATTATTTCGATATCCTTCCAAATAACGCGCGTTGTACGTTCCATAAATATTGAAAATTCCTGTTCGGTAACTCAAGGAAAGATTTCCCTCCCCTACATATCCACCTTTTTGAAAGGTTGTCGCAAGATTCGTTGAAACCAAACCATTGAATCCATTTAATTTATTCTTTTTAAGAACGATGTTGATGATTCCTGAAGTTCCGTCTGGATCGTATTTTGCAGATGGATTCGTAACAATTTCCACCCGTTCTATGGATCCTGCTGGTAATGCGTCTAGTAATGTTTTACCATTCCCACCGCTTAACGAACTTGGACGTCCATCGATCAAGACAGTAACGGAACCTTCTCCTCTCAACATGACACGGCCATCTTGATCTACTTCAACTGATGGTAGGCGTTGAAGGATATCGTTCGCTGTCCCACCGCGGACATTTAAGTCCTCTGCGACGTTGTATATTTTCTTATCGATTCCCGCTTTCAAAACATCTTTTTCCGCAATCACTTTTACTTCTCGCTCTGTTTTTTCAGTGATTTTGCGCATTTTTAGTGTGCCGACATTGAAAATGGGCATAGCAGTTTTCACGGTGATGGCAGAAACCAAAATCGGATCATAATTCGCAAACGTGATTTTTAGGTAAAAAGAACCAAATTGACAAGGAATACTGTATTTACCGTCTAAGGTAGTGAAAGCTCCACTCACCAAAGATGAGTCTGAGGCACGAAAAAATCGAATAGAAACATATTCCAAAGGCTTCCCACTCTGTTGATCAGTCATTTTCCCAATGACCATTCCGTCTTCATTTGGATTGATGTTTTGGCCAAAGATAGGATTGGTAAATAGTTGGAGGAATAACAGCGAAAAAAGGAAATATTTCATAAGTGATGCAAAAATACAAAAAGCAGATTGATGAAGACTTAAAATAAATCAACAAGAAACATTAGAAATTCGTTAAATCATTCAGACATTTACATCATAATTTCAGCAATTAGCTAAAAAAAATTATCTTTGCCACCTAAATAACCCGATGATGATTGAAAATTTAAGTTTAGAAGAGTTAAAAGCAAAATTCAACAACGATAAGAAATTCAAATTAGGAACTTATATTGTTGGTGGATTACTCACTGCTGTATTGTTGTTTTTCGTATACCGACAAATGATTTGGGTTCCTGCGAATGAGAAATCCAATGATGGATGGTGGGTTGCAATGAATTACATCTCCAAAGATTCTACTGATCAAGCGATTAACGTTTTGATTCCTTTTGTTAAAAGCAACGATGGGAAAACAGGTGGTGAAATCGGACAATACCTTTTGGCTACGCAATACATGAAAAAAGGTGAATACCGCAAAGCTTTAGAGAATTTAGAAGGGGTTTCAATCGATGATTCTTACATTAACGTATTCTCTATCGGTTTACAAGGAGACTGTTATTCTGACATGAGAAAGTATGACAAAGCCTTAGGTTTCTATGCGGATGCTGCAGATGCACAAGACAATGAGTTAACAACACCGATGTATTTGTTTAAAGCAGGATTGGTTGCGGAGAAATTGAAAAAGAATGAGGATGCAGAAGGATTTTACACACGCATTCGTGATGACTATCCAGCATACTCATCTCAAAATGGAATTGATAAATACATTGCTCGTGTGAGCACTAAATAAGAAAGACGATGGCGACAGCCAACAAAAATCTATCTTCGTATTCAACTGAAAATATAAGCAATGGTGCCGATTTCCAAATCGGCATTGTTGTTTCTGATTGGAACAATCACATTACTAATCGTTTGATGGAAGGTGCAATCGCAACCTTACTAGAAAATGGTGTCGTGGAATCAAATATTCACATTCAACGCGTTCCTGGCGCTTTTGAATTACCCTTAGGGGCACAATATTTCTGCGAACGTGGTGATATTGATGGCGTCATTGCTATTGGCGTGGTAATTCAAGGAGAAACACGTCACTTCGACTTCGTTTGCTCAGGAACAACACAAGGCATCATGGATGTCATGTTAAAGACTAACAAACCAGTTGCATTTTGTTTACTCACAGACAACAATGAACAACAATCCATAGACCGCGCAGGTGGTAAACATGGTAATAAAGGAATTGAAGCAGCAGCAGCTTGTCTTCAAATGATCTCCAACAAAAAGAAATTCGCTTAACTTTAGCACATGACATTAATAAAATCAATATCTGGTATCCGTGGAACCATTGGTGGAACTGTGAACAATGGTTTAACACCTATCGATGCAGTGAAGTTTGCAGCAGCTTATGGATCTTGGCTCATGGAACGTAATCCAGGACAAAAAATCCGCGTGGTGATTGGACGTGATGCACGTATCTCAGGAGCAATGATTTCGGACTTAGTGGTCTCTACCCTACTTGGACTTGGGATTGACGTCATTAACCTTGGACTTTCCACCACACCGACAGTAGAAGTTGCTGTTACAATGGAACATGCACAAGGTGGAATCATTTTAACCGCAAGCCACAATCCAAAACAATGGAACGCCTTGAAGTTGCTCAATGAGAAAGGTGAATTCATTAGCGGAAATGATGGTGAGGAAGTCTTGAGTATTGCCGAGCAAGAACGCTTTGTCTTCGCTGAAGTGGATGATTTAGGTACCGTTCGCAATGACGATTCATACCTTCAAAAACACGTTGATGCCATTTTGGCTTTACCATTGGTGGACAAAGTAGCAATTGCTGCGGCAGACTTTAACATTGTGGTAGATGCCGTGAATTCAACTGGCGGAATCTTTGTTCCAGCCATGCTACGCGCACTTGGAGTGACAAAAATTACGGAAATGTATTGTGAGCCAACTGGACATTTCCCACACAATCCAGAACCATTACCAGAACATTTAACGGACTTATCCGCGAAGATTCTAGAGGTCAAAGCAGACTTCGGCATTACAGTAGATCCAGACGTCGATCGTTTAGCCTTGGTTTGCGAAGATGGATCGATGTTCGGTGAAGAATACACATTAGTTGCATGTGCGGATTATGTATTGAAACATACTCCTGGAGCAACAGTATCGAATTTATCTTCGACTAGAGCCTTACGCGACATCACAGAAGCACGCGGATTAACATACGCAGCTGCGGCCGTTGGCGAAGTGAATGTGGTAAGCAAAATGAAAGAAGTCAGCGCCGTAATCGGTGGCGAAGGAAACGGTGGAATCATTTATCCTGAATTACATTATGGGCGTGACTCACTTGTTGGGATCGCTTTGTTCTTGAGTCACTTGGCTCATGAG
>CAMAPI010000046.1 GCA_945860065.1 Chryseobacterium gleum | reverse complement strand
AAATAATCAAATAAACGTTTGTGCAAATACCATAAAAGTGGTATTTTTGTCGAAGATTAACAGTTTATTTATAATTAATCTAAATAAAAACTGAGATGATTACAGTAACAGACAATGCAAAGAAGCAAGCGCTAAGACTGATGGATGACGAGGGAAAAGATGGACTCTTTATCCGCGTTGGAGTTCAGGGAGGTGGTTGTTCAGGATTGATGTACCAACTTACGTTTGATAACCAGGATTTGGAAGGTGATAAATCTTTTGAGGATAACGGCATCAAAGTGGTGGTTGACAAAAAAAGTTTCTTGTATCTGATTGGAATGACCTTAGATTTTTCAGGTGGATTAAATGGCAAAGGATTTGTATTTCAAAATCCGAATGCAGATCGTACGTGTGGATGTGGAGAGTCTTTCTCTGTTTAAGAAAAAGCAATGGCAGGATATACTGAAAATGAATTAGCGAAGGATCTCGAAAATCAAGAATATAAATTCGGATTCGTAACAGATATTGAATCTGATACGGTACCAATTGGATTGAATGAAGAAATCATTCATTTAATTTCTTCGAAGAAAAATGAACCGGAATGGTTATTGGAATACCGACTTAAAGCATTCGCTATTTGGAAGACAATGACAGAGCCTGAATGGGCGCACGTTCATTATAAAAAACCGGATTTTCAAGCAATCGCCTATTATTCGGCGCCGAAACAGACAAAAAAATACGAGTCCTGGGATGATGTAGATCCGGAAATGAAAGAAACCATGAAAAAATTGGGGATTTCTATGGAGGAACAACAACGTTTAACCGGTGTTGCAGTGGATTTCGTTATGGACTCTGTTTCCGTTGCCACTTCATTTAAGGAAAAACTTGGTGAGCTTGGCGTGATTTTCTGCTCTTTTTCAGATGCGGTTCAAAATCACCCGGAATTAGTGAAAAAACACATGGGTTCTGTTGTTCCAATGACGGATAATTTTTATGCAGCACTGAATGCTGCGGTATTCACAGATGGATCATTCTGTTACATACCGAAAGGTGTGCGTTGTCCGATGGAATTGTCCACATACTTCCGCATTAATGCAGGAGGCACAGGTCAATTTGAACGTACGCTTGTCGTTGCCGACGAAGGCTCGTATGTTTCCTATTTGGAAGGATGTACAGCACCTCAACGAGATGAAAATCAATTACATGCTGCCGTGGTCGAACTGATCGCCATGGATCATGCTGAAATCAAATATTCTACCGTTCAAAACTGGTATCCAGGGGATAAAGAAGGAAAGGGTGGTATATTCAATTTTGTCACCAAGCGTGGTACTTGCGAAAATCACGCAAAAATTTCGTGGACGCAAGTAGAAACAGGTTCAGCCGTAACGTGGAAATATCCTTCTTGTATTTTGAAAGGTGATTATTCCATCGGAGAGTTTTATTCTGTTGCAGTAACGAATAATTACCAACAAGCAGATACTGGAACAAAAATGGTACACCTTGGCAAACATACCAAGAGCACCATCATTTCAAAGGGCATTTCTGCAGGGAAATCACAAAATTCTTACCGTGGTTTAGTTCAAATAAATAAAGGTGCACATCATGCACGTAATTTCTCCCAATGTGACTCTCTTTTGATGACCGACGAATGCGGAGCGCATACATTCCCATACATTGAATGTAAGAATCCAACAGCTAAAATTGAACACGAAGCAACGACATCAAAAATCGGCGAAGACCAATTGTTTTATTGCATGCAACGAGGAATCAGTGAGGAAAAAGCAATTAGCTTAATTGTGAATGGATATTGTAAAGAAGTATTGAATCAACTACCGATGGAATTTGCCGTTGAAGCACAAAAATTATTGGCGATAAGCCTTGAGGGCAGCGTTGGTTAGAAAAGAAAATAGAAAAGATGATTAAAATTGAAAATTTACACGCAAGTATTGACGGAAAAGAAATCCTAAAAGGATTGAATTTAGAAGTCAAGGCGGGAGAAATTCATGCGATAATGGGTCCAAATGGCGCCGGAAAAAGTACACTTGCAAGTGTCTTGGCCGGACGAGAAGACTACGAGGTAACTGCGGGATCAGTTGATTTCGATGGTGCTGATTTGTTGGAATTATCGACAGAGGACCGCGCTCGAGAAGGATTGTTTTTAGCGTTTCAATACCCAGTAGAAATACCAGGTGTTTCGAATATCAACTTTCTTCGTACAGCCTTGAATGAAATCCGCGCATACAAAGGCGAGGAACAAATTTCAGCAAAAGACTTTATGGCGATGGTGCGTGAGAAATCAGCCATTGTTGAATTGGACAGTAAATTAGCTTCTCGTGCAGTGAATGAAGGCTTTTCTGGTGGTGAAAAAAAACGTAATGAGATTTTCCAAATGGCGATGTTGGAACCGAAATTAGCGGTATTGGACGAAACAGATTCTGGTTTAGATATCGACGCGTTGCGTATTGTAGCAAATGGGGTGAACAAATTAAAATCAGATAAAAATGCAACAATCGTTATCACACATTATCAACGATTATTAGATTATATTATTCCGGATTTTGTTCATGTATTGTATGACGGTCGTATTGTCATGACGGGTACAAAAGATCTCGCATTGGAGTTAGAGGAAAAAGGCTACGATTGGATTAAAGAGTCAATTGACGCGTAAGGAATAGCAATGGAAAATTCGAATAAATTAACTCAATTTACTAGTCGATTTCCGTCAACAGAAATCGACGGACTCTCTCCAATGGCGAATAACGCTCGTTTGTTTTTGTCTGAAAATGACTTCCCTACCACAAGAGAAGAACGGTTTAAATATACCCGTTTAACAAAACTTTCAAATGCGCAGTTTGACACCAGCACTATTGCAGCTGTTTCAGATTTCCGCAAGCACCAGGTTTGTCCAGACGCTATCCCGATTTTTGTTGTAAATGGTCAGGTATATTTACCAGAAACGACCTTGCCAAACGGTGTCATCATAGATTACATTTCTTCATCAAAGACCTTGCCTTCATCAAGTATGAAAGATGTTTTTGCTGCCATGAATCTCCTCCATGCTCAGTCTGGTGTTTGTGTGCATATAGCAAAAAATACAGTGATTGATGCGGTGATTGAAATAGTACATGTTTGTACTTCTTCCTATACAGGATTTACCCGCAATCATATTTCTATTGGTGAAAATGCGCAAGCGAAGTTGGTGATGACCTATGCATCCGAACAAACAAAAGCGTGTTTTTCACATGTTCATACATCCATCGAAGTTGGTAAGCACGCACATTTCAATATGGAAAAAGTCCAGATGGAGGCCAGTGACTTGTTTTCTTTTTCAGACGAGGAAGTGTGGCAAGGTGCAGATTCCGTTTTTCAAATCAATACATTGACCTTAGACGGAAATTTGGTTCGTAACGACTTACACATTCAAGTTCAAGGTGAACATGCGGAAACGCATTTAAATGGCATGTATATGCTCAACGGACAGCAACATGTAGCGAATTACACGACGGTGGATCACCAAGTCGCAAATTGCGAAAGCAATGAATTATATAAAGGCATCATGGATGATAAATCCATAGCAGTGTTTAATGGAAAAGTATTCGTGCGTCAAGATGCGCAAAAAACAAATGCGTTTCAGTCCAATGCCAACGTATTGATCAGTGAAGAAGCTAGCGTCAACTCTAAACCAGAATTGGAGATTTATGCAGACGATGTGAAATGTTCCCATGGATCTACAACCGGGCAATTAGATGATGAAGCTTTGTTCTATCTGCGAGCAAGGGGAATCTCAGAACGGGGCGCAACACAATTACTGTTAACGGCATTTATGTCGGATGTATTAGAAAAAATTACCATTCCAGCCGTAAAAACGAAAGTTGTTAAAACGATTAACGATCGTTTTAATTGGGAATTAAACCTGTAAAAGCGATTAAGCAAGACATAAAAAAAGCCCTGACAGTATTGTCAGGGCTTTTTTATTATAGAATAATTTTCTTATCCGTTCAATGCTTCAGCACCACCAACGATCTCAAGGATTTCGTTCGTAATAGCTGCTTGACGCGCTTTATTGTAGCTTAATTTAAGGCTTTTCTTAAGTTCATTTGCATTATCCGTTGCTTTGTGCATCGCAGTCATACGAGCGCCGTGTTCTGCAGCGAATGAATCGCGAATGGCTTTGAATAATTGAAGTTTCAATGATTTTGGAATCAAATCCTCAACGATTTCTATTTTCGATGGTTCGAACAAATAGTCACCTGTGTTTTCACCTTCATTCGCAGTTGAAACGATTGGTAAGAATTGTTCGGATTCGATATATTGTGTCGCGGCATTAATGAAGCGATTGTAAACCAAAACGATTTTATCGAATGAGTTGTTTTGGAATTGTAGAATGATTTCTTCTGCTAATTGAGCAACAACATCAAATCGAAGGTCAGCGTAGACATCTTCCATTTGCTCAATCTTCTTATTGGCATAGTTGTAGTCCGTTCGCTTGTATACATCTCTGATTTTTTTACCAACGCTCAATACCTGAACATTCGCATCTTTGTAATCTTCGTGGATGAGTACACCAACTCGTTTAATGACGTTATTGTTGAATCCACCACACAAACCACGGTTTGAAGTGATGCCAACAAGCAATACATTTTTTACTTCGCGGTTTTCCGCATACGCATTTTCTGAAAGATCTAGAGTTGCACTTAGGTTCTCCAAGATTTCTTTCAGTTTTCCAGCATATGGACGCATTTGCGTAACGGCATCTTGAGCACGTTTCAACTTCGCTGCAGAAACCATCTTCATTGCTGAAGTGATTTGCATCGTTGAACCTACAGAGGTGATTCGGTTACGTATTTCTTTTAAATTAGCCATTCTTTATGTTTATCTTCAATCTAATGATGGTGAACAATTAGAATTTTTCAGCGACTTCTTTCGCGACTTTCGTTAAAACAGCTTCGATTTCGTCTGTGTATTTACCCGCTTTCAATGCCACCAATGTGTCAGCATGTTTAGCTTCTAATAGCGTCAAATAATCTTTCTCGAAGTTTTTCACTTGGTTTATTGGAACGTTTTGAATTAATCCTTTTACTCCAACGTAGATAATCGCAATTTGCTTTTCTACTGGGTATGGATCTCCTTCTTTTTGTTTCAAAATTTCTACGTTACGAGAACCTTTGTCCAATACGTTTTTAGTGGCAGTATCCAAATCAGAACCGAATTTAGCAAACGCTTCTAACTCGCGGTACTGTGCTTGGTCTAATTTCAATGTTCCAGCTACTTTTTTCATGGATTTAATCTGTGCAGACCCACCAACACGTGATACAGAGATACCAACGTTGATCGCTGGACGAATACCAGAGTTAAATAAGTCGCCTTCCAAGAAGATCTGTCCATCTGTAATGGAAATCACGTTTGTTGGAATATATGCAGAAACATCACCTGCTTGAGTTTCAATAATTGGAAGCGCCGTTAATGAACCACCACCTTTTACTTTATCTTTCAAAGAAGGAGGAAGGTCATTCATTTGTTTTGCGATGTTATCATCAGCAATAATTTTCGCTGCACGCTCTAATAAACGAGAGTGAAGGTAGAATACGTCACCTGGGTAAGCTTCGCGTCCTGGAGGACGACGTAACAACAAGGATACCTCACGGTAAGCAACCGCTTGTTTCGATAAATCATCATAAACAATCAAGGCGGGTTTACCTAAATCTCTAAAATATTCCCCAACAGCTGCACCTGTCATTGGCGCGTAAAACTGCATTGGAGCTGGATCAGATGCGTTAGAAGCAACAACCGTAGTATATGCCATTGCACCTGCATCTTCTAATTTTTTAACGATTCCTGCTACCGTTGAACCTTTTTGTCCAATAGCAACATAAATACAGTAAACAGGTTCTCCACGATCAAAAAACTCACGTTGGTTAATAATGGTATCAATCGCAACAGTTGTTTTTCCTGTTTGACGATCACCAATGATTAACTCACGTTGTCCACGTCCAATTGGAATCATCGCGTCTACCGCTTTGATACCTGTTTGAAGAGGCTCAGTTACTGGTTGACGGAAGATAACTCCTGGCGCCTTACGCTCGATAGGCATTTCAAATAATTCACCAGCAATTGGTCCTTTACCATCAATCGGCTGTCCTAATGTGTCGATTACACGTCCAACCATACCATCTCCTACTTTTACAGAAGCGATTTTTCCTAGACGACGAACAGTATCACCTTCTTTTACACTAGATGATCTACCTAATAATACAGCTCCTACATTGTCTTCTTCCAAGTTCAATGCAATTCCTTGCATTCCACCTGCGAATTCAATTAATTCACCATATTGAACGCCATTCATTCCGTAGATACGCGCAATACCATCTCCTACTTGAAGAACGGTTCCTACTTCTTGTAATTCTGCTTCAGAGCGAAATCCAGAAAGTTGCTCTCTTAAAATTGCGGAAACTTCTGCTGGTTTGATATCTGCCATTTTTACTTTGTTTAATGTGTCGTTTGACTATTTTACTAATTCTTGTTTTAATCTATTCAATTGATTGGATACCGAAGCATCAATTTGGTGATCGCCCATTCGGACAATAAACCCACCAATTAATGATTCATCCACAGTTTCTGTAATTTCTAATGTACCTTTTACCGACGCGCTGATTTTGGATGTAATTTGTGCTTTTGTTTGAGCGTCTAATGATTTTGCACTGATAATTGTTACTGAAACAATTCCTCTGTGTTCTTTCAATTGGCTTAAGAACGCTGCTGCAATTTCTGTAATCATTGCCTCTCGTCTTTTCGTCGCGATCATTTCTAAAAAGGAGACTGATAAGTCATCAAAGCTGCCAAAAATTGATTTGATCACTTCCAGCTTTTTGTCCACCTTGATTAAGGGGGAACTTAAAAACACTTGGAAATCATGCGCCTCGTTTGCAACTGTTATAATTTGTTGCATATCATGTTCAATGACCTCGATTTTTTGTTGATCTAAGGCTAGTTCCAATAATGCTTTCGCGTAACGTCCTGCTGCTTTAGTAGATTTCATTTGATTAATTCATTTGAATATCACCAGCAAGTTTTTCTGCTAATGCTTTTTGTTTCTCGTCAGATGCTAATTCTCCACGCACTACTTTCTCCGCGATTTCAACGGCCAATGTTGCCACATGTGTTTTAATCTCAGCAATTGCCGCAGCTTTTTCACTGTTAATGCTTAAACGAGCTGCTTCAACGATTTTCTGTGCTTCTACTTTCGATTTCGTTTTAGCATCTTCAATCATATGATTTGCAGCATCTTTCGCTTCCTTCAAAATGTTATCTCGCTCAGCACGTGCTTCTTTCAAGATTTGATCATTCTCCGCTTTCAACGCCTTCATTTCAGCTTGCGTTTTAACCGCTAATTCTAAGGACTCGGAAATCTTTTGCTCGCGCGCATTCACCGCATTCAAAATAGGTTTCCAAGCAAATTTAGCTAATAAAAACAATAGACAGCAAAACACAATTCCTGTCCAAAACAATAAACCTAAGTCAGGTAATATTAAATCCATTTTTTCTTTTGATTAAGTGTTAATATAAAGGAAGTTGAAACCAACCGTTTCAACTTCCTTTATCAGAATTATGCTTTCGCGCCTAGTAGTCCAACTACTACACCGAATAACGCAACACCTTCAATAAGTGCCGCCATAATAATCATCGCCGTTTGAATTTTACCCGCTGCTTCTGGGTTACGAGCGATACCTTCAACTGCAGAACCACCAATTCTACCAATTCCTATGCCTGCGCCTAAAACTGATAAACCAGCACCGATTGCTGCAATACTACCGAACATTCCTGTCATTATATTTAATTTAAAAGGTTACTAATTAATGATGCGCTTCTTCTACAGCTGCTCCAATAAACAATGCGGATAGCATCGCAAATAGGAATCCTTGTAAAAACGCAACCAAAATCTCCAATACTGAAATAAATAAAGCCATTGGCACGGACAATCCTGCCCAACCAACGTTTTTATTAATAAAAATGAGTCCGATTAATGCCAATACAATGATATGTCCTGCTGTAATATTAGCAAACAAACGAATCATTAAGGCGAATGGTTTAGTGAAGATACCGATGATCTCAATTGGCATCATGAAGATTTTCATTGGAACTGGAATACCTGGCATCCAAAAGATGTGTCCCCAATAATTTTTGTTCCCAGAGAATAAAGTGACTAATAAGGTGCATACAGACAAAAATAGTGTAACCGTAATGTTTCCTGTTAAATTCGCTCCACCGGGTAAGAAAGGAATCAATCCCAACATATTATTAAACCATATAAAGAAGAATATCGTTAACAAGTAAGGAACGTATTTTTTGTATTTGTGTTCATTGATGTTTGCTTTCGCAATGTCGTCTCGCACCATAACAATAATTGGCTCGAAGAATTTTGCAATGCCTTTTGGTGCTACTGCGCCATTCTTGCGGTAGAATTTCGCTACGCTAAACATCACTATAAGTATAAGGAAGGCACCCATTAATAAGGACATCACATTTTTAGTTATCGAAAAATCTAATGGTTGAGCATTGTGTGTGTGTTCTCCTTCGAATTGTAATTCACCTACTGGATTCAATTTGTAAATCTCTTCATGGTACAAAGCATAACCTGAAGCTGGACCAACACCTTTTACGTAATGTAAACTTACTTCTTGCTCTTTTCCTGCAACTTCAACAGGCTCTCCATGATAAAAATGCTTTGAACTAAATGTCTTTAAACCATTATCCATCAAAATAACAGGTAAGTAAATACTTGTACCGCCATGCTCTGGACCAAAAAGATGCCATTCGTGCGCGTCTTTAATGTGGTGCATAATCATCTCGCTCACATTGAATTCTTTCTCTTTATTTGCGAATGAAAAACCTGAAACCCCAATGAAGACGAGTAAAATAGAGACTTTTCGCATGAAAATTGAAAGTTTGCTGAATTGTTGCATTAGCGATTCGTTAAGCGATTTTTAATTTTTTTTTTGCAAAGTTAGGCAATCTTTCCAAAGAAACAACTTATTTTTTGAACAATTCAGCCACGAGTTTTCCTCAATTTCTTGTATATCTGGATTCCAATCATTAACAGAATTGCCACTCCGAAGAATCCAAGTGTTCCGTATATCCAATCCAATGAATTTTTCATGCTGACAAGAAATACAATGGCAACGAGTAAGAGTGTTGCTACTTCGTTCCATAACCTCAGTTTTCCGGACGACCAACTTATGGTCCTGCGGTGACATTGTATCATCATTTTTTGACTGTAAAAATGATAAATAATCAATAGGAAAACGAAGCCTAGCTTCATGTGCATCCAAGGTTGAGACAAATAATAGGAGGGTTGATCGATGATCATCCATGTCCCAAAAACAATCGTCAAAATCATCGCAGGCGTGGTGATAATCCACCACAATCTTTTTTGCATGATGTCAAATTGTGCTTGAAGAATACTCTTTTTTGGCTCTTCTTGCTCACCCGCCTCAACAAAATAAATAAACAACCTCACCATGTAGAAAAGTCCAGCAAACCAGCTGACCATAAAGATGATGTGTAATGCTTTGATATATAACATGCCTACAAAAGTAATTGATTCAATCGGATTCAGGGTATATTTGTATTTTCGTTTGTGAATATTTTGCAGAGCTATCCATTTTAAAGATGAAACAGATTTTAACTTCATTCATTTTCTTGTTTTTCGTTTTTCAGTCAAACGGACAAGAAAAACTTTTGTCTTTAGACGGCACATACCAGGAGAAGAATTTGGTGGTGTATAATCCCTCACAGTCTGATGGATTCGGATTTTGTATAACAAAAGTCCTTGTTAATGGTGAAATTTTACCTGCGGCCATTCAATCTGCACATTTTGAAATAAACTTTCAGCTTTTTCAATTGAAAAAGGGGGAGAGTGTATTCGTCGTTTTGGAACATGCAAATGGGTGTGAACCTAGGTTTGTCAATCCAGAAATTCTCCTTCCGAAAAGCACCTTTAAATGTTCCGTAATTACTGCTGATAAATCAGGTATGATTAATTGGACCACAACAGAGGAAACTGGCTCCTTGGATTTTATTATAGAGCAATTCCGTTGGAATCGATGGGTGGAAGCTGGACAAGTAAAAGGAACCGGGATGAAACAAGCGAACACCTATCATTTCCAAATCATACCGCATTCTGGCAAAAATCAAATTCGTGTTTCTCAAATTGATAATACAGGTGACAAGCGAAGTTCTCAGGCAACCTTTTTTCATTCTGGACTACCATCTCCCAAAATCTCCCCAACAAAGGTGCGAGATAATTTGTATTTCAAAGCGGGCTCTAAAGATGTGAAAACCAAGTTTGAGGTCTATGATGCCTATGGGAATTTATTGAAAATTGGCTTTGCTACCATGGTCGATTGCCGCAATTTAGTGAGCGGTGTCTACTTCATCAACTTTGATAATCAAACAGAAAAATTCATTAAAATCGCTGAATAATGAAACGTATTGAACATCTGGGAATTGCCGTAAAAAATTTAGATGAAGCCATCCCATTGTATGAGGCATTATTGAACACCTCGTGTTATAAACGAGAAGGTGTCGCATCCGAAGGTGTAATGACAGCATTTTTTCAAATTGGCGAATCGAAAATCGAATTACTGGAAGCAACAAACGAAACATCTCCCATTGCTAAATTCCTGAGTAAGAACGGACCAGGATTTCACCATGTAGCATTTGAAGTCGAGAACTTGGAAGAAGAAATAAAACGACTTCAGAACGCTGGATTCCAGCTTATTCATGAAGTGGCGAAAGATGGCGCCGATAACAAGCGAATAGCTTTCTTACACCCTAAATCGAGCGGATCTATATTGGTGGAAATTTGTCAAGAAAAAAGCGCATAAAACGCTTCGGGATTTTGGTAAAAGTGCGTTTGAAGTCCAGCTGAGCTAGCACCATCAATGTGCTGTGGACTGTCGTCTATAAACAAGACCTTTTTCGGCAAAACCTGTAATTGTTCACAAACCCAACTGAATGTTTCTAAGTCTGGTTTTCGCTGTTCAATTTCATGTGAAAGAAATACCTGTTCGAATAAGTACTCAAACGACACTGAACTTGCGTTTACCCAAGCTCGTTTTACTTGAACCATGTGTAGTTCATTGGTGTTGCTCAATAAAGCAATTCTTATTTGTTTAGATAAGCGTTCTAATAATTCTATTTTCTCTTTAGGAAAGGAACCAATCATCGCATTCCAAGCGTGCACAACTTCATTCGGAGAAGTTCCTTTTCGGGTAATCGGAAGTAATTTATTGATGAAATGCTGTGCGGAAATTTGTCCAGTTTCAAAAAGATCAAATAATTGGTTTTGCTGAAACTGTGTGTACTGTTCTTGAAAGTCTTCAACGCCTAATTTGACAAATGCATTTTCAGTGGCTTGATAATCAACATCTATCAGTACTCCGCCTAAATCAAACAAAATGAGTTCAATGTCTTTCATAAGACGAAGATACTGCCTAAATGTGTTATTTGAATGAATTCTAAATTAACAAACATGACATTACTATGACAATACACCTTTATTCGGCATGTACTTTTGTGGTCAAAGCTACCGATTGTGCTGAAGGACTTACATATTATCGCATTTACGCATCGAAATTTAGACGTCACTAAAATCGGGTTGCTTCATATTGAAAAAGAAGACCAGTTTGAACAACTAAGTCGTGCGAAAAATGAATTGGAACTGGATGAACTTCAGTTTCTGTCTACTTGTAATCGAGTAGAAATTACCTTCGTAAAGCATCACCCATTAGATGCGGAATATGTCCACCAGATTTTATCGCTTATTTACCCCAAATTAGTTCCCATTCAATTGGAAGAATTTGTGTATCGCTCGGAAACGTATTCCGGTAAAAGAGCGGTTCAACATGCGCTTTCAGTCGCTTCGTCGATCGACTCCATGATTGTCGGTGAACGAGAAATCATTACGCAAGTGCGCATGGCATTTGAACATTGTAGAGACATTGGACTCACAGGTGATTTTATTCGCCTTTTGATGAAACAAGTGATTCAATGTGCTAAACAAGTTTATACAGATACATCTATTTCAACGAAACCAGTTTCTGTTGTTTCCCTGGCATATCACCACATGAAAAAAATGAATATCCCGTTGGATGCACGCATTTTAATCGTTGGTGCAGGTGTGACAAATACCACCATGTGTCGCTTTTTGAAAAAACATGGGTTCCGTAATTTCCACGTCTTTAACCGCACTCATGAACGTGCAGAGAAATTGGCGAATGAAATCAAAGGAACAGCTTATTCTCTTTCAGAATTAGAAAACTTCGACAAAGGATTTGATGTCATTATAACGTGTACGGCGGCGAAACATCACGTATTGACACCGGAATTGTATTCCTTTATATTGCAAGATGAAACGCATGAACGCGTAATCATTGATTTGGCCATTCCGCAGGACTTAGATGCTTCCATTTTGAATGCTCACCCGATAAACTATTTATCGATCGATTACCTGCAAAAGATTTCCAACGAGAACTTGAAAGAACGCTCCAAAGAAATTTTACACGTGGAACAAATCATTGCTGATTCCATGAAATCATTCGAAAATTTATTCAAAGAGCGCAAAGTAGAAATCGCGATGAAAGATGTCCCACAACAAGTGAAGGAAATCAAACACATGGCATATGAAACTGTTTTCCGTGAGGACCTCGATCAATTGGATCCACATGCGAAAGAAGTGCTCGATAAAATCATTGGGTACATGGAAAAAAAATACATCAGTGGGCCCATG
This sequence comes from Chryseobacterium gleum, assembly GCA_945860065.1. GTDB lineage: Bacteria > Bacteroidota > Bacteroidia > Flavobacteriales_D > Crocinitomicaceae > UBA952. Next base: position 4,072 of record CAMAPI010000046.1, on the reverse strand, counting down.
AAATTAGCCAAAGAAATCATTTTAAAAAATGCAAACTAATCCAAAAATCCGCATTGGGACACGCGGCAGTGACCTCGCTCTATGGCAAGCTCATTTCGTTCGTCGTAAATTGGAAGAAATCGGATGTGAAGTCAGTATTCAAATCATCATCACTCAAGGCGACCGCGTTCAAGATTTGAGTTTTGATAAACTAGAAGGAAAAGGATTTTTCACCAAAGAAATTGAACAAGCCTTACTAAATGGTGAAGTGGATTTAGCGGTTCATTCACATAAAGACCTAGAAACGACTCAACCGGAAGGATTGCACATCGCTGCTGTATCCTACCGCGAAGATGCCTCGGAATTGTTGTTGATGCGCAAAAGTGCCATGGACAGCAATGAACCATGGAAGTTAAAACAGCATGCGATCATTGGAACATCTTCCTCTCGACGCAAAGCACAAATTTTGGCGCAACGTCCAGACCTGGAAATCAAAGAATTACGCGGAAACGTTCCTACAAGAATCGATAAATTACGTCAAGGTCACTATGATGCGATTTTGTTAGCGCGTGCCGGGGTGTTGCGTTTAGAATTAGACTTATCGGATTTGGAAACCATCGTTTTAGATCCTACCTCGTTTATTCCTGCTCCAGCTCAAGGGGTCCTTGGACTCCAGACCAGAGTGGACGATCACGTGTCAACAGAAATCCTTCAAAAATTACACCATGCTGATGTCGCTAAACGCATCGGACTTGAGCGTTCTGTTCTTCGTCAAATGGACGGTGGTTGTCAATTGCCGTTAGGCGTTTTCTGTGAAGGAAATCATGTGCATGTGTCCTTTTCAAAATCATCCACGAGCGCAGCAACGAATTCCGTATACGATTACTTAGAAGGGAACGAAGTAGAACTCGCTCAACACATCGTTCAGGTCTTAAAAAAGTGACTCCGAAAACCATCTTTATTTCTCGATCAAGGGATCAAATAGGTGACCAATTGCTACAATTTGAAGCAAGCGGAGGAGCACTTTACGCACACTCACTTATCACGTTCGAAGGAATAAAAAACGAAGCAGTATCCTTGTGTGATGTTGTCTTTTTCTCGAGCATTCGCGCAGCTTCTTTCTTTTTTCAACACCATCAGAAGCCAAAGGCACTATTCGCGTGTGCCGGTGGAGAGACAGCACGAAAATTGGCCGATCAATTTCAGATAGCATGTGCTTTCGTTTCAGAAGAAGCAGGGAATCCATCGAAGTCCGCGATAGCATTCAAACAATGGTTGAAAGACCGCACAGTACTTTTTCCCATGAGTGAGCAAAGTTTACACACCTATTCATCGCTCATTCCATCACCGCAAAAAACGGAACTATATGTGTATCGAACCTTAACAAATCCGATGGTGATTTCACCATGTGATTACTATGTGTTTTCGAGTCCAAGTAATGTGCGTGCTTTTCTAGAAGTCAATGTTCTTCCTATCCATGCCCGTTGCATCGCTTGGGGACAATCAACCGAAGCCGCTTTGATCGCACTTCAAATACCCGTTCATTATTGCTTGAAAGAAGGTTCCGTTATAGAATTGGACGCGTACTTAAAGGCATATGTTTTTCAAACGATTGACGAATGAAATTCGAGTTTACAGAAACGATTACACCGGAACTTGTTCAGCTTTTGGAGCAAACCACTCTTGGCACGAATGGGGCCATGTACCGTCATTTAGACGTGCCAGAACGCATTTTTCAAACGGATTCTCCCTTGTGTTTTTCCCTGCGAAGAAACGATCACTTGTTGGCGAACATCACCTTTTGCAAACGCAATTTCGGATTGTATTTGCGGTATTTCGCCTTCGACAAACGTTTTCAGTCCAAGGGAAGAGCACGTCAAACCATGCAAAAATCCGCCTTAAAAAAGGAGATTGAGGAAGTTTTTAAACGTGTTTCTTCAGAACATCCTGGAAGTTTGAATATGTGTTATGCGTACATCGATGCTCGGAATGCGCGAAGTAAGTGGATGAGTGAGCAATTTGGATTTCAAACCAAAGCAAAACTAGCGACTCAATCCTTCAGTCGACGCTTTCCGAAAAAATCGACACGTATTTCGAAGGAAGTCCTAACAGAAGAACATTTGTCGCTCATCAAAAGCAGATATGGACATTATACTGCTTATTTTGACCATTATTTACAAGGTGAAATCCATTGCCTTCGGTCTTCGGAAGGAAGATTATTGGCGCTTGCGAAATTTACGAATGTCACCTGGGAAATAAGTCGCTTACCAGGAAAAATGGGCGGAATATTGGTGAAAGCCTTGCCGTTTATTCCCATTTTAAGAAAAATGGTTCAAGTGAAAAAACACCAATTCTTAGTGCTAGAAGCGTTGTGCGTGGCTGACAACGACCCCACACTTTTAACAGAATTCTTATCAGGTGTTTTATCCATTGAACAACGTCACACCATGCTCTGGTGGATGGATGAACGCGATGAATTGTATGTTCAAGTTCAACAAAAAGTAAATTGGGGAATCTTGCACCGAATTTTGGGTGTCTCACCCGTTGATGTAGTCGTTCGCGGAACATTCGAACCTAAGGAACCAATGTACGTGGCAGCGTTTGATATGATTTAAGTCTTATCGACGGGAATCAATTAAACGCTCAATCACCATCGCTGTAATTCGTTTGTCGAAATCGGACTTGTTCAACTGGTATTGTTGGAATTCTTCATTGGTCATGAGTCCAGTCACCATGCCGATAAACTGATATTTGATACTTGTATTTTTCGCGAATACGTGCTTCACTTCAGCGCGTTGTTCCTCTTGAATACTGCGTTTAAAACAATGATCCAAAATGACATTTGATTTCGATTCAACGACAAATAAGTCATGTTGAAACTTCAGCAGGGGCCTCAAGACTTCGTTTTGAAACCGTTCGCTCGGTGTCGCATGATCATTTTCAGTAAATACGTCCGGACGTAAGTTTTGAAGGGATTCCGTTTCTCTTGACATGTTATTCAGATAATTCAACAGTAGCATAGTTCACTAGGAATTCTTCCAAGTAAGAGACCATGCGTTCGTCATTGCTATTTCTAGCAAACAAAATATGCTTGCATTTTGGCAAACTCTCTGCTAATCGAGCAATATATCCTTTCTGACCTGCACGCATTTGATCGTCCATGTTCAGTACGATGAATAATTTTAATTTTTTGATATTAAATCCATTTTGAAAGTACATTTCACATACGCGACGTGTTGTCCCAACAATGATTTCCGTTCCATCGAACAAATCGTTTCGTTGTTTAAGCTTATTTCCTTTTTCAACCACTAAATCCACTGTAAGGTCTTTCGTTTTTGCTGCCTTTTGAAAATATTCTTCGATGTGACGTGCGTCTTCATTGTTTGCACAAACGATAATGGCGCGCGGAGAACCTTCTTCCGGATGAGGAATAATGTCGTCAACGATGGGCCAAAGATAATCCAAGTATTCTTCTGGTTCGGCATGCACCACAATCGAAGATCTAGATTTTAATTGTTTAATAACTTGCTCGATTACCTCGCTCATGGGTTGATTTTTTTGTTGGATTGATGTCTGTCGGCATCGCGTTTTGTTTTTTTCTCTAAGTTCAATTTGAGCGCTTGTTCTAAATCGATATTGGTTTGATTGGCTAAGCACATGACAACAAACAGTACATCTGCTAATTCGTCCCCAAGGTCCTTGTTTTTATCACTTTCTTTTTCACTTTGCTCGCCGTAACGACGCGCCATGATACGGGCAACTTCTCCGACTTCTTCCATGAGAATGGCCGTGTTCGTTAACTCATCGAAATAACGAACGCCAACAGTCTGGATCCATTCGTCAATCGTTTTTTGTGCTTCTTTAATGGTCATAATCGGGACTAAAATTAGTCAAAAGGAATCGAACACGAATATTCCATCCTTTTTCCGTTTCTTTTTTTCAACTTTGTAATTCAAATTGAATACATGGAAAAGCTGCAAAATTTCATCAATGGAACCTATGTTCCACCGAAGAATGGACAATACATCGACAACTATGAACCGGCAACGGGACAAGTTTACGCTTTAATTCCGGATTCGGATGAAGAAGATGT
>CAMAPI010000045.1 GCA_945860065.1 Chryseobacterium gleum | reverse complement strand
GAACTTGGGCGCCGGCGTTGAATAATCAGGTGACAACGACGTATACCTTCACGCCAACTGTTGGACAATGTGCGAACGCAACAACTTTAACGATTACAGTCAATCCCACGATTGTTCCCACATTTGCTGCGGTGAATGCCATTTGTCAAGGGGAGAATTTAACTGCTTTGCCGACAAGTTCACTCAACGGAATCACGGGAACTTGGAGTCCAGCTTTGAATAACCAAGCAGCAACGACGTATACGTTCACGCCAGCCTCGGGACAATGTGCAACAACTGCTACTTTATCGATTACGGTGAATCCTACAGTTATTCCCTCATTCGCTGCGCTAAGTCCGATTTGTCAAGGAGCAAGTTTATCCGCATTGCCGACAAGTTCACTCAATGGAATCAACGGAACTTGGTCACCAGCATTGAATAACCAAGCGACAACGATTTACACCTTTACGCCAACTGCTGGACAATGTACGGCAAGCGCAACATTAACACAGGTAATAATTGAGATTCCAATTGCACAATTCAGTGTTTTGCCTTCTGACAGCATAGAGATTGGAGCCACCCTGTTTTTTCAAAACAACAGTCTATTTGCAACGGAATACAGTTGGTTGGTCAACAATCAAGAATTTTCAAACCTAAGCGATCCAAGTTATGAAACGAATAACGAAAACGCGTTAGAATTCACCTTATTTGCGATGAATCAAGGATGTTCGGACACCTTTGAATTAATTGTTCCGATAAAAGAAAACATGTATGTTTTTGCGTCCAATTGTTTTACCCCAGATGCGGATGAATTTAATCCAACGTGGAGACCAATCATCAGTCCAAATTTTGATTTCACCAGTTATCATCTGTTTATTTACAATCGCTGGGGAGAAATTATTTGGGAGAGTTTAGATTATTCAGAGGCTTGGGATGGTACGTATGGCAATCTAGGACTTGATGTTCAGGATGGGGTTTATAATTGGGAATTGCGGATTAAAAAGAAGCAAAACGACCAATACTTCGATTTTAATGGGTCAATCATTCGAATCCATTAATTTTTTTTAAAGTAGTGGGAAAACCCAAGCAACCTTTTTACCTAAATCACGTTTTCAAATAGAATTTTAGCATTAAATTTGTTACAAACCACTATTTAGTTACTTATGAAGAATATTTACACCATTATTCTCCTTCTTTTTATTTCTCTTTTTAATAACGGATTCTCCCAGCCTCAAACGGTAACATTTAGTTATACGGGTGCTGCTCAAACGTGGACGGTTCCTCCCTGTGTTTACAACATTTCTGTATCTGTTAAAGGTGCGCAAGGTGGTGGACCAGGTGGACTAGGAGCGACGGTATTAAATCCAACTATTGCAGTTACACCCGGACAAGTACTTCAAATCAATGTCGGACAAAATCCATCCGGACCTCCAGGTGGTTGGAATGGTGGAGGGAATGGCTATGCCTCAGCTCCTGTTTCTTATCAATCTTATGGTGGTGGTGGTGCATCCGATATTCGACTTACTCCTTATGCATTAACAAACAGAATTGTTGTTGCTGGTGGTGGTGGTGGAAAAAATGGCTGTTCACCTCAGTATAATGCTGTTGGTGGTGCTGGAGGATGTGTAACAGGAATGACCGGTGCTGGGTCTCCTTTCGTTGGAGTTGGTGGCGGCGGTGGAACAGCAACAGCTGGTGGAAATGGCGGTCCTCCTTGGGGAGGTGGTCAACCAGGAGTTGCGGGAACTTTAGGTAACGGCGGAAATGGTGGATTCTATTCAACAGCTTCTGGTGGCGGTGGCGGCGGTGGTCGTTATGGCGGTGGCGGCGGCGGCGCTGATAACTGTTGTACAGGAGCAAACGGCGGCGGTGGCGGCGGTGGCGGTTCTAGTTTGAATCCAGCCGGTGGAACTTGTACGCAGGGAAACAATACCGGAAATGGTGTTGTTGCTATTACATTTACTGCAGGATCTGTATCCATTACAACATCTAACACTGGTCCATATTGCGAAGGATCAACGATTCAATTAAATGCAACAACTGGTGCTAGTAGTTATACTTGGGCTGGTCCAAATAACTTCACTTCAACTTTGCAAAACCCAATCATACCGAATTGTACAGCGATTAACGCAGGTGTTTACACCTTATCGTATGATGCAGGAGGATGTACTTCTACAAGCACAACAACCGTTGTAGTGAATATTCCAGTGAATCCTACCTTCAATGTAATTGCTCCGATGTGTCAGAATGCAACGGTTCCGAATTTATCAACGATTTCAACCAATGTACCTGCAATTCAAGGGACATGGAATCCAGCGTTGGTGTCATCAGCTATCGTAGGAACACAAACGTATACCTTCACGCCAAATGCTGGGGTATGTGCGAATGTGGCGACCATGAACATTCAAATCTTGCCAAATGAGCAAGTAACGTTTAATCAAATTAGTCCGTTCTGTATTGGTGATACACCAACTGCATTGCCTGCGACTTCTACAAACAATATTGCTTACACAGGAACTTGGAGTCCGGCGGCTATCTCTACGGCGGTTGCAGGAACGGCGACGTATGTCTTCACTCCTACTATTGGACAATGTGCGTTAGCTAATTCTATGGATATCGTTACGTATGCTTTGACGACTCCAAACTTCAATCCAATGGGTCAAATTTGTCAATATGAAGTGAACGTGATCATTCCTACGACGGCATTGAATACGACGCCATTCATTAATGGACCATTAATTACCGGTACTTGGAATAGTCCAACCGTGATTACTGGAGCACCAATTACAGCAAATTATACCTTTACACCGACTCCTGGACAATGTGCTTCAACGTACACGATGCCAATTACGGTAGATCCGTTGATCATACCAGCATTGACACAGGTTCCGCAATTGTGTCAGAATGATGCGAATCCGGTTCTTCCATTGGTAACTAATAACGCTCCGGCAATTACGGGTACTTGGAGTCCAGCGTTGATTAATACAACGATTCCTGGAATCTTTACCTACACATTTAGTTCAGATGCTGGACAATGTGGCGACACCATTGACATGACGATTACGATTGTTCCAGCTGTTCCGCCACAGTTCTTAGCGGATACTTTATCCGGATGTAACCCATTAAATGTCACATTAACGACAGTTCCCGTTCTTGGAGCGATTTACACTTGGTATTGGGGCGGAACACAAATTGGACAAGGAAGCACATTGAGCTACCAGTTTGATCAAAGTGGTTACCATGACATTACTTTAGAATACGATTTGCTTGGATGTATTGAAACAACCACCTACAACGACTACATCTACATGGAAAGCTATCCACTTGCAGCGTTCTCTTCTGTACCTAGTAGTTTAACAGAAACAACACAAGCGATTCAGTTCATGAACTCGAGTGTTGGAGGAACAACGTATACGTGGGACTTCGACGATTCGTACACATCAACTGAGTCTGATCCAAATCACATGTATGTTGGTGTCACAGAAAACCTTTTGGTGACCTTAACAGCATACACTCCACTTGGATGTTCAGATGAGTACACGATTTCGATCCCCGTGATTGCTGATCCAATTTACTACGTAGCGAATACCTTCACTCCAGATGAAGATGAGCACAATCAAACTTGGCAAGCGATCTTCACTACTGGATTCGATCCATTTGCTTTTAGCTTAACGGTTTATAACCGTTGGGGAGAAGTGATCTGGGAAACGAATGACGCAGCTGAATCTTGGGATGGAACCTATGGCAACTTAGGAACGAAAGTACCTGCGGGAACATATACATGGCGCATGCAATACGAACCGAAAGAAAACGATGACCGCAAAGTGGTTACTGGAAGTTTGAACTTACTTCGATAATTTCCAAACATACGATAACAAAAAAGGCGCTAGTGATAGCGCCTTTTTTGTTATCTAATACTTCTTATTTCTTTCTAAAGAAGATCTTCACTGGAACTCCTTCGAAGTCAAATTTCTCACGTAGACGATTCTCAAAGAAACGTTTGTAGGAATCTGGAACGTATTGTGGTAAATTACAGAAGACCGCAAATGCTGGAGCATGTGTCGGCAACATCTGAATGAATTTAATCTTAATGTATTTCCCTTTTACCGCTGGTGGCGGTGTTTGTGCAATCACTTCCAACATCACTTCATTCAATTCATGTGTTGCGATTTTGCGGGTACGGTTTTCATGCACGCGCATCGCTGTTTCCAATGCTTTGTGAATACGTTGTTTGGTTAGCGTAGAGGTAAAAATGATTGGAACATCGTTAAACGGCGCCAATTGCTCACGCAAATTCGTTTCGTATTCCAACATGGTTTTATGATCCTTTTCAATTAAGTCCCATTTATTCACCAAAACAACCACGCCTTTTGAGTTCTTTTCAATCATGTAAAAGATACTCAAATCTTGTTTTTGTAGTCCTTCTGATGCGTCCATCATGAACATGCATACATCAGAATTTTCAATGGTACGAACAGAGCGCAAAACGGAATAATATTCAATGTCCTCCGTGACTTTCGCTTTCTTCCGAATTCCTGCGGTGTCAATCAATAAAAAGTCAAAACCAAAGGCTTTGTAACGTGTATGAATGGAATCTCTAGTAGTACCGGAAATGTCCGTTACAATGTTACGTTCTTGTCCTGTGAAAGCGTTAATCATTGAAGATTTACCAACGTTTGGACGTCCAACAATGGCGATTCTTGCCAAAGCATCTTCCTCGCGGATGGATTCATCTTCTTTATTGAAATACGTGACCAATTTATCCAAGATCTCCCCTGTTCCACTGCCATTTGTCGCACTTAGGTCAAAAACCTCTCCTAATCCAAAGGAATAGAATTCAGAAGATAGTCCAACGCGTTCTGTATTGTCCACTTTATTTGCGGCAATCATACACGGTTTTTTACTTTTTCGAAGCAATTGAGCAACCGTCTCATCCATTTGAACGATTCCTGACATGACATCCACCATAAAAATGATGACTGTCGCTTCTTGCACGGCTAATTCCACTTGTTTGCGGATTTCTCCTTCAAAAATATCTTCTTTGACCGTGGCGTATCCACCCGTATCAATCACCGAAAATTGGTATCCGTTCCATTCTGATTTCCCGTAAATTCGGTCTCTTGTCACCCCACTTACTTCCTTCACAATGGCATCACGGGATTCCGTTAAGCGATTGAAAAGCGTTGATTTTCCAACATTTGGACGTCCAACGATTGCTACGATATTACTCATGTTTTTTTCTTAATTAGAGGATATTAATACCCATACTTTTTTAGCTTGTCTGCCGATGTCCGCCAATCTTTGTCCACCTTCACGAAATTCTCTAGGAATACTTTCTTATCGAGAAACTTTTCCATGTCCTGACGTGCTGCACGACCAATTCGCTGCAACATTTCACCACCTTTACCGATAATGATTCCTTTTTGCGAATCGCGTTCGACGATGATGTGCGCACGAATACGGGTGATTCCTGCCTCTTCTTTAAATTCTTCAATTTCAATTTGAGTACTGTACGGAATTTCCTTTTGGCAATGCATAAATATTTTCTCACGGATGATTTCCGAAATGAAGAAACGCATCGGACGATCAGAAATTTCATCTTTCTCATAGTACGCTGGATTTTCAGGCATTAATTCAAGTATTTCCGCCCAAACATTGTCAATATTAAAATTATGCAAGGCAGAAATTGGGAATATTTTCGCATTTGGAAGTTGTTCCTTCCAGTAGCTCACGCGTTCTTCTAATTTCTCTTGGTACGATTTATCGATTTTATTGATCAAACACAAAACAGGCACCTCTAAACGTTTGATGCGCTCAAGGGTTTCTACGTGATTCATTTCATTTTCAACCGTATCAGTAATGAATAACAAAACATCCGCATCGCGAATGGAAGAATTCACATAGTCCATCATGTTTTCGTGCAACTTATACGCCGCATTCACCACACCAGGTGTATCGGAGAATACAATCTGGTAATCCTCATCGTTCACAATGCCCAAAATACGGTGACGTGTCGTCTGTGCCTTTGAGCTAACGATGGATACCTTTTCTCCAACTAATTGATTCATCAAGGTTGATTTCCCGACATTTGGGCTCCCAACGATATTAACAAATCCTGATTTATGTGCCATTCTGTTTGAATTGAGTGCAAAGATACACGTTTTAAATGGGATACGGTAAAGCTTGCCGTGGTAAAGCTCTAGTAAAGCAAGTGATTCTTTCAAAAAATAAATTAAATTCGTTGCATGAACAATGCACAAAAACCCATGGATCGAAAGATCATTTTTCTCATCATCGTTGCCGCACTTGGCTATTTTGTGGATATCTATGACCTGGTATTGTTTGGCGTCGTAAAGGCGGAAAGCTTGACTAGCATCATGCAAGGAGCGAGTGAACAGTCCATTGCAGCAACTGGAAAGTTCTTATTCAACATGCAGATGCTCGGTATGTTGTTGGGCGGAATTCTCTGGGGAATTTTAGGTGACAAACGCGGACGGTTGAAGGTGCTTTTTGGGTCCATCCTGCTCTACTCCGTTGCCAATTTACTGAATGCCTTTGTGACGGATGTCTCTACGTATTCGGTTATTCGCGTCATTGCGGGAATCGGACTCGCGGGTGAATTAGGTGCAGGAATCACCTTGGTTTCCGAGATGATGTCCAAAGAAAAACGCGGATACGGAACGATGATCATTGTGACCTTTGGTGCTTTAGGAGCTGTTGTCGCTTCGTTGGTTGGATCAGAGGGCGCTTGGATTGCTGCTGGAATAGAACGCGTATTCGGACTTGCGCTTCACAATTGGCAGGTGGCGTATGTTGTCGGTGGATCGATGGGAATTTTATTACTGTTCCTTCGCATTGGAACATTGGAATCCAGCTATTTCCATCAGATGCAGGAGGACAAAAACATTTCAAAAGGGAACTTGAAACTCATCTTTTTCAAAAAATCGAACCTCATCAAATATATCCATTGTGTCGTGATTGGCATCCCAATTTGGTATGTCATTGGACTTTTGATTATGAATTCAAAAGACAATTTTGGACCGTGGTTGGGTGTTTATGACATTTCGAATGGAAAAGCGGTGATGTACGCATACATTGGACTATCCGTCGGGGATTTGATTTCTGGAATTTTGAGTCAGGTATTAAAAAGCAGAAAGAAAGTCGTTCAGTTGTATTTGGGATTTTCGTTGGTGTGTGTCTTGATTTTTTTGTTGCTGCATGACTACAACATCACGAACAACACCTACTATTTCATGTGTTTTCTTTTGGGCGCTGGAACAGGTTATTGGGCGATATTCGTCACGATCGCTGCGGAACAATTTGGAACGAACATTCGCTCAACCGCAGCCAATACCATTCCGAATCTCGTTCGTGGATCCGTCAACATTGTGGTGTTGTTCTTCGGCTTGCTAGTGAGTACAGGCATCAACGATGGATGGTCCGCACTGATTGTGGGTGTCCTTTTTATCTCGCTGGCGTTTTATAGCATTTCGCGATTAACAGAAACATTCGGTAAGGACTTGAATTATTTCGACGAAACCTTGTAGATTTTCTGCGAGTAATTCTCAAAATCTTCGGTCATGTCTTGATCTACCTGTTTCGTAACAGAAATCGGAATGAAGTCCACATAGACGTTTGTTTTGTCCAAGCCAAAGTCCTCCGCTGGTTTTAATCCCGTAGACTTCACAAAGCGGTATGCTTTCACGCACAAACGTTGGAAAGGCGTTAATTGGTTGTCTGTGGATACACGAGAATTCAGTACGATGAATTTGAAGTCTACTTCCTCGATTTTTCCACGAATAGACTTGAAAATACTTTCTCCGTCAAATTCCCCTTTTTCAATCATCTTGCAATAGATTTTGCGCATCATGTATTCGATGCGGTGTTCTTCCTTGAATCCTAATTGCAAAGTCACATAATAACATCTCTTATCAATAATCTCATTCACCGAATAGTGCACACCCCAAGGCTCGTTCAAAATATCCACGTGTAAAAACCAGATAACACCTGCTTTACGTGGTTTTTTCTTGAACAGCGAGTGAAACACCGTTAGATCTAACTTATTTGGAGAATTACTACGTGTTGGAAATACAAGATTTGTTGCTTCGTATGGAATTTCCACATCATCCCGCACATCATTGATTAGTGGGATCACATTTCTCATTGGGATGTATTCTGTTATACTCGTGCGTAATTGCTTCGCCTTGTAATACAAGAATAATATCCCAAAAAAGCTAAATGCCAGAATCAGGGTAAACCATCCACCGGATACAACTTTCCCCAAATTAGAAAGTAAGAAGACCCCTTCTATGGATAAAAATATTCCAAAAATGAGAACGTATACATATTTAATTTTGGGGTACTTTAACATCAACAAGAAACAAAGGAGAATGGAAGTCATCACCATATCGATGGTAATGGCAAGCCCATACGTATGCTCCATCGCGCTTGATTTTCTAAAAATCGCAATCACAGTAAGACACCCAGCCATCAAGAACCAGTTAATGAACGGAATGTAGATTTGTCCTTGGTGATCTGAAGGATATTTCACACGTAAATTCGTCCATAATTTTAGTTTGATTGCCTCGTTCATGAGCGTAAAGACTCCTGTAATTAATGCTTGAGAAGCAATAATGGTTGCTAATGTTGCAATAGCAACAGCGAAGGGCATCATATACTCAGGAACCATTGAATAGAACACTGTTTTGGAGCCAGTCAAATGGAATCCGGGTTTTAAACAGAGGGCTGCTTGACCCAAGTAATTCAAGACCAATAGACCAGAAACTAAGGACCAACTTAAACGAATGTTTCCTTTTCCACAATGACCTAAATCCGAATATAATGCTTCCGCTCCTGTTGTACACAAAAAAACAGAACCAAGGACTGCGAATCCACCGTCCACATTCGCCACAAGGTTATAGGCCCAGTAGGGATTAAATGCTTGAAGGACTTCCCAATTTTGCGAAACGTTAATGAATCCGAGGTAACCTAAAAAGGCAAACCAAATCAGCATCACTGGACCAAACATTTTACCGATGGCAGCAGTTCCGAACTGTTGAATGACGAATAACATCACAATAATTACAACGACAATCGGAATGACCGGCATATCTGGAAAAATGTTGTTGACCCCTTCCACTGCAGAAGAAATCGAGATGGCTGGCGTAATGAATCCATCAGCCATTAAGGTGGCACAACCAATTAATGCGGGAATAATAATCCATTTGTAATTCTTTTCTTTTAGAAGCGCGAATAGTGCAAAAATCCCACCTTCACCTTTATTATCTGCGTTCAATGCAAAAAAGATATACTTTACGGTTGCCAATAAAATCAAGGTCCAGATGACACTTGATAAGGCTCCTAAAATAAATGGTTCAGATATATGTTTTCCGCCACCAGTAATCGCTTGAAATACATACAATGGCGATGTTCCAATGTCACCAAATACGATTCCTGTGGTAATAAGTAAACCAGCAAAACTAATTTTTTGAGTAGTAGTATGTGTCATTCGGACAAATTTTGCGTGAAGTTAAGTGAAAAATATGCACGTTAACATAACATTAGCAATGGAATTTTACTTTTTCCATGAATCTTTTAATTGTCGAGGTCTTTTTGATAAAAAATGTATCTTTGTGACCGCTGTTTTACGCAGTAAATGAATGCCCACGTGGTGAAATTGGTAGACATGCCATCTTGAGGGGGTGGTGCCATTAGGTGTGCTGGTTCGAATCCAGTCGTGGGCACTCTGATCAAAAGCACTTGTTCGTCAGAACAGGTGCTTTTTTATTTTTCCCCGAGTCCATCCGCTCACGGATGAGCGAAGGCGAAAAATAAAAAAGTACCGTCCGAGCGCAGCGAGGAAGTGCTTTTGATCCACTGCACGTCGCCCACGACTGGTTCACCGACCGATAGGGAGGTAATCCTTTACTAGTGACTAGTAACTAGTGCCTAGTGCGTGAGCAAAGCGAATGGAACTAGTGACTAGTGACCAGTGCTCAGTGCGTGAGTAAAACGAACGCTCCACTATTCTACAAAAATACCCGTGAGCAAAGCGAACAACATTTCAGTGCTCAGTGCCCAGTAAACAGTACCCAGTGCGTGAGCAAAGCGAACGTTCCTTTTTTAACCAACAATCTCCAAAAACTTCAAGAAATATTACATCTCCCCTTCCCCCACCTAAAGAAATCTCGCTATTTTTGAGAAAAATACATCACCATGAAACGACTCACTATTTTCACACTCCTATTACTTCTCTTCTCCGCTTGCACAAATAAAGAGAAATCAACAAAAACAGAAGAACCAAGAAGCATTATTGCAACCGACGAATCCGTGCGTGAATTGCGTCAATCCTTATCCGATGTAGAGAAGGAAGAGCAGCGTCAATTGGCAGAAGAACTGGCAAATATGACAACGATGTCCTTTGATAAAACGAGTCACGATTATGGAAAAGTTCCAGCAGATAGCGACAATAAGACCATATTTCGGGTGACGAATACGGGGAAGAAACCCTTGATCATTGAAAAAGTATCGGCAAGTTGTGGTTGTACAACACCATCCAAGCCAGAAAAACCCATTCCACCAGGAAAAAGTGACGAGATCGCCGTTGTCTTTCATCCGAAGGAAACGCAACTTGGACAACAAAACAAAACAGTGACTGTGATTGCCAATACGAATCCAAAAATGGAAGTGCTGAGTATTTCAGCGATGGTCGAGAAAAAGAAAAATTAACGAGCGGGAAAGGACACATGAAATTACACGTATTAAACACGGGGTTTTTTAAACTCGATGGTGGCGCCATGTTTGGTGTCGTTCCGAAAACGCTTTGGCAAAAAACGAATCCAGCAGATGAAAACAACATGTGTTCTTGGGCCATGCGCTCCTTGCTCATTGAAGATGGAAATCGCTTGATTTTAGTCGATGCCGGCATTGGGGACAAGCAAAGCGAAAAGTTTTTCTCACATTATTATATGTATGGCAATGATTCCTTACACGGAAATTTGGCCAAACTGGGATTCCATGCGAACGACATTACGGATGTTTTCTTAACGCACTTGCACTTTGATCATTGCGGTGGCGCGGTGGCGTGGAACGATTCCAAAACGGGATACCGAACGGTTTTCCCGAATGCCAAGTATTGGAGCACGGAAAACCATTGGCAATGGGCTACGGAACCGAATCCACGGGAAAAAGCGTCGTTTTTAGCGGAGAACATTCTTCCAATTCAAGAGAGTGGACAATTGCACTTCATTGATCGGGTGGGAGATTTCACGACGAATGTCCTTCCAGGAATGGATGTATTATTTGTCGATGGACATACCGAAAGCATGATGATTCCACACATTCAGTACAATGGAAAAACGATTGTCTTCATGGCGGACTTACTCCCAAGTACGGGACACATTCCCCTACCCTTTGTCATGGGCTACGACACACGTCCCTTGTTGACTATGGATGAAAAAGCGAAGTTCCTGAAACATGCCGCAGCGAATGACTTTGTCTTGTTTTTAGAGCACGATTCCGTGAATGAATGTTGCACCCTAATTGAAACCGAAAAAGGCATTCGTTTGGGTGAATCTTTCTCCTTCTCAGAACTATAAGATGAAGAGTCCAAAAGAAATTGTGGAAGGAATGCTCGCTCAGGATGGGTTCAGTCAGTTATTGGGCATGGAACTGATCTCCATCGAACAAGGGGCCTGTGTCCTTCGTTGCGAAGTGCGTTCATCCATGACCAATGGATTCGGGATTGCCCACGGCGGCATCACGTATTCACTCGCCGATTCCGCCTTGGCATTTGCCTCGAATGCGCATGGCTTGCATTGTTTCAGTGTGGACACCAACATTTCACATTTGAAAAAAGTAAAATTAGGGGATGTCCTAACGGCAAGGTGCACAGAGTCCCACCGCGGAAAGCGCACAGGTGTGTACATCGTAGACATTCAGAATCAAGACGGTATGCGCGTGGCCTATTTTCGAGGAACTGTTTTCATCAGTTCAGAAGCCTGGTAAATTGGAAATAAATTAACATTTTTCCACCCATCCTTTGTATTTCTATAAAAAAGGTCGTACTTTTGTATCCGCTCTAACGAAAGCATTACACAATTCTGAAGCAACTGTTGTTGCTCACGCAAGTGGAAGAAATTGGTTTGGTAGTTCAGTTGGTTAGAATACCTGCCTGTCACGCAGGGGGTCGCGGGTTCGAGTCCCGTCCAGACCGCAAACGCTTCGTTAAAGACACGTCCTATATGGCTGTAGGAAATAGAGACCCTCGAGATGTATCAAATATCTTGAGGGTTTTGTTTTTTATGGACTTATCATTCCATTTTTAAACAGGGGACGGAACCGGGGACGGATTTCAGAAATAATTTGTGATCCTCCGGTAAAAAAATATGTTCATAACCTGTAATTTTTCAGCATTATTACCCACCCATACATCGAAATCCTTCAGTGATTATTTTATTGAATAAATGTCCATTCGAATTTCAAATCCAAGAAAAATGGTTGACATTATACTTAACTTTACACAATTATAAATCGTTTGTATGGAGAAGTATTTCTATAAAATAGCAGACAACATTGATTTTGTATGGAAAATCAATGTCCACGTTCATGACCCATACAAACAGAACGAGCTTGATTTCGGTCATTATGTGTGCAATCAGCGCGTTTTTAATCCCTATATTTTTGAAAACTTGGCAGATTTTCAACAAAGAGAAAATGTATCAGATTACAAAGAAATAGAAGCAGATGTAGTGAACGAGGAGAACTGCTACTTTGATCGCAGCATCGGACTTTTACATACGGATGATTATTGGACGAATCTGTACGCCTTGCGACATATAAATTGCCTCGGAAAAATTGCTCCAATTGTTTTTGACAACAGCAAGGAAGGATTGAATGCCATCTCAAACAATGACCGTGAGCGATACCTGAAGCTCATGGCGTGCGGACCAGAAGTTGGACAAGCGATTTACCATACCGCACACGACTATTTTAGTTCCTTGTGGGAATTTGACACGCATTTCGCTGAAACCAATTTAGATACACTGGAAAAGTTCCTTCCGACACTTGAACTTCAAGCGATTTATCTTAGAAGAGAGAAACAGAAAGAGAAACAGAAACAGAAAGAGAAAGAGAAAGAGAAAGAGAGCGGGAAAGAAGTGGATACGGCCTGTGTGGTTTTTCGTCCTTCGTGGGATCCGGAACACGGATTGGCCATTCTGATAAATCTTGATTCGAAAGAAGTAAAATTATACGAAGATTAAGTTATCCTCCTATTGAATCTATAAAAAATCAACTGCATTTTTTCCTTCCCAGCTTCCGTTAAACTTATACGGGATAAATCTAGCGAACATTTCTTCCTTGTACCAGTTTAGTTGTCTGGTCATTGTTACCACTTCTCTGTGTTTGGTGTTTGTATAGGCATAGTCCATCATTTCTTTCTGTGTTTTCCAAATGCTAATGGTTGCCTGCTGTATCAAAGGCCATTCACCTATGCCAATGGATAATACAAGTCCATCGTATCCCTCTAAACTTTGACTCACAGAACCTACCCTACTCCAAAAGGACCACAATTTTCGAAAACGGATACGAGCTCGCGTTAGTACAACAATTGGTTTATCTGGGTCCAACTGTGCGCTTTTCTGAAAAGGTTGTAAGCCGTCCCACAATCCATGTGCTTCAGCAGAATGAAGATACGCCGTAAACTGTTCGCTGCTTCGGTTTTTGTACTCATTGAAAAAAGGATGGAGTTGAAAAAATACTTCGGCATGACTCTCTGTTTCCCACACACAAAAGAGTACGTAGGTCCCGAAATTTGGAACAGCACTAAAACCATTTTTAGCTCCGGATCCTAAAATTTTATAAAAAGTGAGTCCCGCAACATTGTTCAAATGACTCTTTCCAAGTTGCATATGTGTGAAAGCCCACCATTTGTTTGAAAATGAATCTACCTTAAAAAAAGTACTTGTTGTTATTTGACTCACGGAATACTGTTTGAATTATTTTATAGAACTACACTTTTCAATTAAGGTAAATCGTTTTTTTCTTAGTGGTCGATTAACCAATTGGAAAATTAATCATTTAATCTTGGCTGCTTTCGCTGTTGGAAAAGATCATCTTGCGTTTTTTCACTTTTTGACTTTAATTAGACACTTTCGTTCGTTGAACCTTCATAAATGGAAACAAAACTAATGGAGTTTTGTGCGCGACTTATTTCGTTCGCATATAAATTAGAAGCACACTTTTCAGTTAAAAGCGGTGATTTTGTCTTTTCCAGTGCCAAAAATAGTAGTTCACCTCAAAATGTATCCATATCTTCGCGCCATATTTGAACATTGCTCTGATTTCTCCCTATGATTCAGCGCGAAACTCGAGACCTATGAAACGCATCAACGAATACAAGAAATTATTTCAAATTGAAACGCAAATCGATTTGGCGGAGTTGAAACAGACTTACCGTAAATTGGTGAAGCAATGGCATCCAGATAAGTTTCAAGATGGTGATCCTTTGAAAGACGAAGCAGCAATTATGGGCAGACAAGTAACCGATGGATATCATTTTTTGGTAAGCATCGCTCCAGAAACAAAAGAAGCGAATTTGGCAGAGTATACGGCAACCATCAACGAATGTATGATTGCGGACTATAAACACAAAGGACTTCTACTGGAAATCACCTTCACGGATGGATCTACCTACGAATACTTCGGAGTGAATGCGAATGTCTACAAAAAACTAATCAATTCTGATAAGCAAGTGCGCTTTGCCAAACGTTTTATCTACGAAAGTTATACGTACCGTAAATCGAAGAAGGCAACGGAGGAATAGTGACTAGTGAACAGTGCTCAGTGCAGAGTTTACTTCGAATTCTGCTCTCCGCTCTTGCTCTGTTTATCGCTCTGTTTACTCCTCCCCTTGGTAATAATTCGCGCGAATAACTTCCACTTGGTGGGATGCGTATCCTGATGGAGCTTCGGTTTGGATTTTAAAAGCAACTCTGCTATTCGGTGCGCAATATTCGTAAATCGTAAATGTTTTGGTGTCAATTGCCGTGCGTGTTTTGGAAAGGAAAGTCACTCTCACGACAAAATTCATGAACGTTGCCATCGTTGCATTGTTGTAAATGTATCCACTGTATTCCTCTTTAGCTGCCAACCAACGATACGTGTGATCATAATCGATACTCAAGTAATCAAGTGGATGTTCCATCTCCATTTTCAAGAGTTCTTTCTGTAATTTCTCCTTACGTTCCTCCTCTGTCATGGGTGGAGTTACATTCATTTGACGCGTTTTCTCCTCTGCTTCCTGCGCGGCCATTTTCGCTTTTACTAATTCCATGCGTAAGGAATCACTCAAGGTATTTGGATTCTCGGTCACCTGATTTCTCTTCCCGGAAAACATGTACACAATCGCTACGACTCCTAATACAATTGCAGTTGCAATAAGTATGCGCTCTAAGTTTATTTTTTTGCTCATTTAAGATCTAATTGAATCGAATTTAGAAAACTTCTACCTGACTACAAAGAATCGTACCCGATTCAATGCATTTTAACGAAAGGGCTGTCCATTCATTTTCTTCGATGTCTAACACGGAACCGGTTTCGAGCAAGTATTCTCCAACAAGGAATTTACCGGTGTGAACGAATAGCACGATGCGTTTTTCGGTGATTTCGATGACTTCTGACTGATTGGAAACCAAGGATCTAGAACTAAGACTTGCCCGAGCTTGACTATTGAACATCACATTGAAATCGCGCACTTTTCCAATGCTACGTGTAGACCAGGATCCGTCGAAGGTATCTTGATCGTAGGGATTCAAGTGTTTTTGGTAACGTCCTTCGTGGATAAGGGTAATGGTTCCTTCCAAGACCATGAGAATGCGCGTCAAACCAGAAAAATCCGAAAAGGTACTTTCCTCCGCCTCGACAGTCGCCGTGCTGATCCGAAAGATAAAATCGCGCTTTAGAAAATCACTGTCAACCGGATACTTTACTAGTTCTGTCGTGGTTCCATTCGCCCATGCCTTCGCTTGAAAGTGTCGAGTTGGATAATACGTTTGTTTCATGTCGATCGATTCTGCTCAAAAGTACTTTTTTGAAATGAATCTACCCGTTTTCAGTACTCCGTAGTGGATGAAGGAGCAGTATCTGGTTTTGGAGTTTCATTCGAGATAAAGCGTAAACCTTTGGCTTCAAGAATCATTTTGGTTTGACGTTTCCGTTGAATAAAATGGTAGATGGCAATGGTAGATGGAACAATCAATGCCACACCGAAAACCAATCCTCCGGCTGAATAGTATTGAAGGTTCATATTTTTTGAATAATATAGATAAGCCTGGTAATTAACATAAATAGCCCAGATTCCTCCAGTGATTGCGGCAACACTTAAATAGGATCCTGTTGCAATGGATCGCGACAAGCGATTTTTCTCCATCGGTGTGATGCGGTCATAAAAACATCGTTTGCTGATGTAATCCACCTCATAGGATGGAAAGGTCATAACAACTCCTTCTTGCGTGCGAATGTACAACACGGAGTCCATAATAAACACGGGGAGTTTGAGGTTTTCATATATGGTGTCATTCACCACCACATAGGGTTTTATTCTCCAATCGGATTGAGCAGAACTTGTTTCAATGAAGGAAAAGAAAAGGATCGTTAAAAGTAGTTTAAATCTATTCATGGTTTCCGGGTTTTTATGTTAACCGTGTATGCTGAATCGGTATAAATTTCGGATATGTCGTCGTTTCGTGATATCGGAGAAGATAAAAATTCCAAGTCCAGTTGGAAATATCGTCGTTACTCCCAAATAATATCCCATTACAAGTTTTCTTCCAATTCGTTTAAATTCTTGTTTTGTCATGTATCGCACATCGCTTCCTCGACTAAACCCCTCCACGCTATCCAAAGGAACGGAATAGGAATTCTTACTGAAACGATTCGTGTAATAACAAGTATTTTCACAAACAACAACTGGCTTGGAAACCGCATAATGCATCCCGTTTTTGTAAAGAATATATGGTTTACTCAACGTTTCTTGATCTTCGGTGCTTTGACCGAAGGAAGAAAACTGAACGAAGAAGAGAAACAACAATACTATTTTTTTCATGTGATTCATTTTAAGTTGAAACAAAGTTAACTACGTTATTCGCCG